>NZ_WTFF01000198.1 GCF_019400985.1 Streptomyces bambusae
CCGCCGGTGTCTCGGGGGTGCGGAGAGTTGTATAAGAGCCAGACAGGCGTGTCCCCCTCCTGGCCGAGGTGGCGGACCTGGCCCGCGAGGTGCTGCCCGCCGACGACGCCGGGACCTGGCTGGTCATCCTGCACCTGGCCAGCGCCCTGTACGCCGCGAAGAACCCGGCGGCGGCCGCCGACCGGCTCGCCCCGGTGGCCGCGCGGGCCCGCCAAGTGCTGGGCCCGGTCGACCCGCTGGCACTCGTGGCCGCCCTCAACCTCGCGCGCTATCTGGGCGAGGGCGGACATCCGTCGGCCGCCGCGAAGCACCTGGCCGAGCTGCGCGCGGCGGTCGCCGCCGCGCTGCCGACCTCCGACGCCCGGCTGTCGGAGGTCCGCTTCGACCTGGCGCACTGGCTGGCGGCGGCCGGCGAGCACCAGGCCGCCGCGACCGAGTACCGGGCGCTGTACGCCGACTACTGCCAGACCTACGGCCCGGACGCCCCGGCGACCGTACGGCTCTACGAGCTGATCAACCAGGCCACGAGCGAGGGATGAGAGACATGGCCGACATGTACGACCTCAATGCGATCCGTGAGAGCTTCTTCGCCAGTCAGACCAAGAGAGCAGACGGCCCGCAGGGCGGTCAGGAACAGGTGTACGTCGACCGGACCGGACGGGTCCGGCTGGGCACGGGCGGGGAGAGCGACGCCCCGCTGTCCAAGGTCCCGCACAGCACCTTCGCGGCGCGCGGCGGCGAGGGGGCGCGGCTGGCCGCGGACCGGCGGGTGGCGCGGACCAAGATGCCGCCGGGGACGTACTACGAGGACACCCCCGGTGCCGAGGGGTGGGTCTACGAGATCACCACCGAGTTCCGGAACACGTACGTGATGTGCGCGCACTTCGACGGCACCGACTACAAGGTGCGGCTGCTGGAGCCGGAGCTGGAATCCCTCCCGGACCACGACCAGCACGGCTTCCACCTCTGGTCCAGCGGCAAGATCTGCCTCTCCGAGCGCCCCGGCTCGGGTCAGCCCACACTGGAGGAGGCGTACGCCCGGTCGGCGACCTGGGCGCTCGGCGTCGACTTCGTCCGCATGGGCCATCCCTTCCCGTTCAACCGGAACCAGTAGGAGTGCCCGCGGTGTTGCCCGTACACGTCTTCGACTACGTGATCGACCAGGTGGGCACGGACCTCGGCCTGACCCGGCCCGAGCAGGGCGGCGCCCTGCTCGGGCTGCGCGGCCGGGACGTCGTGACGGCGTTCGTCCACGACGCGCACGCGCACGTGACGCATGTGGAGTACAGCAACACCGCATGGCTGCTGGACGAGATCGGCCGGCGGGAGAAGTCCGGACCCGAGCGCTTCAAGGGGATCGTGCACTCGCACCCGCTGGGCATGCCGCACCCGTCGCGGCAGGACCACCGCGAGTACGGGCGGGCACTGGAGGCCGTGCCCGAACTCGGGCGGTACATCGCACCGATCGTCACGCACGACACCCGCACCCCGCTGAAGCAGCACGAGTTGCTGACCGACGCGGCGCGGGTGTCGTTCTTCAGCGCGGTGTGGGCGGCGCAGGGTGTCCGCCTGGACCCGGTGCGGCCCGTGGTGGTCCCGCTTGCGGCTGCCGTGCGGCAGGCGGGACTGCCGTGGTCGCCGGAGCTGGCGCGCACCTGTGTGGTCAGGGGCGTGGCGGGCGTCGGCGTGGCGCTGCCGGTGGCGCCGGGGGCACCGCGGCAGCACCTGTTCGTCACGCCGGACTTCCCGTTCGTCGCTCCCCTGGTGCTGGAGGAGACGGGCTACGACGGGGAGCTGACGGTCCGGGAGCTGGTGTGGGACCACCGGGTCCCGGAGCTGGAGCGCCTGGCGCACGCGCTGGGGTCCGCGGCCGGGCCGGGGCCGCAGCCGGTGGAGGCGTACGAGTCCCGTGTGCCGTCCCAGACGCTGGGGGCTCAGGAGACGCCTGGGGCCCAGGACACCGAGGGGGCGTACAAGACGCAGGGGGCGTACGGAGCTCCCGGGACCACGGCGGCCCAGCCGGTCCAGGAGACCCGGACGGCCCAACCGGTCCAGCCGGCCCCGGAGCGGTCCGCGGAGTGGGGGCGGGACTGGGCCCAGGAGGCGAGGCCCGCCGCACCGGCCCCCGGCGCGGCGGGGCGGCTCGCGCTGCGCCTGGGCATCGGCCGCACCCGCGCGATCCGCGAGGGCCTGTTCGCCCGTACCCGCGGCCTGCTCTCCCCCTCCCTCGCCGACACCCACGTCCTGCTGGTGGGGGTCGGCTCGGTGGGCAGCTATCTGGCGGACGTGCTCGTCCGTTCGGGCGTCGGAGGCCTGACCCTGGTCGATCCCGACCGGGTGGAGCCGGCCAATGTCGGGCGGGCGCTGTTCGGCATCGAGGACATCGGCGCCAACAAGGCCAAGGCGACCGCGCGCCGGCTGCGCGGGATCAACCGCAAGCTGGCGGTCCGTGTCCACGGGCGCGAGGTCGCCGCCCTGGACAGCCACACCTGGCACCAGCTGATCTCCGGCGCGGACCTCGTCATCGCCGCCACCGACGACAACGCGGCCCAGCTGCGCCTGAACCACCTCAGCTACTTCGTCGGGCGGCCGGCCGTGTTCGTCGGCCTGTACGAGGGGGCGGCGGGCGGCGAGATCGTGTTCACCACGCCCGGTTCGCCGTGCTGGTCGTGCGCCACGGGAGGGGTGCGCGAAGTGCTCGCCGACCTCGGCCACCAGCCGCGCACGGACTACGGCACGGGGCGCACGTACGCCGTGCCCGGCCTGCTGCCGGACATCCACCACCTGGCCGCGGCGGCGGCGAAGGTCGGGCTGGCGCTGCTGCACGACTCGGCGGGGAGCGAACGGATCGGCGGTTTCCTGACCCTGCCGCTCCACGAACGGCTGTCCATGGTCCAGTTCGCGATGGAGCCCGACCACTGGTTCTTCCCGAGGGTGCTCGGCCAGGTGCCGGGGCAGCACGCGTTCCAGAGCGTGTGGCTGCGCACGGGCGGCCGGCCCGAGTGCCCGGTGTGCGGGCCGCCCGCCCTGCGCAGCGATCCGCGGGACTACGGCGGGCACGGCGACGAGGCGGCGGTCACGCGCGCCCAGAAACAGGCGTACGAGGCACGGCGGCGCGCCGGCAGCAAGCCCTGACGGCCGGCGACGCGGGTACGGCGGGGAACGGGTAGGGCCAGGAGCGGGGGGACGGCAGGAGCATGGCGGACGACACCACCGAGGCGATGCGCGCTGCCCGGCGGGCCCGGGCGGCCGGCGGGGGCTCGAACGTGGCGTCGGGATCGGGCTCGGGCTCGGGTGGGGGTTCGGGCTCGGATCCGCGGGCCCGGGCGAGGGACGAGCAGCGGTCCGCCCCGCCTCCCCGGACGTCCCCGCCTCGCTGGACGCCCCCACCGCAGCGGACGCCGCCCGTGGCGCCCCCGCAGCCCCAGCCGCCCCGCGTGGTGATCCCGCGGCCGCCCAGGTCCCCGGTCGGGCTCGGCGATGTCGCCCGGGCCGGACACGTCGGGGCGCTCGCCGTGCTGGTGTGGCAGTTGTTGTTGCTGTCGCAGTGGCGGCTGCCCTTCGAGAAGTCGGCCGAGGTGGCACCGCGCTGGACGGCGCCGTTCGAACTGGCCCGGCTCCAAGTGGGGTCCCCGCACTTCACCGAGGTCCGCGACGTCGTGCTCGGCTGGGGTCCGGCGCCGGCGTACCCGTGGCTCTTCCCGGCCTGTGCCGTCGCGCTCGTCCTGCTGCTGCGCGCCGTACGGTTCCCCGACGGCGTCCAGTGGTTCCTGGGCACCTGCGCCTCCGCGTACGGTCTGGTGGCCCTGTACGCCAACGGCCCGGACCTGCTGCGGCACTGGCCCCTGACAGGCGTGCTGCTGGTCCTCGGCTTCTGGCTGCTCCAGGCGACACGGATCCCCTGACGGGGCCGGGCCTGGGCCGTCTTTGAGTCATCCTGGGCCGGCATGGCCGGATATCTCGTGAGGTGGACGGGAACACCCCCTACCGACTGGTAGCTTCCGGGAGTTGATCTACGAACCCGGTTCGTGGTCGGCAGCACGACGCACTACTCCCGCTAGGAAGCACATGGCTCGCACCGCCCGCGCAGCAGTCCCGGCCCTCGGCCTCGGCCTCGCTCTCGCGCTCCTCCCCGTCACCCCCGCGTCCGCCGACACCCCGGGCGGCACCCCCGGTGGCGGCACCCCGCACCTCGACTCCGTCGAGCAGACCCTGCGCCAGGTCTCCCCCGGCCTGGAGGGCAGCGTGTGGGAGCGTTCGGCGGGCAACCGCCTCGACGCCTCCACCCCCGGCGGAGCCGACTGGCTGCTCCAGACGCCCGGCTGCTGGGGTGACCCGGCCTGCGCCGACCGGCCCGGCGCCCGGCGCCTGCTGGAGAAGGTGAAGGAGAACATCTCCCAGGCCCGCCGCAGCGTCGACATATCCACGCTGGCGCCGTTCCCCGAGGGCGGCTTCCAGGACGCGATCGTCGAGGGCCTGAAGGCATCGGCGCAGTCGGGCAACAAGCTCCAGGTGCGGGTCCTGGTCGGTGCCGCCCCCGTCTACCACTCCACCGTCTTCCCGTCCAAGTACCGCGACGAGCTGATGGCCCGGCTCGGCCCGGCGGCCGCGAACGTCACCCTCAACGTGGCCTCCATGACCACCTCCAAGACGGCGTTCTCCTGGAACCACTCCAAGCTGCTCGTGGTCGACGGCGCCTCCGTGGTCACCGGCGGGATCAACAGCTGGAAGGGCGACTACCTCGACACCACCCACCCGGTGTCGGACGTGGACCTGGCCCTGACCGGTCCGGCGGCCGGGTCGGCCGGCGCGTACCTGGACACCCTGTGGGACTGGACCTGCCGGAACAAGAGCAGCTGGGCGAGCGTCTGGTTCGCCGCGTCGGGCGGGGCGAACTGCATGCCGACCCTCCCCCGGGTCGCGCAGGACGGCACGGGTGCCCCGGGCGGCACCGGCGTACCCGTGGTGGCCGTCGGCGGGCTCGGCGTCGGCATCAGGGACCGCGACCCCGCCTCCGGCTTCCGGCCCGTCCTGCCGACCGCGCCCGACACCAAGTGCGTCGTGGGCCTGCACGACAACACCAACGCCGACCGCGACTACGACACCGTCAACCCCGAGGAGAGCGCGCTGCGCTCCCTCGTGGCGAGCGCCGGCAGTCACATCGAGATCTCGCAGCAGGACATGAACGCCACGTGCCCGCCGCTGCCGCGCTACGACATCCGGTTGTACGACGCCCTGGCCGCCAAGCTCGCGGCCGGTGTGAAGGTCCGTATCGTCGTGAGCGACCCGGCCAACCGGGGGACGATCGGCAGCGGCGGCTACTCGCAGATCAAGTCCCTGTCGGAGATCAGCGACGTGCTGCGCGGGCGGCTGACGAACCTGACCGGTGACGCCGGGCGGGCCAGGAGCGCCATGTGCAGCAACCTCCAGCTGGCGACGTTCCGCAGCGCCGACACCCCGGCCTGGGCCGACGGCCGCCCGTACGCGCAGCACCACAAGCTGGTGTCGGTGGACGGCTCCGCCTTCTACATCGGCTCCAAGAACCTCTACCCGTCCTGGCTGCAGGATTTCGGGTACGTGGTCGAGGACGCGGCGGCGGCCCGCCAGCTGGCCGACGGCCTGCTCGCACCGCAGTGGCGCTACTCGCAGGCGACGGCGACGTACGACTACGAGCGCGGCGTCTGCCAGGGCTGACCCGAGTGCGGGGCGGCCCCGGGCCCGCGCCGACCCGGGCCCGCCCCGCGCCGACCCGGGCCGGCGCGGCTCACGAGCCCGGCAGGGCGTTCCTCATCCGGCTCCACAGGGAGCGGGTGGCACCGAAGCCGGTCTCGTGGTCGTACACGTGGGTGCAGCCGGGGCACTGGAGGTGGAGCAGGCTCCCGGTGTTGGTGAGCAGGTAGCGCCAGTGGTCGGAGCAGTTCCGCCGCTGCGCGCAGGGCTCGCACCCCTGGGCGTCGTCGCAGTTCGGACAGTCGGCCCAGGCCCGGCGCCCGGGGTCGGCCTGCGGGTCAAGCGGCAGCACGGCCGTCCCCCCTCGCCGGCAGCACACCGGCCGCCACCAGCTCGTCGTGGATCCGCTGCTGCTCCGCGTCGAGGCCGGAGTACAGCAGGTCGTACGCGGCCTCCTCGCCGAGCAGCACCTCCACCGGATCCCAGTCCGGGCCGAGCGCGGCCATCACCTGGGCGCGCCGGTGCACCTCGTGGGAGGTGAGGTCGACGGCGAAGTCGACGAGGCCGGGCGAGCCGGCCGCGGGGGCGGGTTCAGGAGCGCTGTGGGGGGCCATGCACCCGAAGTTAGGTAGGCCTATTTTCGCTGGTCAAGGCCGGGTGGGAAAAGTCACAGATCGTCCTGATCTCATTCCAGAGGGCGCAGCGCCGGTCCGCCGTGAGGTCGCGCGCCCCGGCCGGCCTCGCGCGCCGGGGCCCGGCCGGCCACGGCGTTTCCTTCCGTCCGTCGGATCGTTGGTCAGGGTCACGCCACGGCGCAAGACCTGACAGCACGGCACACCCCTGGAGAGCCTCGTGCGAATTTCCGACATCCAGCGTTGCGAGATCCGGCCCGGACACCTCGTGGAATGGACGCTGCATCGGGCGACCGTCGAGGCCTCCGCGACCCTGCCGGACGACGCGCGCCCTCCGGCGTACGTCCAGGAGTCGCACGTCCGCACGGCGCGGTCGGTGCGCGAGGACGGCCTGTTCGTACCGACCTGGCTGGGCGCGGCGTTCGACATCCCCGGGGCGGTCGACCTCGGCGTCCTCGAAGGCGCCTTCGCGGCCTGGACCCTGCGGCACGAGACGCTGCGCAGCGGCTTCCGCTGGGCCGGCGACGAGATGCGGCGCTTCACGCTGGACCCCGAAGCCGTCATGCTGCAGCGCGAGGACGTCGGCTTCTTCCCGCAGGCGACGACGCTGACCCGCTACCTGCAGGACCGGTTCGACATCGCGGCGGACGCGCTCACCTGGCCGAACTTCATCTACACCGCGGTCGTCCGGGACGACAGCACGAGCGTCTACATGGCCTTCGACCACAGCAACGTGGACTCGTACTCGCTCCAGCGCATTCCCGCCGAGATCCACGAGCTCTACGCGGTGGGCCTGGAGCGGCGCGGCACCGTGGAGACGGCGCCCGTGGCCAGCTACGTCGACTTCTGCGCGACCGAGCGCAGAGGCGCCGACCGGATCGACGACACGCACGCGATCGTCGCCCGCTGGCGGGAGTTCATCGCCCGCTGCGACGGTAAGCTGCCCAACTTCCCCGTCGATCTCGGCCTCGACCCCGAAGGGCCGCTGCCCGCCCAGAAGCTCATGCACGAGATGCTGGTGGACGACGCGGACGCGGCGGCCTTCGAGGCGTACTGCCGCCCGTACGGCGGAAGCCTGGTCGGCGTGCTCGCGGCCACCGCTCTCGCCGTCCACGAGGTCGGCGGGCAGCGGGTGTACCGCACCGTCGTGCCGTTCCACACCCGGACGAAGTCCCAGTGGTCGGACTCGGTGGGCTGGTACGTGGGCGGTGCGCCGATCGAGGTGCCCGTGGGGCCGGCGCCGGACTTCGACAGCGCGCTGGGCACGGTGCGCGCCGCGCTGCGGGAGAGCCGGCCGCTGTCGCGGATGCCCATCGCCCGCGTCCTGCGCCTGCTGGGCTCCGACTTCCGGCCCACGTCACCCGACCTGTACTCGATCGTCTCGTTCGTCGACACGCGCGGCATGCCGGGGGCGGAGCGGTGGCAGGACCTGAAGGCGTACGGGCTGATCCGGGTTTCGTACGGCGACCAGGTGTGCGTCTGGATCAGCAGGCTGCACGAGGGCCTGCAGTTCGCCGCCCGCTACCCGGACACCGCCGTCGCGTACGCCAACATGCGCCGGTACGTCGAGCTGCTGCGGGAGCACATCGTCGCGGTGGCCCGCGCAGGCGCGGCCGTGCGCGACTAGGGCGTGCTCGGCGGGCTGTTGCCTAGGCGCCCTGGCCCTGGGGCAGGCGGCGGACGGCCCGGGCCTCGGCGCGTTCCACCGCGCCGCGGCCGTGGGCGTGCACCAGGGCCAGGTGGAACAGGGCCGGGGTGACCGGGGCCCAGCGGCGGATGCGGTCCGGGCGCAGGAGGTAGTCGGTCACGTCCGCCGGACGGAACGGGACGTAGTCGATGCTCTGGTGCTCCCACCGGTCGGCGACGCCGCGCGAGATGCGCGAGCGCAGTGCGTCGCCGGTCAGACCGGTGAGGGACGCGGTGAAGTGGGCGCTCCACTGCCGCTGGTCCACGTCCAGGACGAAGGCGAGCATCGTGAGCGTGTACTCGTGGGGCTCCAGGGAGAGTTCCTCGCGCATGCCGCGGCGCGCCACGTCGTGCAGGTCGGGCGCGTTGCGGCCGGCCGAGTCGATGTGGCGGGAGAGCCCCTCGTTGACCGACGAGCCCCACAGGCCGGGTCCGGAGCGCACGGTGTCGGCCCGCCGGCTGACGACGAGCAGGTGGTCGGCGGTGACCACGGCCACGTTCACGCCGAAGCTGCACTGGAGGAACGCCGGCGCGTCGAGGGGCCGGTCGGGGTCGAGGTAGCGTCCGCGCGGGGTGGTGCCGTCGGGCAGCCTCCGGTCGAGCTGCTGTGACGCGAGGAACGTGAAGTAGTCGGTGGGGCGCAGCCGCAGCCGGACCTCCGCGTGCTCCTCGAGCGGTGTGCGGGAGATCTCCACGCCCTCCACGGCGTACCGCGGGCCGTTCCAGATGCGCCCGTGGGTGCCGCCGGAGGCCTCCGGCCGTACCTGGTCCAGCGCCTGCTCCTGCGTCGGCTCCTCGGCCGCGGCGATCTCCGCCCGCCACGGCGCCATCTCCTCGGGGAGGACCACCTCACCGTCCAGCACCTGGACCCGGACCGACTCCGGCGCGATGGCCTGCTCGCCGTCGCCCTCGACGAGGAGGGCCGGAGTGTGGAGCGGGCCGATCGAGAAGGTCGCCCACGTGGAGGTCGGGGCGCCGTCCTCGCGGTACGTCAGACTGCGCACCCTCGTGGCAGATCGGCGGCGGACCCTGAACCATGCGTTCTGGAGCGGCTGTTGGAACAAGGTGGCGAATATGACGCCGAAAACGGCTCCGACTATCCCGTTCGCAAGATCAATTCCGGTCACAGGCGCACAGCGTATAGCCTCGCGGCCACGCGCTCGGGCGCTTTCGAACCGGTGCCGGGTGAGGCGCTCACGCACCCGCACCCGCACCCGCGCCCGCACCGTCCCAGTGCTCCCCTGCCGGGTACGAGGGGATGCGCTGGTCAGCAGGGGGGACGTCCCACGATGACGTCAAATCCCGGGCAGAGCTGGCCGGCCGGGCCGTCCGACGAGCAGTCTCGGTGACGCGGGCCGGGTGGCATCGCACTCCGTCCAGCCCGTACCGACGTACGGACACGCCGACTTACCGGCGTACCGACGAATCGATGTACCGACGTACCGACCGCCCCACAGCGGAGAGGACTCTGATCGTGACCACATCCTTCAAGCGCCTGGCCGTCACCGCCGCGACGGCAACCCTCGGTGCCGGACTCCTGCTGCCGGCCTCACCCGCGATGGCCGCGCCGGCCGGCGCCCAGGGCACCGCCCCGGCCTGCGTCCACCGGGACGTGATCAAGCAGGAGAAGAAGGTGACCATCGGGAACTACTGCGGCACGACGATGCACGTGAAGCTCGTCATCAACAACGGCCCCGACGGCCAGTGCTGGTCGTACCGGAACGGCGAGGCGGTGGTGTGGCGCTGGTCCACGGGCTCGTACGGCAAGGTCGTCACCTGCTGACGTCCTGAACGCCGCCGAGCGGGGCGGCACGGCGGAGGCCGGAAGGGGCACGTCGGCGTGCCCCTGCCGGCCCACCGGCGCAGGGGGGCCACGGCGTCAGGCGTGGGGTCCCGCGGTCACCGTGCCGACCGTCAGTTCCACCCTGCCCTCCAGGATGGTCGCCGTGCGCTCGGCCTCCGCCTCCAGCAGCCGCCGGTCGCGGGGGCCGAGCGGAGCCAGGGGTTCGGCGGTGAGGAGGATGCGGCGGCCCGAGCGGCGCTGGTGCCAGACCCCGGCCACAACGCCGTCCACCAGCAGGACCGGGTAGTTGCCGGCCTGGCCGCCGGCGAGGGCGCGCGTGCGGGCCGGGCCCGGGAAGAGCCGCTCCCGTGGGCGGCCGGCCACGACGTAGGCGTCGAAGTACGGCAGCAGGCGCAGGCATCGGCGCGCAGGCGTGGCGGGGAAGTCCGTGTCGCCCGCGGCCACCCAGGCGGGTGCGGAGGCGAAGGACACCTCCTCGATCCGCTGCCGGTCGGCCAGTTGCCGCAGGAGCCGGGCGGCCCATGCCTCGGGAGCGGCGAGCCAGCGCGCGAAGTCCTGGGTGGTGGCCGGGCCGTAGGCGTGCAGGTAGTGGTCCACCAGGACGTCCAGCGCCGGCCCGGCCGGCTGCGGGGTGCAGTTCGGGCGCGTGTACGTCGCCTTGCGCCCGCGGTCCGGGCCGAAGACCAGCACGCCCCGGTGCGCTGCGGTGTGCAGGGCCTGCCGCCAGCGGGGCCACATGGTCCGGAACGCGGGCATGACGGGGTCGCCCGCCCATGGCCCGGTCCGGGCCACGACCGCCTCGGTCAGTTCGTCCACGGTGAGTTCGGCGTCGGTCAGGGCGTCCGCGACGGCGGCGACCACCTCGTCGGTCTGCTGCGGTGTCATCCGCGCCGGCTCGGGCAGGGCGGCGGGGCCGGGGACGGCGGACAGTGCGCCGGTCCACCAGGGCAGGTCGGCGGCGGGCAGCAGGTGCACGGTGCCCCGGGGGCCGTAGGTCTTCACCAGCGTGCGGTCGGCCCACAGGGCGCTGCGCACGTCGGTGCGGGTCGCGCCGTCCAGGCGCAGCGCGAGCGAGAGCTCCGCGGCGGAGAGCACCTGTGCATGTGCTCCCATCATCGCGCCGGCCGTGGCCGCGATCCCCGCGGAGCCGGCGGCCGGGGCCGGGCGGTCCAGCGACTGGCGCGCGAGGCGACGGGCGAGCGCGGCCTCCCAGGGGACGGAGGTCGTCGTCGGCATGCCTCCGAAGATAGCCGCCGGCTGTCAGTGGCATGCGTCACAGTTGAGGGGCTGGTGGCGCCGCCCTCGCCGAACCGACCGCGCGGGGGAGGAGGCCTTCCTCAGCGGAAGCGGACCGCGATGGCCGCGACCGGGCAGGCCTGTGCGGCTTCGCGCACCAGGGGGTTGCCGTTGCCGTCCTCCCGGCCGGGCAGCACCTCGCTGAATCCGCTGTCGCCCTGGGTGAAGACGTCCGGGGCCGTCAGTGCGCACTGGCCCGCTCCGATGCAGCGGCCGGTGTCGATCGCGATGTGGACGGGACGCACGGCGCTCACCAGGCCACGGGCAGCTGGACGATGCCCTGGATGGTGTCGCCCGGCTTGAAGGGGATCTCCTGCGCGGGCGCGTCCAGCCGGAGCCCGGGGAGCCGGGTGATCAGGGTGCCCAGAGCGATCTCCATCTCCGCGCGGGCCAGGTTCTGCCCGAGGCACTGGTGGATGCCGAAGCCGAAGCCGACGTGGTGGCGCGCCGAGCGCTGCCAGTCGAGCACGTCGGGGTCGGCGTAGAGGCTCTCGTCGCGGTTGACGAGGGAGAGGGAGAAGACCACGCCGTCGCCCTTGCGGATCGTCTCGCCCGCGATCTCGATGTCCTCGACCGCGACCCGCAGCATGCCTTCGACGATGGACAGGTACCGCATCAGCTCCTCGACGGCCGTCGGCACGAGCGAGGGGTCCGCCCGCAGTTCGGCCAGCCGCTCGGGGTGCTCCAGCAAGGTGTAGGCACCCAGCGAGACCATGTTGGCCGTGGTCTCGTGGCCGGCGATGAGCAGGATGAACGCCAGCCCCGCCAGTTCCTCGGGGTCGAACTCGCCCACGGCCGTCTGCTCGCGGATGACGTCGTCGAGCAGGCCCTCGCCCGGCTCCGCCTGCTTGGCTTCGATCAGCACCCGCAGGTAGTCCTCCAACCGGTCCCTCGCGTCCTCCACGTCGGACAGCTCGGGGCCGCGCAGCAGCCGGCGCGACTGCTCCTCGAAGAAGGAGTGGTCGGCGTACGGCACACCGAGCATCGAGCAGATGACCTTCGACGGCATCGGCAGGGCGAAGTCACCCACCAGTTCCGCCTGCGGGCCCTTGGCGATCATGTCGTCGATCAGCTGGTCGACGATCTCCTGGATCCGCGGGCGCATCGCGTGGGTGCGCTTGAGCGTGAAGCTCGGGATCAGGAGCCGGCGCTGGCGGTTGTGCTCGGGGTCGTCGACCCCGAGCAGCGGCGTACGCCGGCGCAGCAGCCCGACGTACCGCTCGGAGGGCACGGGGAACGCCTCGTTCTCGCTGTCGCTGGACAGCCGTGCGTCCCCCAGCAGCGCCCTGGCGGCGGCGTGCCCGGTCACCGCCCAGACCGGGCGGCCGTCGAAGAACGTCACCCGCTTGAGCGGGGCGCCGCCGCGCAGCGGATCGTAGGCGGCCGGCGGGTGGTACGGACAGGTGCGGTCCTGGGGGAAGGCGACGGGCTCGGTCATCGGGCATCCTCACGCAGACGATCGGCGGTCGTGCGCGGCACACCGCCGCCCACCGCCCGAAGGGTGGCCGGCGCCGGCTGCGCAGCGCTGAAGCGGGGCTTGTGGGCCCACAGCTCGACGGGCGGTGCGTCGGCCGGCCGTCGAGGACGGTGTGGTGGACGGGCAGGTCCGGGAGGTCGGTGGCGGCCACGGTCAGCGGGCCGTCGGCGAGGACCGTCGGGCCGCCGCGCCGGCCGACGGCGATCCGTCCTGCCGGGTGCTCCCCTGCCACCGCACGGGCGAGGGTGCGCGACACGGTCCGCTGCGGCGGAAGGCGCCGACCGGTGCCCGCCCGCCGACCGGCCCTGCCAGGCCACCGCTTTCGGGTGACCGCCCGCCCGGCGCTGCCCGGACGCGGTGGCCCCGTCCCGGATGATCGCTCGCAGGTGGTCATGGTCCGGTCACGTACGCGGCCGACGCCGTGACCGCCCACGTTGCGTCGGCCGTCCGGGATGCCTGGCGTCCGGCGTCGGCCGCTGTCGGGAGACCATGTGCACATCCTGCTCGTCGCGAGCGCCTTCAACAGTCTCACCCAGCGGGTCCACGCCGAGCTGCGCGACCACGGCCACCGGGTGGCCGTGGAGCTCGCCCTGCCCGGGGTGTCGCCGGCCGGGGCCGTGGACCGCCACGACCCGGACCTGGTGATCGCGCCGATGCTGCGCACCGCGCTGCCCGAGGAGGTCTGGTCGGCGCGGACGTGCCTGATCGTCCACCCCGGGCCCCCTGGCGACCGGGGCCCCTCCTCCCTCGACCACGCCCTCCACGACGGGGTCGGCCGATGGGGCGTCACCGTGCTCCAGGCCAACGCCGAGATGGACGCCGGCGACATCTGGGCGTTCGCCGAGTGTCCCGTTCCGCCCGTCGGCAAGAGCGATCTGTACCGCGGCGAGATCGCCGACGCCGCGCTGGAGGCGGTGCTGCTGGCCGTGGAGCGGTTCGCCTCGGGTACGTACGTGCCGCGGCCCCAGGCCCCCGCCCGGGTCCGGCCGCTCCTGCGCCAGCAGGAGCGGCGCATCGACTGGGCAGCGGATTCCACCGAACGGGTCCTGCGCCTCCTGCGGGCCGCCGACTCCCGGCCCGGCGTCCTCGACGAGCTGCTCGGCGCCCCGTGGTACCTGCACGGCGGGCACCCCGAGGACCGGCTGCGCGGCCGGCCCGGCGACCTGCTCGCCACCCGGGCCGGCGCCGTCTGCCGGGCCACCGCCGGCGGCCCCGGGGCGGTCCCCGAGCTGGCGGCCCCGCGCCCACCCGGCGCTGTCCCTTATCCCCCTCCGGCG
>NZ_WTFF01000199.1 GCF_019400985.1 Streptomyces bambusae
GCCCGGAGCCGGTGCACCGCCCGGCGGCGTGGAGCCCGAAGCCGGCGCACCGCCCGGCGGCGTGGAGCCCGGAGCCGGTGCACCGCCCGGCGCCGCCGAACAGTCCGATGCCGGCGCGCAGTCCGGTGCCGGGGCGCAGTCCGGTGCCGCCGAACAGGCCGGTGCCGGGGCGCAGTCCGATACCGCCGAACAGGCCGCCAGCGGGGTGCAGCCGGGTACCGGCGGACAGCCGAAGCCCGGCGCACAGCCCAAGCCTGGCACGCAGCCAAGTACCGGCGCGCAGCCGCAGACCGACGTACAGCCGCAGGCTGCCGTGCAGCCGGAGCCCGGCGGACGGTCGAAGCCCGGCGGACAGCCGGAGCCCGGCGCGCAGCCGGGCACCAGCGGGCAGCCGGGCACCAGCGGGCAGTCGACGTCCGCCACCTTCCCCTCCGCCCCCGCCGGGCTCGGCGAAGGGTGGAACTTCGACGGCATCCCCTCCGTCGGCCGGATGTACTCGGCGCGGGGCGGCGGGCGCTACTTCTGCACCGCCAGCGTGGTCTCCTCCCCCGGCCGCAACCTGGTGCTGACCGCCGCGCACTGCCTGGTCGGCGCCGACACCCGGCAGCTGTACTTCGTGCCCCGCAACACGGCCGCCGCACCGCAGCCGTACGGACGCTTCCCGGTCCGCCGGATCACGGTCGACCCCCGCTACCGCCGCCTCGGCCCCGACCGCGCGGCCACGCTCGACGTCGCATTCGTCGAGGTGGGCCCCCGGGCCGACGGGCGCGCGGTCCAGGACGTGGTGGGCGGCAACCGGCTGGTCACCGGCGCCGGCTACGCCCACGCCCGGGTCATGCTGATCGGCCATCCGGCCCGGGCGGCCCGGCCGCGGGCCTGCCTGAACCGCACGCGGCGGTTCACGAGTGCGGACGCCTCGATCCCCGGTTCCTTCCTGCGCATCGACTGCACCGGCTATCCCGGCGGCACGAGCGGGGGCCCGTTCCTGACCCGGTACGACGAGCGCACCAGGACCGGTTCGGTGGTCGGGGTGATCGGCGGCTGGAAGACCGGGGGCGACCTCCCGGACACGTCCTACAGCCCCTACTTCGGCAAGGAGGTCAGGTCCCTGTACCGGGCGGCCGCGGCAGCCGCGCAGCGGTCGGCGGACTGAACGGGCGCCCCGCCCGCCGGGTGCGCCGCGGGTTGCCGACCGTACGCGGGGTCGCCGGCGGTACCACGGCGATGACGGTGTCCGGCGGCGGCAGCTCCAGTTCGCGGCGCAGCACGGCGAGGGCGGCGTGGACGGGCGCGAGGATGAGCTCGGCACGTGGGTGCGCGGTGGCCAGGGCGTGGGCGGTGGTCTCGATGGCCTCGGCGGCGTCCTCGGCGGCGGCCAGGCTCCAGCCGCCGACGGCCACGGAGTCGTACAGGTGACAGGCGGTCTCGGCGACGGCGTCGGCCTGCTCCCCGACCCCGGGCGCCGCCACGACGGGCAACAGCTCCATGCCGGGTCAACGATCAGCGGCCCCAGGGGGAACGAGCAAGGAGCCGGCGACCCACGACGTGCGACACGGCCGTCGCCGCGCCCGCGAGCGCGAGGCCGTACGCCGCGTCCCGCGCCCGCGTGGGCCGCAGCACGCCCGCGCGGCGCAGCCGGCCCCGGGCCCAGAGGGTGAAGGGGACGACGAGGAGGGGACTGGTGACCACGCCGGGGGTGTAGCCGCGGGTGGCGAGGGCCTGTCCCACGTGGACCAGGCCGTGCAGACCGAAGCCGGTGAGGGCGCCCTGGTAGAAGCCGGAGCGGCCGCCCGTGCGGTGGCCGTCTGCCGCGGCGGCCGCGACGACCACGGCCATGACCCCGACGGCCGCGGTGAACTCGGCGCCGCCGGACGACTCCAGCTGCCGCCAGACGCGTTCGGGGACCGCGGGGTGCCGTGCGCGCAGGACCGGGACCCGGGTGCGGGCCCAGCGCCGCATCGTGGCCAGCTCCTCCAGGTCGTGGACCGCCCAGGCGGCGAACAGTCCCAGGGTCGCTGCCGCGCCGGCCGCCGCCGGGCCGAACTCGCTTGTGTGTGTTGAGTGTTCGTCCATGATCACAGGTTACGGGGCGACCTGACGAGGCCCTGGCGGGGCCTCCGGCTGCCGCCCCGGCGCCGGCCCCTGCGATGCCCTGTGCCGTCCCGCCGTGGAGCGTACGCTGGGTGGATCATGACGAGTGAAGGCCCCTCCAGCCCCGCCGACCCCACTACCCCCTCACCCTCACCCTCACCCTCACCCTCCTCCGCCCCCGCCCCCTCCTCCGCCCCCGCCCCCGCCTCCGCCTCCGGCCGCCGCCGGCGCCCCGTGCTGCGGCCCGTGCTGGACGCCCTGGGCGGGCTGGCCGTCCCGCTGCGTACGCCGGCCAGGGCGGCCGAGCCGCTGTTCGCGCAGGCCCCGAAGCGGTGGCAGCGCTGGCTGCCGTACCTGATCGCCGGGGCGGCGGTCCTCTCGCTGATGCCCACGACCATCGTGGTGCTGACCAACGACTACAAGGCGGGCGGTGGTTGGGCCGGCGCCCTGGGCGTGGCGCAGACCGTGCCCCTGCTGCTGGCGGTGACCAGGCCGCTGCCCGCGTGGGCGGTGGTGCTGGCCGCGGACGTGCTCGGCGCGGTGCTGCTCGTCGGGGCCGACGGGACGGCGGGCCGGCCGTGGCCGTGGACGCCCATGGCGATCGTGGGCTACCTGCTGCTGATGGTCTTCCTGGGGCTGCGCGAGTCGGTGCGGATCCTTGTCGGGGTGTGGCTGGTGACCGGCGCGGTCGGGGTGGTGCTGGGCGCCGTGGCGCCCGCGGGCACGACGAACACCCACGCCCTGCTGTTCGTGCTCTGCGGGGTGGTCCTGGTGATGACCGGGGCGCTGCGGGGCCTCGGCGACGCCCGGCAGCGGATCGCCGAGCAGGAGAGCATCAGCGAGGCCGAGCGGGCCCGGCGCACCCTGCTGGAGGAACGGGCCCGCATCGCCCGGGAGTTGCACGACGTGGTCGCCCACCACATGTCGGTCATCACGGTGCAGGCCGACTCGGCGCCGTACCGGCTGCCGGGCATGGCCGAGCCGGTGCAGCAGGAGTTCGCCGCGATCGCGGAGAGCGCGCGGGAGTCGCTGGGCGAGATGCGCCGGCTGCTGACGGTGCTGCGCGGCGACGGGGCGGACGGCGAACGGGCCCCGCAGCCGGGGCTGTCGCGGCTGCCGCAGCTGGTCGAGGCGACCGTACGGGCCGGCCAGCCGGTGGAGTTGTCGATGGCGACCGGGGTCGCGGAAGGGGTGCCGCAGGCGGTGGACCTGTCGGCGTACCGGATCGTGCAGGAGGCCCTGGCCAACGTGGTCCGGCACGCGCCGGGGGCGCCGACCCGGGTGTCGGTGACCGCGGACGGCGGCGAGGTGCTGGTGCTGGTCGTCAACGGGCCCGCGCGGGACTCCGTGGTCCCGCTGGAGAGTTCGGGCACGGGGCACGGCCTGGTCGGGATGCGGGAGCGCGTACGGTTGACCGGCGGGACGCTGGACACCGGCCCGCTGCCCGACGGCGGCTTCCGGGTCGCCGCCCGCCTTCCGCTGACCGAGGACGCCAGTTGACCATCCGCGTGATCATCGTCGACGACCAGGCCATGGTGCGGGCGGGGTTCGCCGCCCTGCTGTCGGCGCAGGCCGACATCGACGTCGTGGGCGAAGCCCCGGACGGCCGCCGGGGCGTGGCCCTGGCCCGCTCCGCCCACCCGGACGTGGTGCTGATGGACGTGCGGATGCCGGAGCTGGACGGGCTGAGCGCCGCCCGCGAGATCCTCGATCCGCCGCGGGGTGTGGTGCACCGGCCCAAGGTGCTGATGCTGACCACCTTCGACATCGACGACTACGTGTACGAGGCGCTGCGCGCGGGCGCGTCGGGGTTCCTGCTGAAGGATGCGCCGCCGGCGGACCTGATCGCGGCGGTCCGGGTGGTCGCCTCCGGTGAGGCGCTGCTGGCGCCGTCGGTGACCCGCCGGCTGATCGCGGACTTCGTCCAGCGGCGCCCCGCGCCGCGCAAGGACCCGGCGCTGCGGCTGAACGGGCTCACCCCGCGGGAGACCGAGGTGCTGGAGCTGATCGCGCGCGGCCTGTCGAACCAGGAGATCGCCGGCCGGTTGGTGGTGGCCGAGCAGACGGTGAAGACCCACATCGGGCGGGTGCTGGCCAAGCTGGACCTGCGGGACCGGGCCCAGGCGGTGATCTTCGCGTACGAGGCGGGGCTGGTCCGCCCGGGCGACGGCGGGTGACGGCGGGTGACGCCCGCCCGACGCCCGGCTCCGGGTGTCCCTCTCGCGGGCTGACGCCCGCTCAGTCTCCGGGCACGGCTTCTCCTCCACCCCCTACCCAGGTATGACATCGCACTTGGCTCCCCGGTGCGACGGCCGGCGGCAGACCTCCTTCCTACCTTCTCCTCGCCACGAGGAGAGGAGTCGAGGAGATGCGCCGGTTCGCAAGGACGCTGGCCGCCGCCGCACTGGCGGTGGCCGTGGTCGCGGGTACCGCGGGATGGGTGTCGGCCGATGCCCAGCAGGCGGTCACGGGGCCGCCGCCGGGGGCCGCGGCCTGGCGGTCCGACGGGGTGCTGGGCCGGCCGCTGCCCGATCCCGCGACCGCGTCGCCGTACGAGGTGGCCCGGTTCTTCGCCGGCCTGGACGAGTCCGCGCGGCTCCTGCTCGTGCGGCGCCACCCGCTGGTGGCGGGCAACCTCGACGGGGCTCCCGTACGTCTGAGGTACGAGGCCAACCGCATCGCCGTACGCGCGTCCGGTGACCCGCGGTACGCGCGCCTGGCCGAGCCGGGGCGGCAGATCCTCGCCTTCGACCCGCGCGGCCGGGGCCAGGTGGCCGAGGTGTTCGGCGACCTGGAGCGGTCGGCCCACGTCTCGGTCGTCGTACCGGGGTCGGACAGCGACGCCACCGGGTACGACGCCCCGCGCGCCCCGCACACCGGCGCGAGCGGCATGGCCCGGGCCCTGCGGGCGGCGACGGCGGGGCGCTCCGCCGTGGTGGCCTGGACGGGCTACACCACCCCGGTCGGGCTGGGACCGGACGTCGCGGGCGGACGGCTCGCCCAGGCCGGCGCCCGGCGGCTGGTCCGGTTCACCGAGGGGCTCGACGCGGTCGGGGCCGCCGATCCGGCGCTGTTCTGCCACTCCTACGGATCGGTGGTGTGCGGCCTGGCCGCCTCCCGGACCGACGCCCGCGACATCGTCGCCTTCGGGTCCCCCGGCATGCGCGCGGACTCGGTGTCCGAACTGCGCACCCGCGCCCGGGTCTGGGCCGCCAAGGGCCCCTCCGACTGGATCTCCGACGTGCCGAACGTCCGGTTCGCCGGCCTCGGACACGGCACCGACCCCACCTCGTCCGCCTTCGGCGCCCGCCGGGTGCCGGCCGGCGACGTCCGCGGGCACGCGGGCTACTTCGCGCCCGGCACCTCCACGCTGACCGCCTTCTCCGCCATCGCGACGGGAGAGACGGCAGAGACAGGGCAGACGGCAGAGACGGCAGAGATGGGAGAGACCCGATGAGCGCCCTCGCCACCCTGCGCCGGACCGCCGACCGGATCGAGCGGCGCACCCCTGCCCACCGTGACCGGGCGGTCGACGGGCTGCGGGCCCTCGCGCTGCTCGCCGTACCCACCGGCCACTGGCTGCTGGGCGGGTTCACCCTCGACGAGGACGGCGCCCTGCACAACGCCAGTCCCCTGTCCGCGCATCCCGGCTTCGCCCCCGCGAGCTGGGTGCTGCAGATGCTCGGCATCTTCTTCCTGGTCGGCGGTTACGCCTCGGTGCTCTCCTACCACCGCCGCAGCGGCAGCACCGGTGCGTGGCTGCGCGGGCGGATCGCCCGGCTCGGGCGGCCGGTGCTGGGCGTGACCGCGGTGTGGGCGCTGGCGGCGCCCGTGCTGTGGGCGGTCGGGGTGCCGGAGGCCACCTTGCGCACCGGGGCGACGCTGGTGGTCCAGCCGCTGTGGTTCGTCGGGGTGTACGTGGTGGTGACCGCGCTGACGCCGTACTGCGTGGCCGCGGCGCGCCGGCTGGGCGGGTGGGCGGCGGCGCCGTTGCTGGCCTCGGTGGCGGCGGTGGACTTCCTGCGGTACGGGCCGTACGCGCAGGCGGTGCCGTCGTGGGTGGCGGTGGTGAACATCCTGCCCGGCTGGCTGTTCGCCTACCAGCTCGGCGTCTCGTGGGGCGAGCGGCGGATCGGGCGGCGCGGGGCGTGGCTGCTGCTGGTGGGCGGGGCGGCGCTGTTCGCGGTGCTGTTGGCCGTCTTCCACTACCCGGAGTCGATGGTCGGCGTACCCGGGGCGGACCGCACCAACTCGCACCCGCCGTCGCTGCTGGTGCTGGCGCTGGCGGCCACGCAGTCCGGTGCGGCGATCCTGCTGCGGGACCGGCTGGCGCGGTGGCTGGCCCGGCCGGCTCTGTGGGCGCCGGTGGTGGTGGTCAACCTGTGCGCGATGACGATCCTGTGCTGGCACCAGACGGCGATGCTCGCCGCGGCCGTGCCCGCCTCGTTCGCGGGCGAGGTCGCCGGTCTGACCACGGCGCCCGACACCCTGGCGTGGATCGGGCATCGGGCGGCGTGGCTGCCGGTGTTCGCCGTCCTGCTGGTGGCCGTCGCCCGGTACGCCCGCCGCTTCGAGGAGCCGTGGTCGAAGGCGACGGCGGTGCGCCGGACGGCGGCGGGGCTGCTCGCCGCGGGCTTCGCGGTGTTCGCCCTCGGGCTGGCCTAAGACTTGATCCGCAATTCCCGTAGGAGGCACGGACTGCATCCGGTCGGCTGGTCCGGGCGCTCCGGCGTGGCCGCCTTGCGGCGTCTCATCCGGGGTTGCTCGGGGCCGTTCCGGAATTCGGGGAGCAGAGGCACGACCAAGACCGTGCTGCCGCGTGATCCGTACCGGCGAACCGGTGACGAACACGATGCGGTTGACTCCCACGGGCGCTCTTCTACACCCATCCCATAAGGGACTTGACGAGCATACCGCAATTGCGGAGCAGCTCTTGGAGAATGTCGTGCAGCCGGCCCGGGGCGGGCGGGATCGGACCCGGGTCAGGCGATGGACGCCGAGACGATGCCCGCCACGGCGAGGTTGCAGGCGGCGGAGACCCAGACCGCGGGGTGCGGCTCGGGGTCGACGACGATGGCGCCGAGCTTGCCCGGGGTCACCCAGTCGAGGACCAGGAACGCCAGACCCATCAGGATCAGGCCGAGCAGGCCGAACGCCGCCGTGGAGAGCAGGCCCTTGCCGAAGTCGTTGTACGTCGTCCAGATCGAGGTGAACACGATGGCGCCGACGCCGAGGAGCGCGGAGCTGAGCAGCAGGGCGGCGTTGCTGTTGCGCTCCTCCCAGATCTGCTTGCCGAGCTTCCCGGGCGTCAGCACGTCGACGAGGACGATGCCGAGGATCAGCAGCACCAGGCCGAGCGCTCCGTACGCGCCGGTTCGGCCGAGTCCGTTGATGATGTCGCTCATGGGGAAGCCTGTCTCCGCTGGTCGGTGGGGAAGTACACGTGCTGAGGTCGGCTGAATCTATCGCACGGATGTCTGGAACGGGGCGGGGAGGCGGAAGATGGTGCGGATCCGGGTGGCACGGCCCGAGGAGGCCGCGGCACTGACGGAGCTGGTGCTGCGGTCCAAGGCCCACTGGGGGTACGGCCGGGAGTTCCTCGAACGGTGTGCGCCGGAGCTGCGGATCGACGCGCACGAGGTCGGGCCGCGGCGGGTGGTGGTGGCCGAGGAAGGGCGCTCGGCGCCGGTCGGGGTGGCCTCGCTGGAGGGGGACGGGGCCCGGGGCACGCTGGGGCTGCTGTTCGTGGAGCCGGCAGCGATCGGCCGGGGCGTGGGGCGGGCGTTGTACCGGCACGCGGTGGCGCGGGCGCGGGAACTGGGCATGCGGCGGCTGGTGGTCGACGCCGACCCGCACGCGGCCGGTTTCTACCGGGCGCTGGGCGCCGAGGAGTCGGGCGGGCGGAACGGGCTGGTGCGCTTCGAGGTGGAGCTGGCCCCGCCGGCCGCCTGGGTCGGGGCGTGGACCGGCGGCCGGGCCGCCGTGCACCTCGGCAACGTCGCCGAGTTCAACGCCCAGTTCGGGGACGCGTCCTTGGACCGGGAGCAGCGCGCCGCCCACCACTACGCGTGCCTGGCCGCCTTCTACAGCCCCCGCCCGGCCGCGCTGGTGCTGCCGCGCCCGGTTCCGGCGGAGTGGCTCGACCTGCTCGGGCGGCAGCTGGGGTGGGCGGACGTCGAGGTGTACGACGGGCTGGCGGGCCGCGGCGGGCCCGGGCTGTCGGCGGTGGTGCGCGGCCGCGAGGCGCTCGCCGAGCGGCTGACGGGGCTCGGGCTGCCGCTCGTACCGTGGGGGCACACCGAGGAGTTCGCCCGGCTCGCGGGCCTGCCGTGGAGAGCGGAGGCCCTGCGGTACGAGTCGAAGGCCGAGGCGCACGCGCTGTTCGAGCGGATCGCGGCGGCCGGGGGACATCCGGGCATCGTGGTCCCCGGGCAGTGGCGGGCGCGCACCCGGTGGGCGGCCGCCCGGCTGCTGGCCGGGCGGGCGAGGGCCGGGCAGGACACGGTGCTGAAGTCGGAGCACGGCGTGGGCGGGTCCGGCACCACGGTGGTCACGGCCCGGGACGTGCGGGAGGCGGGCGGGGCGCGGGCCGTGCTGCGCCGGCTGCCGCGCGGTCCGCTGCTGGTGGAGGAGTACGTGGCCGGGCCCGGGCCGGACGGGGTGCGGGACCTGACGTACGACGGCTTCGTGGACGGATCGGGGCGGGTCCACGAGGTGGGCGTGGCTCTGATGGACGTGGCGGGCACGGGCTACCGGGGGGCGACCACGGGCCCCGGGGTGGTGCCTTCCTGGGCCGAGAAGCCGATGCTGGCGTTCGGCGAGGCGGTGGGCCGGGAGCTCGCCGCCGCCGGGCACCGCGGCTGGTTCGACGTGGACTTCGTCGCCGACGGGGCCGGCGGCCTCGCCCCGACGGAGGCCAATCTGCGGCTCACGGGGCCGTCCGTCGCCTTCATGGCCGGGGCCCGGCTCGACGAGGTGCGCGGCGGGACCCATCTGGTGCGCGTCATCGACCGGGTCGAGCTGGGCGCCCGGCTGCCCGGGGCCCAGCTGGCGGAGCTGTTCGAGGCGACGGCGTACGGCTGCGCGGAGCTGGGCGCGGTGTTCCTCCCGGCGATCCCGACGGCCGCCTTCGCCCGGGCCCCGTGGATCGGCGTGGTGGTGGCCGCCCGGACCCCCGAGGCCCTGGACGCCGCGGCGGACCTGGTCCGGTCGAAGGCCCGGGCGGTGGGTGAGGGCTTGCGGGAGTGACGGCCCGGGCGGGTGCTCAGTCGTCGTCGGAGTCGGACGGATCGGTCCGAGAAGGCTGGGTGAGGTACACGGCGAGGACGAACGCCGCGATCATCAAAGGGATGTTGAACGTGTAGACGAGCAGGGCCTGACGTGGATAGTCGTACTTGTCGGCCAGGCGGTAGAGGTTGTCCTGGGGCCACCAGGACGCCAGCAGGTAGACGACCGCCAGATGGGCCGCCTTCGTGAGGCGGGGCGGGCGGCCCTGGGCCTGCATCGGCCGCCGGCCGACGAGGAGGAAGACCACACCCGCGCCGAAGGCCATGCATTCGAAGACGTAGAGGAGGAAGAAGAGCGTGGACCAGGGGCCGGGCACGCCGGTGAGGTCCACGGAGCGGGGCCAGAGGATGAAGGTGAGCGCGAAGGCCAGGAGACCTGGGAAGAAGGCGAGGCAGCCGAGCACGCCAGCTCCGGTGAGCCCACCTCCGGCGTCGCGGGAGAACTTGCTGGCCGTGCCGCCACGGGCCGGATGGGCGGGCAGCGGCAGCGCCTCCCGGTCCTCGCGGCCGCTGCGGGTCCGCGGCAGGGAACCCAGGTGGACCACCCCGCTCGGTATCTCCTCGTCGGGCAGCTTGCCGTGGAGGTACGCGCGCAGCCCGGCGAGGTCGGGCAGGCCCGGACGTCTCCCGGGCGGGCCGAACGGGGGCAGGGCGAGGTAGGCGACGAGGCGGCGTCCGGACGGGCCCCCAGGGACGTCACGGACGATCGCGGAGCCGACGCCGGGGTGCTCGCGGACGACGGACTCGGCGTGATGGGCGTCGATCGTGCGGTGGGCCGCGGAGATCCGGTCGCGGGCCCGCCCCGTGTACTCCAGCAGCCCGTCCGCACGCAGCCGGCCGTGGTCACCGGTGGGCACGGTGTCACCGCCGTCGGGCGGGGCGAGGTGGATCTGGCCGTCCCGGACCTCTGCGCGACAGCCGGGGAACGGCGTGCCGAGCAGGCAGGTCCGGCCCGGCCGGTCCTGCGGACCGGGCAGCCGGGAGAGATCGAGCCAGGTGCCGCAGCCGGCGGCCTCGGTGGTCGCGTAGACGGACAGGAGCCGGACGCCGGTCGGCAACCGCCGGTGCAGCTCGGCCTGTTCGTCCACGAAGAGGCGGTCGCCCGTCACGGTGAGCAGGCGCAGGGACCGCAGCCCCGGCTCCGGCCGGCCCAGGTCCTCCTGGCCCGGCAGGGGTCCGAGGAGCCGGTACGCGTCCCGCGGGTCGGTGTGCACCACGGTCACCTCGTCCGCCTCGACGCGGCGGCGCGGCTCGTGCCGCGTCCAGTGGCCGAGTCGGGGCAGCGCGAGGGCGCCGCCCGAGCACAGGGCACGGGTCCAGCCGGCCGCGAAGGCCGTGACGTCGGGACGTGCGGTGATCAGGTGCCGGTCCTGCGGGGTGAAGCCGCCGAGCTCCGCCCAGGAGGTGTACGCGGCGAGCAGCCGGGCCTGGCCGACCCGGACCGCACGGGGCCGGGCCCCGCCGGTGAGGAGGACGGCGGCGGTGGGCCCGGGCACGGTGTCCGGGGCATGCGCGGGGTGGGCGGATATCGTCTCCGCCTCGGCGTCGAGGCAGATCGTGGGCAGGCCACTGCCGTCGTCCAGCCGGGCCCGGTCCGCGGTGCGGGTGATGAGCATGAAGGGGCCCAGCGCCTGGAGCTGGCGATGGGCCACCTGCGGGGACTCGGGGTCGACCAGTGCGTACGCCCCACCGGCCTTGAGCGCGGCGAGGACCGCGGTGACACCGTCCGCCCGTCGGGAGGCCGCCACGGCCACGGTGGCGCCGGCGGGCAGCCCCGCCCGGAGCAGATGGTGCGCCAGCCGGTTGGCGCGCGCATCGAGTTCGCCGTACGTGATATCGGCCTGGCCGGACAGCACGGCGAACGCGTCCGGGGCGTCGCGCGCCCACTGCTCGAAGCGGCCGACGACGGTGTCGGTGGTGCGGGGACCTGAGCGGATGGACTCGGATTCCTGCGTCATGGACCGATGATGCCACCGCTCACTGACAGCGGAGCAGGTTCCGTGTCCCGCCCGGGAGTTGGGTGGCCTCCGGCAAGACAGCCGCACCCCGCCGCCACCCCGCGGTGGGGCCCGGGAGGGAGCTTGACCTCAAGCCCGGTCGAGGTCCTAGCTTTCCCTCCATGGACATGGAAGTCACCGCTTGGACGTCGCTGCACAACGCGATCAACGCACAGTCCGACCGCCGCCCGATGTCCCGCGCCGGACTGCGCCGGGTCGCCTCCTTCGCCCGCCCGCACCGCCGCGGGCTCGCCCTGTTCCTGCTCCTGAGCGTGGTGACGGCCCTGTTGGCGGTGGCCACTCCGGTGCTCGCCGCCCGGGTCGTCGACGCCATCGTGGCCGGGCGCGAGAGCGGCACGGTGACCCGGCTGGCCCTGCTGATCGCGCTCATCGCCCTGGCGGAGGCCGGGCTGGGGCTGCTGGTCCGCCGGCTGTCGGCCACGCTCGGCGAGGGGCTGATCCTGGACCTGCGCACCGCGGTCTTCGACCACGTGCAGCGGATGCCGGTCGCCTTCTTCACGCGTACCCGGACCGGGGCCCTGGTCAGCCGGCTCAACAACGACGTGATCGGTGCCCAGCGCGCCTTCAGCAACACCCTCTCGGGCGTCGTCGCCAATACGGTCACGCTGCTGCTCACCCTCACCGTGATGGTGGGCATCTCCTGGCAGATCACCCTGCTGGCGCTGGTGCTGCTGCCGGTGTTCGTGGTGCCCGCGCGCCGCATGGGCACCCGGATGGCCCGGCTCCAGCGGGAGGCGGCGCAGCTCAACGCGGCGATGGCCACGCAGATGACCGAGCGGTTCTCGGCGCCCGGTGCGACCCTGGTCAAGCTGTTCGGCCGGCCCGCGGAGGAGTCCGCCGAGTTCGCCGCCCGCGCCGGCCGGGTC
Source organism: Streptomyces bambusae (assembly GCF_019400985.1). GTDB lineage: Bacteria > Actinomycetota > Actinomycetes > Streptomycetales > Streptomycetaceae > Streptomyces > Streptomyces bambusae_A. The sequence continues at coordinate 12,262 of NZ_WTFF01000199.1, forward strand.
CGCGACATCGGCATCCGTACGGCGATGGCCCAGTCGGCGTTCGTCACCGCCCTCACGCTGGTCTCCGCGCTCGCCCTGGCGCTGGTCTACGGGCTGGGCGGCCACTACGCGCTGCGCGGCTCCCTGGACGCGGGCTCGGTGGTGGCGCTCGCCCTGCTGCTGACCCGGCTGTACGCGCCGCTCACGGCGCTCGCCGGAGCGCGCGTGGAGGTGATGAGCGCCCTGGTGAGCTTCGAGCGGGTCTTCGAGATCCTGGACCTGAAGCCGCTGATCGACGAGCGGCCCGACGCCCGCCCGGTGCCGCAGGGCCCGGTGTCGGTGGAGTTCGACCGGGTCTCCTTCGGCTACCCGGCCGCGGACAAGGTCTCCCTGGCCTCCCTGGAGGAGGTCGCGGCGCTGGACGACCGCGGCGGTACGCAGGTCCTCCACGAGGTGTCCTTCCGCGCGGAGCCGGGACAGATGATCGCACTGGTGGGCTCGTCGGGCGCCGGCAAGTCCACGATCGCCCAGCTGCTGCCCCGGCTGTACGACGCCGACGCCGGCACGGTGCGGCTCGGCGGGATCGACGTACGGGAGCTGACCGCCGACTCGATCCGGGACACGCTGGGCATGGTCACCCAGGACGGGCACCTCTTCCACGACTCGGTCCGTGCCAACCTGCTGCTGGCCCGGCCCGGGGCCACCGAGGAGGAGCTGTGGGACGCGCTGCGCCGCTCCCGGCTGGACGGGCTGGTCGCCTCGCTGCCCGACGGGCTGGACACGGTGGTGGGCGAGCGCGGCTACCGGCTCTCGGGCGGTGAGCGCCAGCGCCTGACCATCGCCCGGCTGCTGCTGGCCCGGCAGCGGGTGGTGATCCTCGACGAGGCCACGGCGCACCTGGACTCCACCTCGGAGGCGGCTGTGCAGGAGGCCCTGGGCGAGGCGCTGGCCGGCCGGACCGCGGTGGTGATCGCGCACCGGCTGTCGACCGTGCAGGCGGCCGATCTGATCCTGGTGGTGGAGGAGGGCCGGATCGTGGAGCGCGGCACGCACGCCGGACTGCTGGCGGCGGGCGGGCGCTACGAGGAGCTGTACCGGACGCAGTTCGCGGACCGCTCCCCCGCCCCGGCGCCCCGGGTCTGAGGCCCGCTCAGCCGGCGGCCCGGCTCCGGGCCGCCGGCAGCAGCCGCCCCTCGTCGGGGCCACCGAGCAGGCCGGCGGGTACGCGGCCGAGCCCCGGGTCCGTGGACAGCCACCAGTCGGCGGCGCCCCAGGGGTCCCGGTCGGCGCCGAGCAGGAGGTTCACCTCGCGGACCACCGCGCGGGGGCCGCCGTCGGGGGCGAACTGGAAGACCGGGAGCCGTACGAAGCCGCCGGTCCCGCGCAGCCGGATCAGCCCGGGCTCATACGGGTCGCAGCCCCCTTCGAGGGCCTCGGCGTCCCCCACCGCGGGGGCGGCCAGCAGCCGGTCCCGGACCTCGCCGAGCACCGGGCCGATCATGCGGTGCCCGTCGAGCACGAGGACGGCCAGGTCGTCGGCGACGTAGCCGCGGTGCCCGGCACCGGCCGCGCC
>NZ_WTFF01000002.1 GCF_019400985.1 Streptomyces bambusae
CCGTAACGCCGCGGCCGCCGCCAACGCCTCGGCCGCCGCCGCCGAAGCGGCCGGCGCGGCGCAGGCCGAGGCCGCAGAAGCCAAGCGCCAGGCGCAGATCGCCAGCACCAACGCCACCATCGCCACCAACGCGGCGGGGACCGCCCAGGCCCTGGCCAACTCGGCCGCGGCTGCGGCCCGTACCGCCCGGGACGCGGCCAACAGCGCCGCCGGCCACGCGGACAACGCCGCCGCGGCGGCCGAGTGGGCGGCGCAGTACGCCGGCCAGGCCGTGGAGTACGCGAAGAAGTCCACCGAGTTCGCCAACGAGGCGACCAAGGCCGCGAACACCGCCACCGCAGCGGTCGCCAAGGCCGTCGAGGTGGAGAAGGCCGCCCGCGAGGCGGAGTGGCAGCGTCTCGACCAGGACACCCAGCGCGCGATCCAGGAGGTGCGCCTGCTCGCCCAGATCGAGCAGAACGAGCGGGCCGCCTACGCCGAGAAGCGCACCCAGGCCGAGCAGGCCGCCCAGGCCACCAAGGACCTCATCGCCCAGGCCGAGACCGCCCTGAAGGCGGGCAACACCGCCCAGGCGACGGCACTGGGCCGCAAGGCGGCCGTCGCCGTCATGGGTGGCTCCCACGGCACCTGGTCGCACGAGGCCGCCCGGTTCGCGCTGTCCGGCGCCGACTCCGACATCCACGTCTGGATCGACACCGACCGCCACCTCGCGCAGCGCCAGGACGACCGCGAGACCAGCCTCTACCTCGCACGGACCCTGCCGCCGGACATCGGATACGCCGCGGCCAGGGCCCTGGAGAGCAGCGACCCGGACGCCGCCGGCAAGTTCCTCGACGGCGGACTCGTCCAGGCTTCCGCGATGGAAGCCCGCGTCGCGGTGACGCGCGCCCTGGCCGCCAACCCGGGCACGGCCGTCACCAAGGCGGCCAACGACGCGCTGAACGCCGGCACCCCGGAGGCCCTGTACCAGTTCCTCACCGTCACTGGCGAGGCGGCCCAGCGCGAGGACGACGCCGTCGCCACCGCCGCCCTGCTCTCCTCGGACAAGGCCGGCCCCTACACCCGGGCGCACGCCCAGGCGGCGATGGAGGGCCCGACCTGGATGCGCCGGAACTTCATCGGCTCGGTGCAGTACAAGACGGCCCAGCTCGACGCCGACTCGGCCAGCCACATCGCCGCCGTCCAGGGAGCCATCGCCGCTGCCGCGAAGATCGCGCAGAAGGCCCAGGAGGACGCCGCCCGCGCCCAGCAGGCGGCGGCCGTCGCCCGCAACGCGGCCACGGAGGCCGTGGAGTGGGCGAACAAGGCCAAGGACTGGGCGGCGCAGGCCGCGACGTCCGCGCAGCAGGCGAAGACGAACGCCGACGTGGCCGACCGGTCCGCCAAGGACGCGCAGGCCGCCGCCGACCGGGCGAGCCAGGCGGCGGCCACGGCCCGTACCGCCGCCCGCTCGGCGAACTACTCGGCCAACCGTGCCTTCGAGTCGGCGCGCAGCGCTGCCGCGTCGGCCAACGCGGCCCAGGCGTCCGCCGCTTCCGCCCACGCGTCGGCCACCCAGGCCGGACAGGACGCCCAGACGGCGGCCCAGGCGGCGAGCCAGGCCCATCAGATCGCTGCCGAGAAGCACGCGCAGGAGGTGGCCGCGGCGGCCCGGCAGGCAGCTGCGGAGGCCCAGGCGGCGAAGGAGGCCGGCAAGTCCCCGGCCGACACGCCTGACAACGACACCGTGCAAGGCGGTGGCACCCCCTGGTACAAGGACGTCAAGTGGTGGGCCAACGCCACGAGCTGGCTCAGCACCGGTCTGGGGTTCGCCAGCGCCCTGGCGGGTCTGGGGGGCCTGCTCTTCCCGCCGGCCGCGATCGTCCTGGAGCCCCTGGCCTTCGGCCTGGGCATCGCCTCCATGGCGGTGTCCGGGGTCAGCACGATTCTCACGGGCATCGGCTACGGCTGGAACAGCAGCGAGTTCTGGGCCTCCGCCGGCAGCACCGCCCTGGGGGTCCTGACCTTCGGCCAGTCCCAGTGGATCGGTTCGCTGTCGAAGGTCGGAGAGAAGGTCGTGGCTCCGGTCGCCACGAAGATCACACAGTTCGGCCACGACCTGATCTCGCCGGTCACCTCCACCCTGTCCTCGCTCTTCGGCTGACGGGCAGACGGTGACGGCAGCCTGAAACGCGTTCGGGCCAGGGGACGACGTACGCTGTCAGCCCCCTGGCCCGACCCGAAGGGACCCGACATCCTCACCCGCATCCCCCTCGGCTGGCTGGTGGCCATAGCCGTGTTCGCCACCTGCGTCCTGTGTCTCGGCGTCCACCGCTGCCTCGGGATGCGCAGACCGACCGCCGTCGCGGCCGGTCTTTCCGTGGTGTTCCTGCTGGTCATGACGGCAATGGGCGCCGTGGGAGCCGTACCGTGGAACGCCCGCCAGATGATGGTCATGTACTCCTTCACCTGGGTCGGCTTCACCATCGGCGCCATCCCGTCGGGCAGGCTCCTGCGCGACCACCTCCGATCCGGCGGAGAGCACCCGGCACCCCAGGACGGCGGCCGCGTGGTCCCGGTCCGCCATGTGGTCTTCATGTGCGTGACCGTCTCCGCCATGCTTCTGCCGGCCTTCGTCCTCGCCACCTGATCTTGGCCAGTGCTCCGCCCTTCAGGGCGGGGGTGAAGGCCATCCTCGGGCCGGAGGCGCGAAGTGCCGGAGGGCGCTGCGCCTCCGTGGTGACGGTCAGAGGGGGCGCTGCTGGTTCTCGATGTACTGCTTGATGACGGTCAAGGGTGCCCCGCCGCATGTCATGAAGGCCGCCCGCCCCGGCCCGGCCTCATCGGATGTACTTTGCCGGCTTGGTGGCGGCGTTGAGCAGCGCCTCCAGCGGTCCGCGGTGGAAGGAGCGGGACCAGGCGGCGGCGAACACGATCGCCCCGAGGATGAGCGTGAGCACGGGAACCCAGGACACCTGGGTGCTTTCACCGGCCGGTATGCCCACCGCGGACTGTACGAGGAAGTGGCCGACGTAGGCCGTCAGGGACATGGTGCCCACGGCGATGACCGGCTTCGCCGGCCGGCGCAGGCGCGGCAGGCGGTCCATCAGCACCGTCGCGCCCACGATCACGAGGATGGCGACGCCCACGCTGGCGATGATGTCGAAGGTGGTGCCGCTGTGCCCTGCTGAACGCGGCCGCGGACACGCTCGCCTGGCCCCTGTCCCACACGCTCACCGGCGACCGGACCTGGACGCTCGTCCAGTTCGTCTACACGCTGGCCACGGCCGTCGCTCCCGTCCTGTTCGGCCAACTCGTGCAGGCCAGGCGTGACGTGGCCCGCCAGCTCGTCGAGGTCGAAGAGGCCCGGGAACACGAACGCGTCCTGTACGCCCAGACCGTCCTCGCCCGTGAACGGGCCCAGCTGGCCCGCGAGATGCACGACGTCGTCTCCCACCAGGTCAGCCTCATCGCCGTCCAGGCCGGAGCCCTCCAGGTCGCCGCCAAGGACCCCGACGCCCGCGAGGCCGCCCGCACCCTCAGCGCGAACACCCTCGACGAACTCCGCCACATGGTCACCCTGCTGCGCGCCTCCGGCGGCAAGGCAACCGAACTCACCCCCCAGCCCACCCTCGCCGACCTCCAGCAGCTCATCGCCAACAGCGGCATCGAGACCACCCTGACCGGCGAGCTCCCTCCCGGCATCAGCACCACCGCCCAGCGCACCGTCTACCGCACGGTCCAAGAAGCCCTCACCAACGTGCGCAAGCACGCCCCCGGCGCCCGCGCCGACGTACGCCTGTGGCACGACGCGCACCACTTGGGCGTCACCGTCACCAACGCCGCCCCCACCAGGCCGACCGTCGCCCTGCCCAGCGCCCGGCACGGCCTCATCGGCCTCAAGGAACGCGCCGAACTGCTCGACGGTACCCTCACCGCCGAACCCACCCCACAGAGCGGATACAGGATCGAACTACGAGCCCCCACCCGGCCCGCCTGAACACAACCCACCCGGCCCGCCTGAACACAACCCACTCGACCGGGACCTCGGCGGCGTCGACCTGCTACGGGCATGGCCTCATCGCGGCGGGGTGAAGCCGCCCCAGACCGAGAGGGCGCCGCGCGGACCGGTTGCGTCGACGCGGTACCCGTCGTGCTTGGCCTCGCGCGCGCCGGCGGCGTGGTTGTACTGGCCGGCGAAGACGTGCTGTCCGGCCGGGACCGTACGGCCCGGCTTGAGGATCCAGCGGTAGACCAGGGCTCCGCCTTCATGCTGCACGGTGACGGTGAAGTCGTCGGCGGGCAGCGTCCTCCAGCTGCCGGTGCTCTGCACTCCCCCCGTCTGCGTGATGCGCAGTTCCACGGTGAGTGCGGTGAGCGGCTGAGTGGTCCTGAGGGTGATGTTGCTCTGCGCCCAGTAGGTGTTGCTGCCCGCGTCCAAGGAGCCGGCCGACCACAGAGGCCCGTCCTGGACGTGCGCGCTGCCGGGCCGGGCCGGGCCCGTGCCCCCTGACGCCTCCGGGCTGGGGCTCGTCGAGGACGAGCGGTCCGGCGCGGTCGGGCCGCCGGTGGTGGGCGCCGACGGCGTCGGGTCGGGAGTCCCGGGCGCGGACGGCGCGGCAGGCGTGGCCGGGACGTCCGGCCGGGCCGGCGGGGACTGGACGATGGCGGCGACGGCGAAACCACCGCCCGCCAGGATGCCGGCCGCGGCGAGGGAGGCGAGCGCCACCCTGGGCCAGGGCCTCGCGCCGGACGGCTCGCGGTGGCGGTCGGGGGCGCCGGACATGCCGCGTTCCACGCGTGCCAGGATCCGGGCGCGGTCGGGCTGGTGGGCCTCGGCGGCTGTGCGCAGCCGCTCGGTGAGCTCCTCGTTCAACGGTTCCTCCTCCCCGCCAGCAGTTCCCCGGCCGCTCCTGTGCTGCCCAGCGTCCGTTCCAGTTCGGCCATCCCCTTCGAGGTCTGGCTCTTCACCGTACCGACCGATATTCCGAGCGCCAGAGCGGTGTCCTTCTCCGACAGGTCGAAGGCGTGCCGCAGGACCACGCATGCCCGCTTCCGGAACGGCAACCGGGCGAGAGCCGTACGCACGTCCACAACGGCGGCCACGTCGGGACCGTCCGACGGATCCGCACCGCGCGACCAGAACAGGGCGATCCGGCGGCGCTCGCGAACCGCGCTGCGGATCCGTGACCGTGCCAGGTTGGCGACCACGCCGCGGGCGTAGGCGAGGGGGTGCTCGGCCTGGCGCAACCGGTCCCAGCGCTGCCACAGTGCGATCAGGGCGTCCGCGGCCAGATCGTCGGCACCGTCCGTCTCGCCCGTCAGGAGATGGGCGAACCGGGCGAGTTCGGCGTAGTGGCGTTCGAAGAAGTCGTGGAACTCCGCGGACGTGTCATCGAGGACCACGCTTTCGGTCGCCCCTTCCGCAAATGTGTGCGTTAACATCCAGCCGGCAGCGTATCAGGGTGCGGTTTCAGTGCGGGGCGAACTGGACCCGGGTCGGTTGTGCGACGTTCGGCAGCAGCGCGGTCCCGTCGACCGTCAGCTGTTCTCCGTAGATGTCGGTGATCCTCATCGTGCTGCCGCACCCGCTGCCGTCGGCGGAGAGGAAGTAGTTGTAGTCGGTACGGGGCAGTCTTTGCCAGCCCTTGGTGGTGCGTACCTCCAGCCGTGCGACCGGATTCCGGTGGTCGATCACCTGGATGCCGCACCAGTGGGGGCTGGAGCCGGTCTTGTACCGGATGGAGAGCGTGCCGGACGTGTGGGGGCTCAGCAGGCTCCAGGTGATCGGGATACGGCCGAGCTCGGGATCGGCCAGTTTCGCGAAGGCCTGTTCGCTGAGGTCGAGTTGTCCGGGTGCGCAGGGCAGTGGGCATTCGTTGGTGATCCGGACGGTGATCGAGGCGCCGCTCGCGGCGCGTACGCGTACGTACGCGCCGCACGCCCTGGACGACTCGTAGTCGGTGGTGTTCATCGCCGCGATCATGAGGTCGTCGCTCGGGCCGAACAGACAGGCGCCGTTGCCGTCACCGGCGGCGTAGGCGGTGGCGACGCCCTTGTAGGTGGTCCCAGGCTGGATGCGTCCTGCCGACGGTGCCGGGGTGGACGACGCCGGTGGGGTTTCCTTCGCCGCAGGCCGTGACGTCGCCGCGGTGGTCGCCCCGACGGCCGCCGTCGGGGTTGCCGTGGCATGCGCGCCGTCCGCCGGGGGCGCGGGGGCCGTCAGGGCCGAGGGCGTGGCTCCCGCCAGGGTGGCGGCGGGGGCGGCCATGCCGGCCCCGGCCCGGGCCTCGGCCTCCTCCTCGGGGCCGGGGAGCATGGTCGTCACCAGGCAGAAGAGGGCGCCGGCGGCGGTCAGCATCACCGCCGTTCCCCTCATCAGCCTGTGTCTACGCCTGCGCTGCCGCGCGGCCTGCCGTGCAGTCTGCATGTCCGTCCGTTCGAAGATTCGAGTCGAGGTGCACTGCCTGGTCGCCGCAGGATGCGAAAAGGTTGCCGACGGAAGCCGACGGAAGCCGACGGAAGCCGACGGAAGCCGACGGAAGCCGACGGAAGCCGACGGAAGCCGGCGGGCGCGTGCGGTTCCGCGGGGCTGGACTCGATGTTCGCGCGGGCGGCTGATCCAGGCCGCCGCTCAGGAGGGGCGAGGTCAGGCTCCGGCCTTGCGCTTGTTGTAGACGTCGAAGCCGACGGCCGCCAGCAGTACCAGGCCCTTGATCACCTGCTGGTAGTCGGTACCCACGCCGACCAGCGACATGCCGTTGTTCAGCACGCCCAGCACCAGACCGCCGGTGAGCGCACCGAGGACGGTGCCCACACCGCCGCTCGCGGAGGCGCCGCCGATGAACGCGGCGGCGATCGCCTCCAGCTCGAAGTTGATGCCGGCCTGCGGCGTACCGGCGTTGAGCCGCGCGGCGAAGACCAGCCCGGCCAGGGCCGCCAGGACGCCCATGTTCACGAAGGCGAGGAAGACGACCCGCTTGCTCTTCACCCCGGACAGCCGCGCCGCCGCCTCGTTGCCGCCGATGGCGTAGGTGTGCCGGCCGAGGATCGAGTTGCGCATCACGTATCCGAAGCCGACCAGCAGGACGCCGAGGATCAGCAGGACGATCGGCACCCCGTGGTAGCTGGCCAGCAGCAGGGTGAAGGCCACCACGGACGCGGTGATCGCGCCGAGCTTCACCAGGAACAGCCCGGCCGGGAGCGGTTCCAGTCCGTACGAGGCGGCCCGCCGCCGTCCGCGCACCTCCTGCAGGATCGCTACGGCCAGCACCGACAGGCCCAGCAGCAGCGTGAGGTTGTGGTAGTCGGTGTGCGGGCCGACCGCGGGGAGGAAGCCGCTGCTGATGTTCTGGAAGCCCTTGGGGAACGGCGCCACCGACTGGCCCTGCAGGAGGATCTGGGTCCCACCCCGGAACAGCAGCATGCCGGCCAGCGTGACGATGAACGAGGGGATCCCGAGATAGGCGATCCAGAACCCCTGCCAGGCTCCGGCGAGAGCCCCGATCAGCAGCGCGGCCACCAGCGCCACGGGCCACGGCATCCTGTGCTCGACCATCATCACCGCCGCGGCCGCCCCGACGAAGGCGGCGAGCGACCCGACCGACAGGTCGATGTGCCCGGCGATGATGACGATCATCATGCCGATGGCCAGGATGAGGATGTAGCCGTTCTGCTGGATCAGATTGGTGATGTTGAGCGGCTGGAGCAGGATGCCGTCCGTCCAGAACTGGAACAGCAGGACGATCAGCGCCAGCGCGACCAGCATCCCGTACTGGCGCAGGTTGCCGCGCAGCGCCCGGGCCAGTACGGCACCGGCCGACGATCGTCGGGCGGTTTCCGGGGTGCTGGGCGCGGTCTTGGGGGTGGTCTCGATCTGGGCCATGCCTCACACCTGCTTGTCGGGGTATGCCGCGCTCATGGTCATGAGCCGCATGAGGGATTCCTGGGTGGCGTCGGCGCGGGGCACCTCACCGGTGATCCGGCCTTCGGCCATGGTGTAGATCCGGTCGCATAGGCCCAGGAGTTCGGGGAGCTCGGAGGAGATGACGAGTACCGCCTTGCCCTGGGCCGCGAGTTCGGCGACGACGGTGTAGATCTCCGCCTTGGCGCCGATGTCGATGCCCCGGGTGGGTTCGTCGAGGATCAGCACCTCCGGCTCGGCGAAGATCCACTTGCTGAGGACGACCTTCTGCTGGTTGCCGCCGCTGAGCTTGCCGGTCTCCGCGAACACCGAGGGGGCCTTGATGCTCATCGTCCGCCGGAACGATTCGGCGATCCGCGCCTCCTCGTGCCGGTCGACCCAGCCCCGCCGGGCCACCTTGCCCAGGGCGCTCAGCGAGATGTTCCGGCTGATGTCGTCGCCCAGGTTGAGGCCGAGTTGCTTGCGGTCCTCGGTCACGTACGCGATGCCGTGCCCGATCGCCTCCGGCACCGTCCGGGTACGGATCTCCCGGCCGTGCAGCCGCACCCGGCCGCCGGTCCACCGTCCGTACGAGCGGCCGAAGACGCTCATGGCCAGCTCGGTGCGCCCGGCGCCCATGAGACCGGCGACGCCGACGATCTCGCCGCGACGGACGTTCAGTGAGGCGCCGTCGACCACCCTGCGCCGGTGGTCGATCGGGTGCTGGACGCTCCAGCCATCGATTTCGAAGGCGACCTCGCCGATCTGCGGGGCGCGTTCGGGGTAGCGGTGTTCCAGGTCGCGGCCGACCATGCCGCGGATGATCCGCTCCTCGGAGATGCCGTCGGGACCGATCGCGATGGTCTCGATGGTCCGCCCGTCGCGCAGGACGGTGACGGAATCGGCGACCCGGGCGATCTCGTTCAGCTTGTGCGAGATGAGGATGCAGGAGATGCCCTGGGCCTTGAGTTCGAGGATCAGGTCGAGCAGCTTGCGGCTGTCCTCGTCGTTCAGGGCAGCGGTCGGCTCGTCCAGGATGAGCAGCTTGACCTTCTTGGCGAGTGCCTTGGCGATCTCGACCAACTGCTGTTTGCCCACGCCGAGATCGGCGATCCTGGTGTGCGGGCTCTCGTCGAGTCCGACCTGCCGGATCAGTGCGGCGGCGTGGGTCAGCGTCCGGTGCCAGCTGATGACACCCCGGGTGGCGTGCTCGTTGCCGAGGAAGATGTTCTCGGCGACGGACAGGTAGGGCACCAGCGCGAGTTCCTGGTGGATGATGACGATGCCGCGCTGCTCGCTGGCCCGGATGTCCCGGAACCGGCAGGGTTCGCCCTCGAAGTAGATCTCGCCCTCGTAGCTGCCGTGCGGGTGGACCCCGCTGAGCACCTTCATCAGGGTGGACTTGCCGGCGCCGTTCTCACCGCAGACGGCGTGCACCTCCCCGGTGCCGACGGTCAGGTTGACCTCGGAGAGGGCCTTGACACCGGGAAACGTCTTGCTGATCGACCGCATCTCGAGAACGGGTCGGGCCATGGTTGTGCTTCCGTATCGTCGGGGCGGCGCGGTGCCGGGCGGTCTCCCGGGCGCCGCGCCGCCGGTTCGGCGTCGCCGGACCCGTTGGCCGGGCTCCGTGGGCTCCGTGGGCTACTTGAGCTGGTCCGCGGTGTACTGGCCGCTGTCCACCAGGATCTTCCGGTAGTTCTCCTTGTCGACGCTGACCGGCTGGAGCAGCTGCGCGGGTACGGTCTTGACGCCGTTGTCGTACTGACTGGTGTCGTTGACCTCGGGCTTGCCGCCGGTCAGCAGTGCGTCGCCCATCTGGACGGCGGCCTTGGCCAGTTGGCGGGTGTCCTTGTAGACGGTCTGGGTCTGCTCGCCCGCGATGATCGACTTCACCGAGGCCAGCTCGCCGTCCTGGCCCGTGACGACGGGCAGTGGCCGGCCGGTGCCGTAGCCGACGCCCTTGAGCGAGGAGATGATGCCGATCGAGATGCCGTCGTACGGCGAGAGCACCGCGTCGACGCGGGCGGCGGTGTACGACTTGCTCAGCAGGTTGTCCATCCGGGACTGGGCGAGACCGCCGTCCCAGCGCAGGGTGGCGATCTGGTTGACGGAGGTCTGGCCGCTCTGCACGACCAGCTTCTTGTCGTCGACGTACGGCCCCAGGACGCTCATCGCGCCGTTGAAGAAGTACTTGGTGTTGTTGTCGTCCGGTGAGCCGGCGAAGAGCTCGATGTTGAACGGGCCCTTGCCGTCCTTGAGGCCGAGCTTGTCGACGATGTAACTGCCCTGGAGGACGCCGACCTTGTAGTTGTCGAAGGTCGCGTAGTAGTCGACGTTCTTCGTGCCGAGGATCAGCCGGTCGTAGGAGATGACCGGGATGTGCGCGTCGGCGGCCTTCTGCAGCACGTTGGTGAGCGAGGAACCGTCGATGGCGGCGATCACCAGCAGCTTGGCCCCCTTGGTGATCATGTTCTCCACCTGGGCGACCTGGTTCTCCACGACGTTGTCGCCGTACTGGAGGTCGGTCTTGTAGCCCTTGGCCTGGAACTCCTTGACCATGTTGTTGCCGTCGTTGATCCAGCGCTCCGACGACTTGGTCGGCATCGCGATGCCGACGAGGCCCCCTTTGGCGTCGGCCTTGGTAGTGCCATCGCCCGCTCCGTTGGCGCTCTGGCCGCAGGCTGCCAGCGACAGCGTGAGACCCACCGTGACAAGGCCGGCTGAAAGCTTCCGCACAGTTCCTCCAGTGATGTTCCGCGACCGGCACAGTGCGACCCGGCTGGGCGACCGGAAGCGGTCGAGCGGGGCCGGCCCGGGATTCGTCTTCTCGCGCTGTGTGAAGTCAGGGGTCGCAGCGGCTCCGGCCTGGCGATACCTGAGTGTTAACGCTCACAAGTGCGCCGTCAAGGGTCTGTTCGGATCACCGTCGGGTCAACGACGGCGCAGGCCGATGCCTCCTCGGCGGGCACCTGCACATCGGGCACGGCCGGTACGCGACCACGAGCGGCATCTGTGGCTTCGGGTGAGGCGTTGGTCCGCGAGTGCTCGGGATCCCGGTCCTGAGCCGCACGCCTTGGCGGCGGCTGTCGGGGTACTTCCGCCGCGTCCGCTCGTCCGTCGACGCTCACGCAGCCTTCGTCGGCGGTCGGTGGCGTACCGTGGCCGGAGTCGAGGAGGGAAGTGCGCGTGGGAAACGACAGTGCCGGGACCGAGCGGCGCCATCCTGTGATGGCGGACGTGGCGAAATTGGCCGGCGTGTCCCACCAGACGGTGTCCCGGGTGCTCAACGGCGCCCCGCATGTGCGGCCCGGCACCCGGGAGCGGGTGCTCGCCGCCATCCGGGAGCTGGACTACCGGCCCAACTCCGCTGCCCGCGCCCTGGTCACCCGCCGCTCGCAAACTCTCGGCGTGGTCAGCTTCGAATCGACCCTGTACGGTCCCGCCTCGATGCTCCACGGCATCGAGCAGGCTGCGCGCAGTGCGGGGTACTTCGTCAGCGTGACCAGTCTGCACTCCCTGGACGGCCGCTCGGTCCAGGAGGCTGTCGACCGACTGCGCGACCAGGGCGTGGAAGGCGTGGTCGTGATCGCGCCCCAGATCTCCGCCGTCAGTGCGGTGGCCAGGCTCTCCAGCTCCGTGCCGGTCGTCGCGGTCGGACCGGGCAGCCAGTCGCGGGTTCCCATGGTCTCGGTGGACAACCGGTCCGGCGCCGAAGCGGCCACCAGGCACCTGCTCGATCTGGGGCACCGCACCGTGCACCACCTGGCCGGCCCGGCCGGGTGGAGGGAGAGCCAGGACCGCCAGGAGGGCTGGCGCGCCGCGCTGGAGGCCGCCGGAGCCCCCGTGCCGCGTGTCGAGCCCGGCGACTGGAGTGCGCGCGCCGGCTACCAGGCGGGCTTGCGGATCGCCGAGCTGGACGACGTCACCGCCGTCTTCTGCGCCAACGACCACATGGCGCTCGGCCTGCTGCGCGCCCTGCACGAGGCCGGCCGCTCGATCCCGGGCGACATCAGCGTGGTGGGCTTCGACGACATTCCCGAGGCCGCCTACTTCACCCCGCCCCTGACCACCGTGCGGCAGGACTTCGGCGAGCTCGGCCGCCGGGCCCTGGAACTGCTCGTCGAGGAGCTGGAGGGCGGCGCGCACACCCGTGCTCACGTACGGATTCCGCCCGAGATGGTGCTGCGTCGCAGCGCGGGTCCCGCCGTCCGCCGATGAGCCGGCACCGTCGGAACCGAGGCTGACCACCCCGGCGGTACACGCTCACTGCCGTGTCGGCACGCTCGGCCGAGGGCTCCGGCGATCCCTTGACAGGATGGATTGTTAACGCTAACAATCTCTCGTCACGAGAGATTTTTCCCCTTCAACTCCGGTGGAGACAATGCCGGTTTCCGGTGCGAAGGATGAGAAAAGTGACCTTGATCCCTGCCGTCCGGGGCTCGGACAGGTACGTCGTCGGCATCGCCACCGACTGCACCGCCTGCACGGCCGGATACCGGGGCACCTTCCAGGACGGCGGTCACCCGGGCGAGGAGCACCTCGCCGCTCCGCACCCTGGGTTGAGCGACCTCGCCCGCGCCCGTCTGCAGCACCCCCTTGTCGACGTGCACGTGGCCGCAGCGGCCGCTTCGGGCCCTCGAGAACGGCCAGCTCCTCGCCGTCATGGGCACCTCCACCTGCCACGTCGTGGGCGGCGCCGCCCCCGCGTCGCCCCTGCCGAGCCGATGACGCCCGCCGTACGACGGGCGTCGCTCCCCGCCCCGCCGCGTTGAACGGAGTAGCCACGTGTCGCGAGATGCACTCGTATCCCATGGTGAAGTGACGGTGACCCAGGAGAACGCCGCAGTGCTCCCGGACGGGCGGCGCATCACCCGCTGGACGTTCGGCTCCCCGGAGGGCGTGACGGCCGAGGTGCTGAGTCTGGGAGCACGCTTGCAGGCCCTGTACACGCCGGACCGGGACGGGCAGTGTGCCAACGTCGTCCTGGGCTGCGAGAGCACGGCGGATCTGTTCGGGGAGGCTGCCTACTTCGGCGCGACGGTCGGCCGCTACGCCAATCGAATCGCCGGCGGAACGCTGCCCCTGGGCGGCACGACACACCGGCTGGCGACCCAGCAGGGCGGCCACACCCTGCACGGCGGACCGGACGGCTTCGCCACTCGCCTCTGGGACGGCGTGCCGGTCCGCGTGGGCAGGCGGGCCGGTGTCCGTTTCCGCATGGACAGCCCCGACGGCGACCAGGGATTCCCGGGCGCCCTCACGGCCGAGGTCACCTACCTGCTCGGCCCCGACGGCGAACTCTCCCTCACTTACCGCGCGACCACGGACGCCCCGACGGTCGTCAACCTCACCAACCACATGTACGTCAACCTGGCCGGCGAGGGCTCTGGGACAGTGCTCGGCCACCTGCTGCGTGTCGAGGCCGCCCGTTACATCCCCGTGGACGCAGAACTGATACCGCTCGGTCCGGCCGAGTCCGTCAGCGGCACGCCGTTCGACCTCCGCGAGGCCCGGACGATCGGTGCCCGCATCACCGAGGAACACCCGCAGATCCGCCGGGCCGGCGATGGCTTCGACCACAACTGGGTGCTCGACGGCACCGGGCTCAGGCGGGCCGCCGTCCTGAGCCACCCTGCCAGCGGCCGCCGCGTCGAATGCCTGACCACGGAGCCGGGGCTCCAGGTCTACACCGGAAACCACTTCGACGGCTCGCTGACCGGCCGCTCCGGTCGCCCGTACGTCGCGTACGCGGGCATCGCTCTGGAGACCCAGCGCTTTCCGGACTCGCCCAACCGGCCCGAGTATCCCTCCACCTACCTGCGCCCGGGGGAGGAGTACCGCTCGACGACGGCGTACCGCTTCTCGGTCGAGGAAGGGAAGGCTGCCCTCGACCGCTGACGCCCGCCCGGGGAAGTTCCGGGTCGTCGCGGTGACGGACGCGGACAGGCCGTGCCCCGGCGGCCGAAGCGCACGTGGTCGTACTCGGCGAGCGCCGGCCCGGCCGAGGCCCGCACCCGCGAGACCGGCGGCCCGTCCGGGGGGCGGGCCGCCACCCCACCCCACACCTGTGCCCGTACCTGCGGGGCAAAGCGCCCTTGAGCCGCCGCGCTCCGCTACCTCGTCACCGCTCCGAGGAGGAGGAAGCCTCATGCCGCTCACAGACCTCGACGTGGATGAACTTGTCGGCTACCGACCGGAGTTGCCCGAACCAGCCGACTTCGACGCCTTCTGGCGGCGGACCCTTGCCGAAGCCCGGTCGCACGACGCGGCGATCAAGGTGGAACGGGTCACCGCCCAGCACCTGCTGAGCACCGTCGAGGTCGACGACGTGCGCTTCCCCGGCTGGAACGGCGAGCCGGTGGCCGCCTGGCTGCTGCGCCCGCGCAACACGACCGGACGGCTGCCGGTCGTCGTCACCTACATGGGCTACAGCGGCGGTCGAGGACTGCCCACCGACCACCTGTTCTGGTCCGCCGCAGGTTACGCCCAACTCGTCGTCGACAGCCGGGGCCAGGGCCACGACACCCCGGACCGGGGCGTGGGTGACGGCACGCAGTGGGTCGAGGGATTCATGACCCGCGGCATCGACTCTCCCGACAACTACTACTACCGGCGGTTGGTCACCGACTGCGTGCGAGCCGTGGACGCGGTCGCGGAGCTGCCCGGACTCGACGGCCGTCGGATCGTGGTGACCGGAGCCAGCCAGGGCGGCGGTCTGGCGCTCGCCGTCGCCGGTCTCGCCGGGGACCGCGTGGCGGCGGCCATGCCGGACGTCCCGTTCCTGTGCCACTTCCGCCACGCCGCCGCGATCTGCGACGACGGTCCGTACCAGGAGATCGCCAAGTACCTGCGCTGGCACAGCCGCCACCGCGTGGAGCCGGCGTTCGCCACCCTCGCCCACTTCGACGGCGTCCACTTCGCCCGGCGGGCCACCGCGCCGACGCTGTTCAGCGTGGGCCTGATGGACCCGGTCTGCCCGCCCTCCACGGTCTACGCCGCCTTCAATCAGTACGCGGGCGAGGACCGCAGCATGACCGTGTGGCCGTTCGGCGACCACGGCGGCGGCTGCGGCTCCAACCCACCCGTCCAACTGGCCTGGCTGCGCGAGCGCGGTCTGGCACCGGAGCTCTGACCGCGTTGTACCACCGAACCGGGCAGACCGCGCGAGGGCGGCCCGCCCGTCCGGCCAAGTATGTATGGTGATCGTCATGAAGCTCAGGTATCAGTTCCGGCTGTACCCGAGCGCCCCGCAACGGATCATGCTGGCGAAGGCGTTCGGGTGCGCCCGCGTCGTCTGGAATGACGCACTGCGTGCCCGCCAGGACGCCTACAAGCAGGGCGCCAAGCGCCCGACTGCTGCGGAGTTGTCGAAGCGGTTCATCACCGAGGCCAAGAAGGCAGAAGACCGGCACTGGCTGGACGATGCCTCGGCCGTGGTGCTCCAGCAGTCCCTTCGGGACCTGCAGACCGCGTACTCCAACTTCTTCGCCTCGAAGAAGGGCACCCGCAAGGGGCCGAAGATGGGGCCGCCGAAGTTCAAGAAGAAGACCAGCCGGCAGTCCATCCGCTTCACCACCAACTCCCGCTTCACCGTCACCGAGGACGGCATGCTGCGTCTGCCGAAGATCGGCGACGTCAAGGTGCGCTGGTCCCGCAGCCTGCCGTCCGGCCCGTCGTCCGTGACGGTGATCAAGGATGCCTCGGGAAGGTACTTCGCCTCGTTGGTGGTGGAGACCGAGGGCAAGCCGCTGCCCGAACTGGACCTGGACGATACCGAAACCGGCATCGACCTCGGTCTGTCCACCTACGCCGTCCTGCGGGGCCGGAAGATCGCCTCTCCGAAGTTCTTCCGCCGCCAGGAGAAGAAGCTGCGCCGCGCACAGCGCAAACTGTCGCGCTGCGTGAAGGGCTCGAACAACCGGCGGAAGGCCAAGCTGGCCGTTGCCAAGGTACATGCCAGGATCGCGGACCAGCGCCGCGACTTCATAGAGCAGGAAACCACCCAGATCACGCGCGAGAGCCAAGCCGTGTATCTGGAGGACCTGAACGTGAAGGGCATGGCCAAAGGCGAGCGCGCCAAGTCCGCCCACGATCAGTCGCTGGGCATGTTCGCCCGCACTCTGGAAACCAAGTGCCACCGGTACGGGCGCGACTTCGCCAAGGTGGGCCAGTACTTCCCGTCCACCCAACTGTGCTCCGCCTGCGGCAAGATCGAGGGACCGAAGGGACTGGAAGGACTCAAGATCCGGAAGTGGACGTGCTCCTGTGGAGCCGTCCACGACCGGGACGAGAACGCCGAACTCAACATCCGCCGTGAAGGACGGCGCATCGTGGCCGAGGGACGCCCGGACACATAAAACGCCTCGTGGAGCCCGCACAAGACCCGGCACGCCGGGCAGCGGGTGATGAAGCAGGAACCACTACGCACGTGCTGGAAACAGCGGCGGCACGGTGGGAATCTCCCCCGTTGACGGGGGAGAGCGTCAATACTGGTATCAGGGTCTGATCGCCGCGCACCGCGCGCAGGCGGAGGAGCCCGCACGATGACGTCCACCGAAGGCTCCTGGCTGCTGCGCCCGGGCGTCACCGCGGTCTCTCCCCGAGCCGGTTCGGCCTCGGCTCCCCGGAGCCACGACATCGGGGGCTTCGAGCGGCGCGCCGCCCGACAGGCCCCCACGGACGAAGGGGACGGCCTGCCGGCGGATTCCTCGTGCGGAGCCGGGCCGTGGAACGCCACGGCCCGGCTCACGGGCACACCGGCTCAGCGGGCGCCGAGGAGGTGTTCGAGGGCGAGCTGGTCGAGTTGCTCGAAGGCCATGCCGCGGCGGGCGGCGGCATCGACGTCGAACTCGTCGAAGGCGGACCTGTCGGCCAGGAGACCGGCCAGGCCGTCCTCGGCGGTGGGGAGGGCGAGTTTGGGCAGCCGGGAGGCGGCGAGCGCGGCCTGGACCTCCGGATCGGACCGGAAGGCGCGGGAACGCTCCGCCAGAAGCAGGTAGTTGCGCATGCAGGCGGCCGCCGAGGCCCAGACCCCGGCGGAATCCTCGGTGCGCGGCGGCTTGAAGTCGAAGTGACGGGGGCCGTCGTAGCCGGCCGACTCCAGCAGGTCGACCAGCCAGAAGGCCTGGCGCAGGTCGCCCGCGCCGAAGCGCAGGTCCTGGTCGTACTTGATGCCGCTCTGCCCGTTGAGGTCGATGTGGAACAGCTTGCCGTGCCACAGGGCCTGGGCGATGCCGTGCGGGAAGTTCAGCCCGGCCATCTGCTCGTGGCCGACCTCCGGGTTGAGGCCGACCCGGTCGGGGTGCTCCAACTCATTGATGAACGCCAGGGCGTGGCCGATGGTGGGCAGGAGGATGTCGCCGCGCGGCTCGTTCGGCTTGGGCTCGATCGCGAAGCGCAGGTCGTAGCCCTGGCTGTCGACGTACTCGCCCAGCAGGTCGAAGGCCTCCTTCAACCGGTCGAGGGCGGTGCGCACGTCCTTGGCCGCGCCCGACTCGGCGCCCTCGCGGCCGCCCCAGGCGACGTAGACCGAGGCGCCGAGTTCCACGGCCAGGTCGATGTTGCGGATCGTCTTGCGCAGCGCGTACCGGCGTACGTCCCGGTCGTTGGCGGTGAAGGCGCCGTCCTTGAACACCGGGTGGGTGAAGAGGTTGGTGGTGGCCATCGGCACCTTCAGCCCGGCCGTGTCGAGTGCGGTCCGGAAGCGCTTGACCGCCTGCTCGCGGGCGGCGTCGCCGGCGGCGAAGGGGATCAGGTCGTCGTCGTGGAACGTGACGCCGTAGGCGCCGAGCCCGGCCAGCCGCTCCACGGTCTCGACCGGGTCGAGGGCGGGTCGGGTGGCGTCGCCGAAGGGGTCCCGCCCCTGCCAGCCGACGGTCCACAGGCCGAAGGTGAACCTGTGCGCGGGGGAGGGGACGAGCGGGTCGCTGGTCATGGGCGCTCCGGATCGGGCCGAGGTCTATTTGTAATGGCGAAAAACAAATTAGTATGCCGAGACGCCAGAAGGAACCCCACCGGAGGAACGCATGGCTGCTCAGCGTGTCGTGATCGGTGTCGACAGCTCGACCCAGTCCACCAAGGCCCTCGCCGTCGACCTGGAAACCGGCGCCGTCCTGGGCGAGGGCCGCGCCGCGCACGCCGTCAGCGCGGGCGCCGGACGCGAGAGCGACCCCGAACAGTGGTGGCGGGCACTCGCCGAGGCCGTGGCAGGCACCGGCTGGGCGGATCGCGCCGCCGCCTGCTCGATCGCCGGCCAGCAGCACGGCCTGGTCACCCTCGACACGGCCGGCCGGCCGGTGCGCCCGGCACTGCTGTGGAACGACGTCCGCTCCGCCCCGCAGGCCACCGGACTCGCAGCCGCCTTCGGCGCGGCAGAGCTCGCCCGCCGCACCGGCAGCGTCCCGACGGCCGCCTTCACCTCCGCCAAGTGGGCCTGGCTGCGCGCGAACGAGCCTGCCGCCGCCGACCGCGTCACCGCGGTCCGGCTTCCCCACGACTTCCTGACGGAGCGGCTGACCGGTGAGGCGGTGACGGACCGCGGTGACGCCTCGGGAACCGGCTGGTGGGGCCCGGACGGCTACGACCAGGACGTCCTCGCCCGGATCGGTCTCGACCCCGGGCTGCTGCCGCAGGTCCTCCCGCCGGGCGCCCGGGCGGGCCTCGTCCGTGGCGGGATGCCACTGCGCGAGGGCGCGCTGGTGGCCACCGGGACCGGGGACAACATGGCCGCCGCCCTCGGGCTGGGCCTGACCCCCGGACGTCCGGTGCTGAGCCTCGGTACCTCCGGCACCGTCTACGCCGTCGGCCGGACGCGGCCCGCCGACCCGACCGGAACCGTGGCCGGCTTCGCCGATGCCCTCGGCGGCTGGCTGCCGCTCGCCTGCACGCTCAATTGCGCCCTCGCCGTCGACCGCTTCGCCGCCCTCGTCGGCCGCGACCGCGAGGACGTCGAAGGAGGCGGCACGGTGGTGGTGCTTCCCTACCTGGACGGCGAGCGCACCCCGGACCTCCCGGGCGCTTCCGGCCTGGTCCATGGTCTGCGCCACGACACCACACCGGGGCAGCTGCTCCAGGCCGCCTACGACGGCGCCGCCCACGCCCTGCTCGCGGCCCTGGACGACGTACTGCGCGCCGGAGGCGAGAACCCTGCCCCCGACGAACCACTGCTGCTGATCGGCGGCGGAGCCCGCGGCGCGGCCTGGCAGCGGACCGTCCTGCGACTGTCCGGCCGAGCGGTCCAGGTGCCCGCGGCCCGGGAACTGGTCGCGCTCGGCGCAGCCGCCCAGGCCGCCGCACTGCTCACCGGTGAGCCCGCCGACGCTGTCGCCCGGCGCTGGCGGACCGCCGAGGGCCGGGTACTGGAGCCCGTACCCCGGGACGACGACACGCTCGAACGGATCACCAGTACGCTGCGGCGGGCGCGGGCCTTGCAGGAGGTGCCGCCGGAAGGACGATAGGAAGGCCGGGTCGATGACCGTGATCGGCAGGGCGGGCGGGAGTGGGGAGACCGCGCCCGCCTCGCAGCAGGGGATGCGCCGGAAGAACCTCGCGGCGGTGACCGGCGCGGTCGCCGCGCACGGCCCGCTCTCCCGGGCGGACGTCGCCGGACACACGGGCCTGACCAGGCCGGCCGTCTCCTCCCTGGTCGACGAGCTCATCGGCCGCGGCGCGCTGACCGAGACGGCAGCCCCGCCCAGCGGACGCGTCGGCCGCCCCGGGCGGGCACTGGCCCTGAACGACCGGGGTCCCGCCGGCCTCGGCCTGGAGATCGGCGTCACCCATCTCGCCGCGTGCATCGTGGACCTGCGCGGTGAACCCCGCGTGTGGCGTCGGGTGGAGCGCGCCAACGCGGGCAGGCCGGCCGGGCAGGTACTCGCGGAGGCCGCCGCGCTGGGCGCCGACGCGGAGTCCGAGGCCGCCGCACTCGGCCTGCGTGTCGAAGGCCGCGTCCTGGCCGTGCCGGGGGTGGTGCCGAACGCCCCGGGCGGACTGGTCGCGAACGCCCCCAACCTCGGCTGGCAGGCCGTCCGACCCGCCGACCACTGGCCCGACCCCGCCACCGTGCCCGAGCCGGAGAACGAGGCCAACCTCGGGGCGCTCGCCGAGCTGCGGCAGCAGGGAGACCCCGCCGAGACCTTCGTCCACGTCTCCGCCGAGGCCGGAATCGGCGCCGCACTGGTCATCGGCGGGCAGCTGTTCCGGGGCGCCCGCGGTTTCGCGGGCGAACTCGGCCACCTGCCCGTCCACCCGGAGGGCGCACCGTGTCCCTGCGGGGCACGCGGCTGCCTGGAGCAGTACGCGGGCGAAGCGGCCGTACTGCGCGAGGCCGGGCTGTCAGGCGCCGGCGACCCGGTGACCCTGCTGGCCGAGCGGGCAGCCGCCGGGGACGCGGCGACCCTGCGCGCCCTGGACCGTGCCGGCCGGGCCCTGGGCCTCGCCCTCGCCTCGGCGGTGAACCTCGTCGACCCGGACGGCCTCGTTCTGGGCGGCGCCTACGCCGAACTCGCCGACCGGCTCCTCCCGCCGATGCGCGCCGAACTCGCCGCCCGGGTCACCGTCCGGCCCTGGACCCCGGAGGCGGTACGGCCCTCAGCCCTGGGGCGCCGCGGACCGGTACTGGGCGCGGCATGGTCGACCGTCCAGCAGATCATCGCCGACCCCACCCGCCTGCCCGTCCGGCCACAGCGCTAGGGCCTGTCGTCAAATTCCCGTCTGCCCCGCGACGCTCCCCCAGCTACCGCTGGGAGGTGCCCCCAGGCACGCACTCTCGCCGCACCGGACGAAACCCCAAGTACGGTCCAGTACGAGGGCTTCCGCCCGGCACGCCGAGAGCACGCACCAGACGCCGCGGGGCCGCCCTTCGGGCGACGACGGGAATTTGACGACAGGCCCTAGACGCGAGCCCCGGGCTACGCGTCGCCGGGAGCGTGCAGCTCTCCCGTCCGGGCCACGCGGGAGTACCAGCGCGCGCTCGATTTGGGGGTGCGCTGCAGGGTGTCGTAGTCGACGTGGACGGCGCCGAACCGTTTGGCGTAGCCGTACGCCCACTCGAAGTTGTCGAGCAGCGACCACAGGAAGTAGCCGCGCACGTCCGCCCCGTCCGTGATCGCCCGGTGCACGGCGTCGAGGTGCGCGTGGACGTAGGCGGCGCGCTGCGGGTCGTGGACCGTGCCGTCCTGCCCGATCTCGTCCTCGTACGCGGCGCCGTTCTCGCTGATGACGAGCGGCAGGCCCGGATACCGGGCGGTGGTGCGGGTGAGCAGGTCGTAGAGCGCGCTCGGGTCGACCGGCCAGCCCATCGCGGTGCGTTCGCCCGGGGCGCGGTGGAAGGCGACCTCGTCCGCGCCCGGCCAGGGGGAGTGCTCGCTGTTGCCGTGGCCGTCGTCCTGCGGCCGTGCCGCGCCCTTCGCGACGTGCGAAACCACCGTCGGCGTGTAGTAGTTGACGGCCAGCAGGTCCAGCCGTTGCTGGATCGCCGCGGTGTCGCCGTCCCTGACGAAGGCCCAGTCGGTCAGGTGCGCGGTGTCGGCGAGGAGGTCCTCGGGGTAGGCGCCCTCCAGCATCGGGCCCAGCCAGATCCGGTTGCCCACGGCGTCGATGCGGCGCGCCGCTTCCCGGTCCTCGGCCGAAGGGCTCAGCGGGCGGACCTCGTGGAGGTTGAGGGAGACCGCGAGCTGAGCGTCTGCGGGCAGGGCGGACCGCAGCGCCCGGACGGCGAGGCCGTGGCCGAGGTTGAGGTGGTGGGCGGCACGGAGGGCGGCGACCGGATCGGTGCGGCCCGGGGCGTGGACGCCGGAGCCGTAGCCGAGGAACGCGCTGCACCAGGGCTCGTTGAGCGTGATCCAGCGCCCCACCCGGTCTCCGAGGGCCTCGGCGACGAGGGTCGCGTACTCGGCGAACCGCTCGGCGGTCGAGCGTTCCGGCCAGCCTCCCGCGTCCTCCAGTTCCTGGGGCAGATCCCAGTGGTAGAGGGTCAGGGCGGGGGCGATGCCGGCAGCGAGCAGTTCGTCGACGAGCCGTCGGTAGAAGTCCAGGCCCTTCTGGACGGCGGGTCCCCGGCCCGTCGGCTGCACGCGTGACCAGGAGACGGAGAACCGGTAGGCGTTCAGGCCGAGTTCGGACATGAGCCGGACGTCCTCGGAATACCGGTGGTAGTGGTCCACCGCCACGTCCCCGGTATGGCCCTCGAAGACCTTGCCGGGCGTGTGCGAGAAGGTGTCCCAGATGGACGGGGTCCGGCCGTCCTCGCGGGCGGCGCCCTCGATCTGGTACGCGGCCGTGGCCGTGCCCCACAGGAAGTCGGGCGGGAAGGTGCGGGTGGCGGTGAGTGGCCGGGTCTCGGACGCGGTCATAGGAGAGCGCTCCCAACGCAGGTTCGGACAGAGGGGTGCCGGACAGAGGGGTGCCGGATGGAGTCGTGCCGGACGAAGCCCGCACCGCAAGGACACGGTGCCGGAAGGCGGGGCGCGAACAGACCGGCCGGGTCGGCCGTGGCTCGACGAGCGGCGCGTCAGTTCTTGACGGCGCCGGCGGTGATGCCGCCCACGACGTGCTTGCCGAGTACGGCGAAGACCAGGAGCAGCGGCAGTGTGGATATGAGTGCGCCGGTCAGTACGACGGCCTGGTCGACGGTGTGGTGGCCCGCGCCGAGGCCGGCCAGGGCGACCTGGAGAGTGGGGTTGCCGTCGGGGGTCAGTGCGATGAAGGGCCAGAAGAAGTCGTTCCAGGCCTGGACGAAGACGAGCATGCCGAGGACCGCCATCGCGGGCCGTGCTACGGGGAACACCACGTGCCAGATGATGCGCAGGCTGTGCGCCCCGTCCATCCTGGCCGCCTCCACGAGTTCTGCGGGGAGTGCCTCGATGAGGTACTGGCGCATGAAGAACACGCCGAAAGCGGCGACCAGCGAGGGCAGGACGACCGACTGGAGCTGGTCGACCCAGCCGAGGTCGGTGATGATCCGGTAAAGCGGGATCACGCTGAGCTGCGGCGGAATCGTCATGGTGGCCACCACGAGCGCCAGCAGGGCGCCGCGGCCCTTGAAGGGCAGCTTGGCGAAGGCGAAGCCGGCCAGGGTGGAGAACAGGACGGTGGACAGGGACACCAGCCCGGCCACGATCGTCGTGTTGACCAGCGCCTCGCCCATGTCGACCTGGTTCCAGGCGAAGGAGAGGTTGTCGAGGAGCCGGGGGCCGGGCAGGAGCGGGGCCGGGGCCTCGACCACGCGCTCGCCCGAATGGGAGGCGGCGACGAGGTTCCAGTACAGCGGGAAGAGGGAGACGAGGGCGGCCAGGCCGAGCAGGACGTAGGTCAGCGGTCCCGCGTGGTGCTGACGGCCGGCCGACGGGCGGAGCCGCCTGGCGCGCGGCGCCGCGGCGCGGGGCGTCGTGTCGAGTGTGCGGGCCATGAGGTCAGCTCCCCGCCTTCGTGCGTTCATTGCGGCTGCGGCCGCGGCCGCGGCCGCGGTTCGAGCGGGAGACCAGGGCCTGGATCCCGCCGATGATCAGGAGGAGCAGGAGCATGACCCAGGCGATGGCGGAGGCCTGGCCCAGCGCGCCGGTGACCCAGCCCTTCTCGTACATGAGCAGGCTCAGGGTCTGGAACTGGTTCCCACTGCCGCCGCTGATGCCGATGCTGCCGCCGAAGAGCATCGGCTCGCCGAAGAGCTGGGTGGCGCCGATGGTGGAGACGACGACGGTGAAGAGGATCGTCGGCCGGATGGAGGGGATGGTGACGCTGAGGAACTGCCGCAGTCGCGACGCCCCGTCCAGCGCTGCGGCCTCGTAGAGGTCCTGCGGTACGGCCTGCATCGCCGCCAGGTAGATGAGCGCGTTGTAGCCCGTCCAGCGCCACGTCACGATCACCGAAATCGCGATCTGCGCGGGCCACTTGGAGGACTCCCAGGCGACCGGGTCGAAGCCCAGCCAGCCGAGCGCCGTGTTGATCAGACCGTAGTCGGTGTTGAAGAGCTGGGCGAAGACGAGCGTCGCGGCCGCGATGGAGGTGGCGTACGGGGCGAGGACGGCCACCCGGAAGAAGCCCCGGCCGCGGAGTTTGTAGTTGAGCAGATGAGCCAGGCAGAGCGCCATCAGCAGCTGGGGGACGGTCGAGATCACCCCGATGGTGAAGGTGTTGGCGAGAGCGTTCCAGAAGAACTCGCTGGTCGCCAGCGCGCTGTAGTTCCCCAGCCCCCTCCACTGCGCGCTACCCCCGAGTTCGACCCGGTGGAGCGAGAGCCAGCCCGTGTAGATCAGGGGAAAGAGGCCGAAGGCCGCGAAGGTGAGGAAGAAGGGAGCGATGAAGACGTACGGGGCCGCCTTGAGGTCGAGGCGGTAGAGCGTGCTGCGCCAACCGCTCCGGCCGGCGGGCCGCTGGCTGTGGGAGCCGGGGCCGGCGCTGGAGCCCGGGGCTTGTGCGGCGGGCGGCGCGGAGCCGCCGCCCGTCGCCCGTACGGAGGTGGCCACGGGGGGCTTCCTTCCAGGTCGATGCGTGCAGTGATGCGGTGGTGCGGACGATCGACGGCCCGCCTCACCCGCGGGAGGCAGCGGGTGGCGGCGGGCCGTCACACTCCCCGGTTACCGGTCGATCTTGTCGTTGACCAGCTTCCTGACGTTCTCCCAGGCCTTCGCCGGGTCGGTGCCGCGCTGCTCGATGTCGAGGATGCCGTTGTCGGTGAGGAAGGTCTTCACCTGGCCGTCCCAGCGGCTGATCGGGGCGGGCGTGACGCCGGCCGCGGCCTGCGAGTAGATCTTGCCGATCGGGGTGTCGCCGAAGTACGGCATCTTGGCGTCCTGAACCGCCGGGGAGGCGAGCGTGTCCTTGGAGGAGGGGATGTTGCCGTTCACCGCGAAGACCTTGGCGTGCTGGGCCGGGGCGGTGAGCCACGCGGCGAGCTCGGCCGCCTCCTTGGCGTGCTTGCCCGACTTCGGCACGGCGAGGAAGGAGCCGCCCCAGTTCCCGGCGACGGGCGGAGCGGCGATGTCCCACTTCCCCCGGTTCTCCGGGCCCGCCTGGTCCTTGATGATGCCCGTCATCCAGCTGGGGCAGGCGACGGTGGCGAACTTCGAGTTCTTGAAGGCCGCGTTCCAGGTGCCCTTCTCGTCGAACTGGCGCAGCTTGGCGGTCAGTTCGCCCTTCGCTGCCGCGACGGCGGTGTCCCAGGCCTTCTTCACGCCCGGGCTGTTCTCGTAGTCCAGCTCGCCCTTGGTGTTGGCGTACTGGACGGCCTCGCTGGAGATCACGGCGTTGAACAGGCCGCCGGCGGAGTCGTGGAAGGCGGTCCCGGCCGGGGCGTTCTTCTTGTACGTCTCACCGGCCGCCATGAACTTCGACCAGTCGCCCGCCCAGAGCGCGGAGACCTCGGCGCGATCGGTCGGCAGCTTGGCCTGGGCGAAGAGGTCCTTGTTGTAGCAGATGGCCATCGGGCCGATGTCCGTGCCGAGGCCGATGACCTTGCCGTCGGCCGTGGTGGCCTGCTTGACCTTCCAGTCGAGGAACGCGCCGAGGTCCGCGCCACCCGTCTTGCCCAGGTCGGCCCACTTGTCCGCCATCGCGGGGCTGGTCGCCTCGGCGATGTACCCCACCTCCAGGGCCTGGATGTCCGCGAGACCGCTGTTGCGGGAGAGGCGCAGCTTGAGCGTGTCCCAGTACTTCTGGGCGTCCGCGACGTTCGACTCTTCGATCTTGATGTTCGGGTGGGTCTTCTCGTACTCGGCGTAGAGCTTGGCCCCGGTCGCGTCGTCGTAGCCGAAGGAACCGAAGGTACCGATCCGCAGCGTGATCTGCTTGCCGCCGGCCGCGCCGTCGCCCTTGCCGTTGTCGCCGTCACCGCCGCAGCCGGTCAGCAGGGCCGCGCCGGTCGACACGACGGCGACCGCGGCGACCACGTTGATCACGGTGCGGCGTCCGCGTCCGCGTCTGCTGCTGGAAGTCCGCATTCCACTCTCCTCGTCCAAGGTGCTGCTCGTCGTGCGCCATGGGGGACCGGCGGGCTGTTCGCGGCTCGGCCAGGGGCCCGCCCGGACCTTGATGTGAAAGCCGTTGTCGCACCCTTGGATGGGAGCGCTCCCACGTCGTTGCCGGAAGGTTGCTGCCTGACGGGTGTGGGTGTCAAGAGATGAACACGAATTCATTACGCAGGGGTTTCCGGCGCGCGCTTGCCGCCACTTCTCGGGTGCAGCTCGTCGGGGGTGAACGCGGGCGTGTGCGTGTCCACGGAATAACGCGTAGTGTGGGAGCGCTCCCACCGGGTTCTTCGGCGTAACGTGTGCCGCGCGACGCGGTGGGTCCATCATCTTGCCCGATTCACCGGACCAGCCGGCCGGGGCGGCGCGGAGTGCGATGCACGAGGGGAGTTCGAGGGTCGTGAGCGGACGGCGGAACGGCAGGCCCACCCTGGAGGAGGTCGCGGCCCTGGCCGGCGTCGGCCGGGGCACGGTGTCGCGGGTGATCAACGGCTCACCGAGGGTGAGCGAGCAGGCCAGGGATGCGGTCGCCCGCGCCGTCGCCGAGCTGGGGTACGTGCCCAACCAGGCGGCCAGGGCCCTGGCCGGCAGCCGGACCGGCGCGGTGGCCCTCGTGATCCCGGAGACCGAGGCCAGGGTGTTCTCGGAGCCGTACTTCCTCGATCTGATCCGCGGGGTCAGCGCCGAACTCGCCGAGGCGGACAAACAGCTGCTGCTCACCCTCGTCCGCACCGAGGCGGAGCGGCAGCGCTTCGAGCACTACCTGGCCGCCCAGCGGGTCGACGGCGTGCTGCTGGCATCCGTCCACGGGGACGACCCGCTGCCCGACCGGATCGCGGAGCTGGGGCTGCCTGTCGTCATGAACGGCCGCCGCTCCGAGGCCGAACCCGTCGCCTACGTCGACTCCGACAACATCGGCGCCGGCCGGGCGGCCGTGGCCCACCTCGCGGGGCGGGGCCGGAGCCGGATCGCCACCATCAGCGGCCCGCTGGACATGTACGTGGCCCGCGCGCGGCTGGGCGGCTACCGCGCGGGACTCGCCGAGGCCGGCATCGCGCCCGACGAGTCGCTGGTCGCTACCGCGGACTTCACCGAGGAGGGCGGCCGGCGGGCGATGCACGAGCTCCTGGAGCGCGCACCCGGCCTGGACGCGGTCTTCGCCGCCTCCGACGTGATGGCGGCCGGGGCGCGCGGGGTGCTGCGGGAGGCCGGCCGGCGGATCCCCGAGGACGTCGCCCTCGTAGGGGTGGACGACTCCGCGGTGGCCCGTCTGATGGACCCGCCCCTGACGAGCGTGCGCCAGCCGATCGAGGAGATGGGCCGCACGATGACCCGGCTGCTGCTCCAGAAGGTCGCGGAGGATCCCGGAGCCGGCCCTGCGGCGGGCGAGGAGCAGCGGCGGGTCCTTCCCACGGAGCTGATCGTGCGGGATTCCTCCTGAGCGGGGAGCGGCCCGAGCCGACTCCGAGTGCTGCTGAGACCTGAGTGCGGTACGGCCCGGAGCCGTACGGAATCCAGACGGTTCCGTACGGCTCCGGGTCCTTCACCGGCGGTGTGTCACAGTGCCGGGTAGGCGTTCTTCATGAGCTCCTGGAACTGGGCGGAGAACCACTGTCCGGCGAGCGGCGCGTCCGGGAGCGAGCCCGACATGCTGTTGCCGTTGCGTACGTTGCCCGTGTAGGTGGGGTCGCACATCCGGTCGAAACCCTTGCCCTCGTTGTTCGGGATCTCCTTGCTGGCCCCGTCCGACTCACCCGGCGGCTTCATCCACACGTAGGCGTCGATGCCCGCGGCCGGGGCGGCCTGCGGCCGCTCGCCGAGGCCGGCACCGGCCTGGTTGCACCAGTTGCCGAGGTGGATGCGCCGGTCGTAGCGGCCGCCGTTGACGTACGTGTCCACGCTGGTCGGCGCGCCGGGCCCGGTGGGCCGGGCCGCGCCGCCCCAGCCGTTGCGGGAGGTGTCGATCAGCATGCCGATGTTCGCGTCGAAGCCCAGTGACACCAGCCTGGTCCGCATGGCCTGGGCGTACGACAACTCGTCCGTGTAGCGGTTCCAGTCGACCCACTTCGACTGGCGTACGGGGGTGCCGTTCACGGAGTCCTCGATCTTGAAGTGGTCCTCCTTGAGGGCGCTGTAGTTGGCCGTGTTCACGATGAAGCCGTGCACGTTGGAGAGCGTGGAGCCCTCGGCCGTGGCCGCTTGCCTGAACATCTCCGCGGAGGCGCCGAAGTTGTCGTCCCAGCCGAGCCAGCCGTGGTGGCCCGCGTCGACGTAGTTGTAGACGTTGGCGATCGAACCCAGCTTGTTCAGGGCGTAGCCGACCCCCTTGACGTAGTTGCCGTTGGTCTTCATCACATCGCAGTTGGCGGTGGCCGTCGGGCGCCCGGAGACGTTGGTGACCAGGTTCGGCAGCGAGTCGATCTCGACGGCCGTGACGATCCGCAGTCCCGCGTACTTGGGGTCGGCGAGGATCGCGGCGATCGGGTCGATGTACTGCGTCTTGTACTTGTCGATCTCGGTCGGGCCCAGTTCGCCGTTGGAGGCGAGCGCGGAGCAGTCCCGGCCGGGCAGGTTGTAGATCACCAGCTGGACGACGAGTTCGCCGCTGCCCTTCTGCGTCAGGGCCGCGTCCAGGTGGTCGCGCAGGCCCATCGTGGTGCTCGTGCCGTTGACCAGGGCGATGCGGTCGAGCCAGATGCCGGTGGGCTGGTTGGACACCCTGCTGCCCCCCGGTTCGGCGGCGGCATGGGCGGACCACTCCGGGTTCACGTACACCTTGGCGCCGGCGTAGGGGTTGTCGGCCTTGCCGCCCGGCGCCGGAGGGGTGGTGGGCGGCGTCGTCGGGGGAGTGGTCGGGGGCGTGGTCGGGTCGGTGGCGCCGTTGCACGTGACGCCGTTGAGCTTGAACACCGTGGGGACGGAGTTCGTGCCGGTGTGCGAACCGTTGAAGCCGAAGGACGTCGAACCGCCCGTGGCCAGCGACCCGTTGTAGGACATGCTCTTCGCGGTCACCGCGGCCCCGGACTGGCTGATGGTGGCGTTCCAGCCCTGGGTGACCTGCTGGCCGTTCGCGTAGGACCACTCCAGGGTCCAGGAGGCGACCGGGTCACCGGTGTTGGTGACGATCACGTTCGCACCGAACCCGGTGTTCCACTGGTTGGTGATCTGGTACTCGACCTTGCAGCCCGCGGCGGCGGCGCCGGCGGACGTACCGAAGACGGTGGCGGTGGCGCCGGCGGCCGTGACGAGACTCAGGGCTGCCAATAACGCGGTGCGGGGGATGCTGCGGCTCATGTCGTGGGATGCCTCTCGGTCGAGGGTGCGCGGCGGTCGCGCAACCCGGTGCCCAATGCGATGAGTGCCGTTGTGCCGGGCGGGGGAACCGGTGAGCCGGCTCGGGCCGTTGCGGCCGGACCGGGGACCGGAGGGAGGCTGCGGGTCCCGGTCGTATGCAGGGCCTCCACCCTGTGCATGTCGGCGGCCTCGGGGCTGATGCCGGCAGGGACCGCCGCCCCGCACGTCGGCGCTGCGCTGCCGAGCAGCACCGACAAGTGCGGCGACGGGAACGAGCGGGTCCTTGCAGCAGCAGTTGCGCCCGCACGGCGCGCCGACTGATGGAACCGCTCCCACTGGTTGGGGCCAGACCGTAGCGCCAACTCGTGCCAAGGGAAAGAGGGGTTGAGTAAATTCCTCGCGGATTGCCCCCGGCTCTTCACGCGTCTTGACGCCGTCACGCCACCTCTGCACAGTGGGAGCGCTCCCACTGGTCGGAGCTCGTGCGCAGTCGTTCTTCCGTCCCCGTCTCCCAGAGCCGCGAGGAGAACCATCCGCATGTCGGCACATCCCCCACCCGGACCGCACGTCCGACGCAGGCTGCTGAACGCATCGGCCGTGGCCGTCTCGCTGTCCCTCCCCCTCGGTCTCCCGGCCGTCGGCGCCACCACCGCCGCGGCCGCGGCCGTGCAGTGCAGCGTCGACCACAAGACCAACGACTGGGGCTCGGGCTTCACCGCCGAGCTCACCCTCACCAACCGGTCCGCGACCGCACTCGACGGCTGGACCCTGACCTACGACCACTCCGGCGACCAGCAGCTGACCAACGGCTGGAACGGCACCTGGACCCAGTCCGGCAAGAGCGTCCGCGTCGTGGCCCCGGACTGGAACAAGACCGTCGCCGCCGGCGCGGCCGTCACCACCGGCGCCCAGTTCTCGTACAGCGGGACCAACGCCGCCCCCACCTCTTTCGCCGTCAACGGCACCCCGTGCACCGGAGCCCACCAGCCCCCGATCGCCGTCCTGACCAGCCCCACCGCAGGCGCCGTCTACACGGCGGGCACCCCCGTCCCGCTCGCCGCCACCGCCGCGGCGGCCGACGGAGCCACCGTCGCCAAGGTCGAGTTCTACAGCGACACCACGCTCCTGGGCACGGACACCACGGCGCCCTTCACCCTGGATGCCGCCGGCCTCGCCGCCGGCTCCCACTCCCTCTACGCCAAGGCCTACGACAGCCTCGGCGCCTCCGCCGAATCGGCCCCCGTCGGCATCACCGTCGCCGCCGGCCCCGCGCTCGTCGCCGCCCCCGCACAGCTCTCCGTACGCCGGGGGGAGACCGGTACCTTCGACCTGAAGCTGTCCAAGCAGCCGACCGCGAACGTCACGGTGGGCGTGGCCCGCACTTCGGGCAACACCGACCTCACCGCGACGCCCGCCTCGCTCACCTTCACCCCGGCGAACTGGAACACCGCCCAGAAGGTGACGGTCACCGCCGGGTCCACCGGCAGCGGCTCCGCCGTCTTCACCGCGACCGCCCCGGGCCACGCGAGGGCCGAGGTGACGGTCACCGAGCTGGCCGCCGACTCGACGTACGACGCCCGCTTCCTCGACCTCCACGGGAAGATCACCAACCCGGCGAACGGCTACTTCTCGCCCGAGGGCATCCCGTACCACTCCGTCGAGACGCTGATCGTGGAAGCCCCGGACCACGGGCACGAGACGACCTCGGAGGCGTACAGCTACCTGATCTGGCTGCAGGCCATGTACGGGAAGATCACCGGGGACTGGACCAAGTTCAACGGCGCGTGGGAGACCATGGAGCAGTTCATGATCCCCACCCATGCCGACCAGCCGACGACCGGCTCGTACAACGCCTCCAAGCCCGCCACCTACGCCCCCGAGCACGACCTTCCCTCGCAGTACCCGGCCAGGCTCGACGGGGGAGTCGCCGCCGGTGCGGACCCGATCGCCGGCGAGCTGAAGAGCGCGTACGGCACGGACGACATCTACGGCATGCACTGGCTCCAGGACGTCGACAACGTCTACGGCTACGGCAACGAGCCCGGAAAGTGCTCCGCCGGACCGACCGCGACCGGACCTTCGTACATCAACACCTTCCAGCGCGGGCCCCAGGAATCGGTCTGGGAGACCGTTCCGCACCCCACCTGCGACAACTTCACCTACGGCGGCAGGAACGGCTACCTCGACCTCTTCACAGGGGACTCCTCCTACGCCAAGCAGTGGAGGTTCACCAACGCCCCGGACGCCGACGCGCGTGCCATCCAGGCCGCCTACTGGGCCGACGTCTGGGCCAAGGAGCAGGGCAAGGGG
Organism: Streptomyces bambusae; assembly: GCF_019400985.1. Taxonomy (GTDB): domain Bacteria; phylum Actinomycetota; class Actinomycetes; order Streptomycetales; family Streptomycetaceae; genus Streptomyces; species Streptomyces bambusae_A. Next base: position 31,453 of record NZ_WTFF01000002.1, read on the forward strand.
ACCGAGGTCACCGCGACCGTCTCCAAGGCGGCCAGGATGGGCGACTACCTGCGGTACTCCATGTTCGACAAGTACTTCAAGAAGGCCGGCAACTGTGTCGGCCCGACCGTCTGCCCCGCCGGCACCGGCAAGGACAGCGCGCACTACCTGATGTCCTGGTACTACGCCTGGGGCGGCGCCGCCGATACCTCGGCCGGCTGGTCCTGGCGGATCGGCTCCAGCCACGCGCACAGCGGTTACCAGAACCCCCTCGCCGCCTACGCGCTCAGCGAGTACGCCCCGCTGAAGCCCAAGTCGCCGACCGGCGCCGCGGACTGGGCGACCAGCCTCGACCGGCAGCTGGAGTTCTACCGGTGGCTCCAGTCCGACGAGGGCGCCATCGCGGGCGGCGCCACCAACAGCTGGCAGGGACGCTACGCACAGCCCCCGGCCGGCACCCCCACCTTCCACGGCCTCTTCTACGACGAGAAGCCGGTCTACCACGACCCGCCGTCCAACCAGTGGTTCGGCTTCCAGGCCTGGTCCATGGAGCGGGTCGCCGAGCTTTACCAGCAGACGGGTGACGCCGGGGCCAAGACGCTGCTCGACAAGTGGGTCGGCTGGGCCCTGTCGAAGACGACGATCAACCCCGACGGCACGTACCGCATCCCCTCCACCCTCACGTGGTCCGGTGCCCCCGACACCTGGAACCCGTCGGCTCCTGGCGCCAACACGGGCCTGCACGTCACCGTCGCCGACTACACCGACGACGTGGGCGTGGCCGCCGCCTACGCCAAGACCCTGACCTACTACGCCGCGAAGTCCGGCAACGCCGAGGCCAAGCGGGTCGCCAAGGCCCTCCTCGACGGCATGTGGGCCCACCACCGGGACCCGCTGGGCGTCAGCGTCCAGGAGACGCGGACCGACTACAACCGGTTCGACGACCCGGTGTACGTGCCCGGCGCGTGGACCGGCAGGATGCCGAACGGCGACACGGTGAACTCCTCGTCCACCTTCGCCTCGATCCGTGGCTTCTACGAGGACGACCCGGCCTGGCCGAAGGTCGAGGCCTACCTCGCGGGCGGCGCCGCGCCCGTCTTCTCGTACCACCGGTTCTGGGCCCAGGCGGACATCGCCCTGGCCATGGGCTCGTACGCGGAGCTGCTGGAGTAACAGCCCGCCCCGCCCGGAGAACAGCTCCGCGTACGACGAGGCCGGGCAGTCCGCGAGGACCTGCCCGGCCTCCGAGCGCTTCAGAGTCCCAGCGCCAGCCGGTAGTACGCCTGGCTCCAACGGAGATCGCGCCGGAACTGCTTCGGGGTGGTGGTCTCGTCGATGAGGGTGAGTTCCAGGCGGAGCATCTCCGCCAGGTCGTCGAGGTGGTCGGAGGTGAGGGCGGTGCTGAGGACGGTGTGGTGCGGTCCTCCGGCCGTCAGCCAGGATTCGGTGGAGGTCCGCAGGTCGGGGCGGGGCCGCCAGACGGCGCGGGCGACGGGCAGGGCGGGCAGCGGGTGGGGGGGTGCCACCACGTCGATGTCGTTGGCGACCAGGCGGAAGCGGTCGCCGAGGTCGGCGAGGCCCACCACCACGGCCGGACCGGGGGCGGCGTCGAACACCAGGCGCACCGGGTCCTCCCGCCCGCCGATGCCGAGGGGATGGATCTCGCAGCTGGGCCTGGCGGCCGCGATGGTGGGACAGACTTCGAGCATGTGCGCGCCGAGGATGAGCTCGTTGCCGGGTGTCAGGTCGTAGGTGTAGTCCTCCATGAAGGAGGTGCCGCCCGGGAGGCCGGCGGCGGCGACCTTGAGGGCCCGCAGCAGGACGGCGGTCTTCCAGTCGCCCTCTCCTCCGAAGCCGTATCCCTGGGCCATGAGCCGCTGGACCGCGATGCCGGGCAGCTGGCGCAGTCCGCCCAGGTCCTCGAAGTTGGTGGTGAAGGCCCCGAAGCCGCCCGCTTCGAGGAAGGTGCGCAGGCCGGCTTCGATGCGGGCCGCGTAACGCAGCGCGTCGTGCCGGTCGCCTCCCGGCCGCAGTTCCGGCGCCAGCCGGTACAGGTCCCCGTACTCCTTGACGAGGGACGTCACCTCGGTCTCGTCCGCGCCGTCGACGACCTCCACCAGGTCGTTGACGCCGTAGGTGTTGACGGAGACGCCGAAGCGCAGCTGGGCCTCGACCTTGTCGCCCTCGGTGACGGCCACGTCGCGCATGTTGTCGCCGAAGCGGGCGACCCTGAGGGTGGCCAGTTCGGATCGTGCGGCGGCCGCCCGCGCCCAGGTCGCGACGCGTGCGGTCGTCGCCGGGTCGGTGACGTGGCCGGCCACGGTCTTGCGGCGTACGCCGAGACGGGCCTGGACGTGCCCGAACTCGCGGTCTCCGTGGGCGGCTTGGTTGAGGTTCATGAAATCCATGTCGATGGTGTCCCAGGGCAGGGCCACGTTCGACTGGGTGTGGAGATGCAACAAGGGCTTGCGCAGCGCGTCCAGGCCGGCGATCCACATCTTGGCCGGCGAGAAGGTGTGCATCCAGGCGATGAGCCCGATGCACCGGTCGTCGCCGTTGGCGTCGAGGCAGATCCGGCGGATGGCGTCGGCGTCCGTCAGTACCGGCTTCCACGCCACGCGCGCGGGAATGCCGGAAGCGTCGGCCAGGGCGGTGGCGATCTGCCGTGACTGTTCGGCGACCTGCTGCAGCGTCTCCTCCCCGTACAGGCCCTGGCTGCCGGTGAGGAACCAGATCTCCTGGGCGGGGGACGTTCGGCTGGGCACATGGACTCCTGTAGGTGACGTCCCCCAACGGTGGTGAGGGCGGCGGGCTGGTGGGGAAACGGGGACGAAAGCGGGGCGGGGTCAGCCCGCGTGGTGGGCCGTGTCGCGGATGTTCCTCAGGCGGTGCAGCAGGCCGCCGGTCCCGAAGTGGTCGTGCAGGAGCCGGTACTCGGCGAAGAGGGCGTCGTAGGCGTCGGCCCGGGAGGCGTCGGGTGCGTAGACGGCAGGCCGTCGGCGGCCCATGGCGGCGGTGGCCGTGCGCACGTCGGTGTGCGCGCCGGCAGCTACGGCGGCGTGGATGGCCGACCCGAGGGCGGGGCCCTGGTCGGACGCGGCGAGGGAGACGGGGCGGCGCAGCACGTCGGAGTAGATCTGCATCAGCAGTTCGTTCTTGGCCAGTCCGCCGGCGACGATGAACTCGTGCACCGGTATGCCGCCCGCCTCCAAGGCCTCCACGACGATACGGGTGCCGAACGCGGTGGCTTCGAGCAGCGCACGGTAGACGTCCTCGGGGCGTGTCGCGAGGGTGAGCCCCACGACGACTCCGGAGAGGTGGTGGTCGACGAGGACGGAACGGTTGCCGTTCAGCCAGTCGAGGGCGACCAGTCCGTGGCCGCCGACCGGCTGCAGGGCGGCTTTCCGGGTCAGCAGGGTGTGCAGGTCCTCGCCGCGGCCGGCGGCCTCGGCCAGGTAGTCCGAGGGCACGCCTTGGTCCAGCACCCAGGCGAAGAGGTCGCCGACCGCGCTCTGGCCGGCCTCGTAGCCGTAGGTTCCCTCGACGATCCCGCCGTGGACGACACCGCAGATGCCGGGGACATCGGCGAGGACGGGAGCGTTCACGACGTGGCAGGTGGAGGTGCCCATGATGGCGAGCAGTTGACCGTCCTCGACGGCCTGGGCCGCCGCTGCGGTGACATGGGCGTCGACGTTGCCCGCGGCCACGGCGATGCCGGGGCGCAGCCCCGTCCAAGCTGCCGCCCCGGTACTGAGCGAGCCCACGCGTGAGCCCAGCGCGGACAGGGGGAATTCGAGGCGGGTGCGGGCGAAGTCGGCGAACCGGGGGTTCAGCGCGGCCAGGTACTCCTCGCTCGGATAGGCGCCGTCCTGGTGGATGCCCTTGTATCCGGCGGTGCAGGCGTTGCGGGACTCGGTTCCGGTGAGCTGCCAGACGATCCAGTCGGCGGCCTCGATCCACCGCGCGCAGGTTTCGTAGACGAGCGGATCCTCCTCCAGGACCTGGAGGGCCTTCGCGAACTGCCACTCCGCGGAGATCCGGCCGCCGTAGCGGGTGATCCATTTTTCCCCGCGGGCGTGGGCGAGTTCGTTGATGCGGTCGGCCTGTGGCTGGGCCGCGTGGTGCTTCCACAGTTTGGGCCACGCGTGCGGCCGTCCGGCGAGCTCGGTCTCGGAGAGAGGAGTCCCGTCGGCCAGCGTGGGCAGGACGGTGCAGGCGGTGAAGTCGGTGGCGATACCGATCACCGTGGCAGGATCGACCCCGGCCGCCGCCACGGCCTCCGGGACGGCGTGACACAGTACGTCCCGCCAGTCCTGGGGGTGTTGCAGGGCCCAGTCCGGAGGCAGTTGCGCACCGCCGTGCGGCAGGTGCCGGTCGATGACGCCGTGCCGGTAGGCGTGGACCGCCGCGGCCAGCTCCTGCCCGTCGCGGACCCGCACCACCACGGCGCGGCCCGACAGCGTGCCGAAGTCGACGCCGACCGTGTACTGCTCCGATTCCTCGGAATGCGGGGTGGGCGCGAGGGGATGAGGTGACGTCAACAGAGTGCCTTTCGAAGGAGCCGTGGGGGCGGCAGGCGGCCGGCGGCCCGGCAGGCGGCCGGCAGGCGGAGTTGCCGCCCGCGATCCTGACGGTCGGTCGGGTGGTCCACCGCAGTGTGAGCGCTAACAATGTCGATACGCAAGAGGTTTGAGCGGGTCATGTGCGAGCCCCATCGGTGCGGCGGCCTTCACGGTGCAGTAACGGACAGGTAACGCAAGCAAGGGGGTTGAGAACGTGGCTTGTTAGCGCTCACAATGCGACAGCGCCGCCTTCTTGACTTGATCTCCGACTGCCGACTTCCGACCCCGACGCCGGCCGACGCCGGCCGCGACGCCGGCCGCCCCGGCCGTCGAGCATCGGCACCACTCCTGGGGCTCCTGGCGGGCAAGGCCCGGCCCCGACCGTGCGGCGCCTCTTCCGTGCACCCTGAAAGGACACTCGACATGGCTCGCAGAGCAGCTCTCGCCCTCACCGCCGCCGCCCTTCTCGCCTCCTCGTCGCTGACCGCCTGCTCGACCGAGGGTCCGGCCGCCGGCTCCTCCTCGGGAGCCAAGGCGGGATCCGGCAAGACGATCACGCTCGGCTTCGCCCAGGTCGGCGCGGAGAGCGGTTGGCGCACCGCCAACACCAAGTCCGTCCAGGAGGCGGCGAAGAAGGCCGGAATCACCCTCAAGTTCTCCGACGCGCAGCAGAAGCAGGAGAACCAGATCAAGGCGATCCGCACCTTCATCCAGCAGAAGGTCGACGTCATCGCCTTCTCGCCGGTCGTGGAGTCCGGCTGGGACCCGGTGCTGAAGGAGGCCAAGGACGCCGGCATCCCGGTCATCCTCACCGACCGTGCCGTGGACAGCAAGGACACCTCCCTCTACAAGACCTTCCTGGGCTCGGACTTCGTCAAGGAGGGCAAGTCCGCGGGCGAGTGGCTGACCAGCGCGTACGCGAACGAGCAGGGCCCGGTCAACATCGTCGAACTCCAGGGCACCACGGGCTCCGCACCCGCCAACGACCGCAAGGCCGGCTTCGCCGACGTCATCCGCGCCGACGGCAAGTTCAAGATCGTGGCCTCGCAGTCGGGCGACTTCACCCGCGCCAAGGGCAAGGAGGTCATGCAGGCGTTCCTGAAGTCCCAGAAGGACATCGACGTCCTCTACGCCCACAACGACGACATGGCCCTCGGCGCCATCCAGGCCATCGAGGAGTCCGGCAAGAAGCCCGGGACGGACATCAAGGTGATCTCGGTGGACGGGATCAAGGACGCCTTCGTCGCGATGACCGAGGGCAAGATCAACGTCGTGGTGGAGTGCAACCCGCTGCTCGGCGACCAGCTGATGGAGCTGACCAAGAAGGTCGCGGCAGGGGAGAGCGTGCCGCCTCGTGTCGAGACTCAGGAGGGTGTCTTCCCGCAGGACAAGGCCGCGGCCGCGCTGCCGTCCCGGAACTACTGAAACAGCAGGTTCCGGTGCGGGAGGAGGCCTGCCCCGGCTCCCCTCCTCCACCGTCCCGAGCCCGCTCCACCACCCCACCCATGAGAGGAGGGCGGATGGCAACCCCGCCCACCCCGCGGCCCACGGACTCCGGCGACCCGCAGCCGGTCCTGGAAGCCCAGGGCATCCGCAAGCAGTTCCCGGGCGTGCTCGCCCTCGACGGAGTCGCCCTTCGGCTCTTCCCCGGTGAGGTGCACGCCCTGATGGGCGAGAACGGCGCCGGGAAGTCCACCTTGATCAAGGTGCTCACCGGTGTCCACCCCGCCGACGGCGGCACCATCCTCGTCGACGGCCGGCCCCACGTGTTCGCGGACCCCCTCCAGGCGCAGCAGGCCGGAGTCAGCACCGTCTACCAGGAGGTCAACCTCTGCCCGAACATCTCGGTCGCCGAGAACGTCCTCATCGGGCGCGAACCGCGCCGGTTCGGTCTCATCCACTGGTCCGCGATGCGGCAGCGGGCGGCAGAGCTGCTGACGGAACTGGACCTCGGCCTGGACGTCACGAGTCTGCTCGGTTCGCACTCCCTGGCCGTGCAGCAACTGGTCGCCATCGTCCGGGCGGTGGACGTCTCGGCGAAGGTGCTCGTACTGGACGAACCGACCTCCAGCCTGGACCGCGAGGAGGTCGCCCAGCTCTTCACCCTGGTGCGGCGCCTGCGGGACCGCGGTGTGGCCATCCTGTTCGTCACGCACTTCCTCGACCAGGTGTTCGATCTCTGCGACCGCGTCACCATCCTGCGCAACGGCCGCCTGGAAGGCGAGTACCCCATCGGCGAACTCACTCCGGTGACGCTCGTACAGCGCATGATCGGCGGAGAACTGGCCACCCTCGACCAGCTGTCCGTCCGTGCCCACGAGGAAGCCGCGCAGCGGGCGACCAGCGAGCCGTTCCTCCAGGCGCGACGGCTGACCCGCACGGGCTCGGTCGAACCGTACGACCTCGACATCCATGCCGGCGAGGTCATCGGACTGGCCGGCCTCCTCGGCTCGGGCCGCACCGAAGTGGCGCGCCTCCTGTTCGGCGCGGACAGCGCGGACGCCGGAGAAGTGAGTATCGAGGGCAGGAAGGTACTCCTGCGCACCCCCCGCCACGCCATCGCCCGGGGCATCGCGTTCTGCTCCGAGAACCGCAAGTCCGAGGGGCTGGTGGGCGAGCTCACGGTCCGCGAGAACATCGTCCTGGCTCTGCAGGCCGCCCGTGGCTGGACCAGGCCGCTGTCCCGCACGAAACAGGACGAACTGGCACGGCACTGGATCCAGGCCCTGGACATCCGCCCCGGCGACCCCGAAGCGCAGGTACGCCACCTCAGCGGAGGCAACCAGCAGAAGGTCCTCCTCGCGCGTTGGCTGCTGACCGCACCGCGGCTCCTGATCCTCGACGAACCCACCCGGGGCATCGACATCGGGGCCAAGGCGGAGATCCAGAAACTCGTGGCCCGCCTGGCGGGCGAAGGCACAGCCGTGCTGTTCATCTCGGCGGAACTCGAAGAGGTCCTGCGCCTGAGCCACCGTATCGCCGTGCTCCGCGACCACCGCATGGTGGCCACCCTCACGAACGACGACACCGTCACGCCCGAACGCCTCCTCACGACCATCGCCACCGGAGCGGACTCATGACCACCCAGCCTGCCAAGTCCGAGGCGGTCGGCGGAATCGGGAGACGCCTGGCCGGCCACCGCCTGCTGTGGCCCGCGCTCATCCTGCTCGCGCTGCTCCTCGGCAACCTCGCGTTCCACCACGACTTCTTCTCCGTCCGCGTACGCGACGGCCACCTCTACGGCAGCCTCATCGACATCCTCCAGTTCGGCGCGCCCCTCACCCTCGTGGCGCTCGGCATGACCCTCGTCATCGCCACCCGCGGCATCGACCTCTCGGTGGGTTCCACCGTCGCCATCGCCGGCGCCCTCGCCTGTGGGCACATCTCCACCGCCGCGCATCCCGGCAGTGTCGCCACCATGCTCACGGCGGTCGCCCTCGCGCTCGGCGTCGCCCTCGTACTGGGCCTCGCCAACGGCTTCCTGGTGTCCGGGCTGGGGGTGCAGCCCATCGTGGCCACCTTGATCCTCATGGTCGCGGGCCGCGGCGTCGCCCAGCTGATCACCGGCGGCCAGATCGTCACGGTGACCAGCGCCCCCTACAAGATGATCGGCGGCGGCTACTGGCTGACCTTCCCGTTCGCCGTCCTCCTGGCCACCGCCCTCGTCGCGTTCACCGGCTTCGTCACCCGTCGCAGCGCGCTCGGCATGCTGATCGAGTCCGTAGGCGGCAACCCCTCCGCCAGCCGCCTGGTCGGCATCCGCGCCGGCGGGCTGCTCGCCCTGGTCTACGTCTTCAGCGCGCTGTGTGCCGCCGTCGCCGGGCTGATGATCAGCTCCAACGTCTCCAGCGCCGACGGCAACAACGCCGGCCTGTGGATCGAACTCGACGCGATCCTCGCCGTCGTCGTCGGCGGCACCGCCCTGACCGGAGGACGCTTCTCCCTCGGCGGCACCGTCCTGGGCGCACTGATCATCCAGACCCTGTCCACCACCGTCTACAGCCTCGGCGTCCCACCCGAGACCACCCTCGTCTTCAAGGCCTTCGTCGTCATCGTCGTCTGCCTCGTGCAGTCCCCGGTCTTCCGGGCGAAGGTCCTGCGCCGCCGCAGGACGACCACTCCCCGATCCCACACCACGGCGGGCACCGCCCCGCAGCAGCAGGAGGTACGCGCATGAGTACCGGCACCGCGAGCGCCGCCGCTGGGCTCACCCGCCCCTTCGCGACGGTGTCCCCGCGCACCCGCACCCGTATCCCACTGATCGTCACGGCCGTCCTGCTGCTCGTCATGTTCGGCGTCGGATCGGTGCGCTACGAGGGCTTCCTCTCCGCGCAAGTCGTGCTGAACCTGCTGATCGACAACGGATTCCTCCTGGTCGTCGCGGTCGGGGCGACCTTCGTCATCCTCACCGGCGGCATCGATCTGTCCGTCGGCTCCATGGTGGCCCTGTCGACCACGCTCACCGCCTGGCTGGTCGAGTCGCACGGCTGGCCCCTGGCCGCCGTCATTCCGCTGGTCCTGCTGGTCGGCGCCGCGAGCGGGACGCTCATGGGCTGGATCATCCACACCTTCGAGATCCAGCCGTTCATCGTCACCCTGGCCGGCATGTTCCTCGCCCGCGGGCTCTGCTACACGATCAGCACCGAATCCATCACGATCAGCGACCCCACCACGGCGGGAATCGCGCAGACCCGGCTGTACGGCCCGGGGGGACTGTTCGTCTCGATCCCGGTGGTCATCGCCCTGGCCGTGCTGGTGACCGCCTTCGTCGTGCTGCACCACACGCGCTTCGGCCGCAACGTGTACGCGCTGGGCGGGAACGAGTCCTCCGCACGCCTGATGGGCCTTCCGGTGGGCTCCACCAAGATCGCCGTATACGCCGTCAGCGGCCTGTGCTCCGCACTCGGCGGCGTCCTGCTGACCTTCTACATGCTCTCCGGCTACGCCCTTCACGCCATGGGCATGGAACTCGACGCGATCGCCGCCACCGTGATCGGCGGCACGCTGCTGACCGGAGGCTCCGGCTTCGTCCTGGGCACCGCCCTCGGCGTCCTCGTCCTCGGCATGATCCAGACGGTCGTCAACTTCCAGGGCACGCTCAGCTCCTGGTGGACCCGGATCGTCATCGGCGCCCTGCTGCTCGTGTTCATCGTGCTGCAACGTCTGATGAGCGGCCGCCGCCCCGCCGCCGACTGACTCCGGCTCCGCAGCCCGTCAGCCCGTCCGCGCTCGCGTGCTGTCCGCGGACGGGCCGCCCCCTGCGACTGGACGCCCGGCCCTTCCCGGACTCCCCGAGCCGCCCCGACTGCCCGATGGTCCTCCTGCGCCCGGGCGAGCTGTACCGGTCGACCACGATCCACAGCTTCGCCACGGTCACCGCCTGAGAGGGCGGGCCGGTTCTGTCCGCCGCCCCGGGCGGTGGGGGTCATTCGCCGGGTGGAGCGATCCTGCGGGCCGTACTGGCGCGCACGATGAGCTCGGGCGCCACCACCAGGTGTGTCGACTCGTCGGTCCGGCCTTCGATGTGGTCCAGGAGCAAGCCGATGCTGTCGCGGCCGAGCGAGGCGAAGTCCTGACGGATCGTCGTCAGCGGGGGTGGGAAGAACTCCGCCTCGGGGATGTCGTCGAAGCCGGCCACCGCTACGTCCTCCGGCGTGCGCAGGCCCGCTTCCCGCAAGGCCCTCAGGACACCGAGGGCCATCTGGTCGTTGGCGACGAACACCGCGGTGAGGCCCGCTCCCTGCCCTCGTGACGCCCGTACCCGCCCCGCGAGCTGCTGGCCTGCCTGGTATCCCGACAGCGGACTCCAGTCGCCGCGCAGCAGGGGTGGCACCTCGGCGCCGGCATCGCGCAGCGCTTCCTCCCACCCCTGTGTGCGGGCCTCGCTCTCGAGCCAGTCGGGAGGGCCTGCGACGTGCCACACGGTGGCGTGGCCCGAGGCGAGGAGATGTTCCGTGATCAGGCGAGCGCCGAGGTTCTGGTCCAGCGACACCCCCGGCAGGTCCAGGGTGTGGCCGCCTTCCACGGTGACCACCGGGCACGGTGCTTCCAATGCCGCCAGGGCCCTCACCGCGGCGCGTTGGGGAGTGACGGCGACGATCCCCTCCACGCCCCACCCGGCGAGGTGCTGCATGGCCTCGGCGAGGGCCGTCTGCGTGGCCGTCCGGAGCGTGACGGCGGACGTCAGATAGCCCCGGTCCCGAGCCGCCTCCTGAACTCCCGCCACGGTGCTGGCGGGCCCGTGCAGAGTGGTGTTCACCGCGATGACGCCCAGTGTGTGGGTCCGGCGAGTGGCCAGGGCCCGGGCCGCCGAGTTGCGGCGGTACCCCAGCTGCTCGATGACCTGCGTCACCGCGGCCCGGGTCTTGGCGCTGACGTTCGGGTGGTCGCTGAGCACCCGTGAAACGGTCTGATGGGACACGCCGGCGACGCGCGCGACGTCCGTCATCGTGGGCGCGCGCGAGACGTCTGGGAGCTGGGTCAACTCTCTTCCTTTCCTCATCGAGCGGCCTTCCCTCAAGGTATCGAACCGGCCGCGGCCCGCACACGTCTCGGACCGACCGGGAGATTGTCGACCAGGTATCGATGTTGGCGTTCACATTATGCAGCGTTGACCGCAAGGTGTGGGCGGGAAACTGTGTCGTAGCTCTTGAGATCTGTGCTTGTTAGCGCTCACAATTTTACGGGGAGCCTGCCGGACCGCGCTGCAGGAAACCGCCGCCCATGTGCCGCCTGTGTCGCAGAGACGGAGAGAACGTAGTGAGTGAGAGCAGCCTCAAGGACCTCCGCCGCGAGGTGCTCGCGGCCAACCTGCGCATCCCGGAAGCCGGCCTGGCCACCCTCACCTGGGGAAACGTCAGCGGAGTGGATCGAGACGCCGGCGTCTTCGTCATCAAGCCGTCCGGGGTCTCCTACGCCGACCTCACCGAGGAGGACCTGGTGGCGGTGGCGCTGGAGGACGGGCGGGTCGTCGACGGGCACCTCAGGCCGTCCACCGACACCGAAACCCATCGGTGCCTCTACCGGGCCTTCCCCTCCATCGGTGGTGTCACCCACACGCACTCGGCGCATGCGGTCGCCTTCGCCCAGGCGCGCCGCCCGATCCCCGTGCTCGGTACGACACACGCGGACACCTTCAACGGGCCGGTCCCCGTGACGGCGGACCTCACCGCCGAGCAGTGCGCGCAGGACTACGAGTACAACACCGGACAGGTGATCGTCGCCCGGCTGGACGGCGACCCCCGTCGGGCCGACGAGGTCCCCGGAGCGCTCGTCTCACGACACGGCCCCTTCACCTGGGGCGCCACCGCGAAGGCTGCGCTGGAGAACGCCATCGTCTGCGAGGCCGTGGCGGAGATGGCGCTGCACACGCTGGCGCTGGGCTCCCGCCTCGGGGACACCTCCGAGCCGCCGAGGCATCTGCTGGAGCGGCACTTCACCCGCAAGCACGGACCGGACGCCTATTACGGCAACGTCCCTCACGCCCGGGGCGTCTGAGGCCGCGCACCGCCGAACCGGCACATGAGTCGTGCCGTCGGAGGCCACTGCGGTCCGGCGGCCGTCGAGCACGCATCGCGCTGTGGCGCCGTGAAGCCCGCGCGGGAGGGGCGGCGCCCGGGGGTTCTCCGCGGTGAGGCGGACGGCCGGCACGCCCGCCGGGGCGCGACCTCGTCCGCAAGCCGGCCGCCTGGCCGGCGCCGAAGCCCCGCAGCTGCCGGCGCAACCTGCCCGCGTCCGTCAGCGCGACGGCCGACGCCGTACCGGACGGTGCCGCGTCCACGTGGTGCACGACTCGAGCCGGTGGTCCAGCGACGTCCAGGTCGACCTGCCCGGGGACGAGTCCGCCAACTGTCCCCAGAACCGCGGTACTTGACGGGCCGTCCGACGGCTGGCTTTGATTGGGAGCGCTCCCACCCGTGTCCCGCCCACCAAGGAAGGCTCCACCCGTGCCTCCTGTCACCTCTGCCCGCGGCGTGCCACGTCGCGCGGCCGCCGTGCTCGCCGGCCTGGCGCTGGCCGTCGGCGTCCTGCCCACGACTGCCCTGACCGCTCCGGTCGCGGCTGCCGCCACCGTCGCAGCCGCTGCCGGCACACCCGTCCGGGTCAACCAGCTCGGCTACCTGCCCGACGGCCCCAAGCGTGCCACCGTGGTCAGCTCCGCGACCGCCCCGCTCGCCTGGCAACTGCGCGACACCTCGGGCGCGGTGGCCGCCTCGGGCACCACCACGGTGCACGGCGCCGACCAGGCGTCCGGCCAGTCCACGCACCTGGTGGACTTCGGCGCGTACACAGGCAACGGCACCGGCTTCACCCTGGTCGTCGACGGTCGGACCAGCCACCCCTTCGACATCTCCGCCGCGCTGTACGACGGATTACGCGCCGACAGCATGTCGTTCTTCTATCAGCAGCGCAGCGGCATTGCGATCGACGCCGCCCTGGCGGGCGGCACTGCCTACGCCCGCCCCGCCGGGCACCTGGGCGTGGCCCCCAACAAGGGCGACAGCAGCGTCCCCTGCCAGGTCGGGGTGTGCGACTACCGACTGGACGTGCGTGGCGGCTGGTACGACGCGGGCGACCACGGCAAGTACGTGGTCAACGGCGGCATATCCGCCTGGGAAATGGTCAACTCCTTCGAGCGGGCCCACCGTTCGGGCGGGGATGCGGCCCTCGGGGACGCGACGCTGCGCGTGCCGGAGCGTGGCAACGGGACGCCGGACGTGCTGGACGAGGCCCGCTGGGAGCTGGAGTTCCTGCTGCGGATGCAGGTCCCGGCCGGGAGGCCGATGGCCGGGATGGCCTTCCACAAGATGCACGACGCCAACTGGACCGCCCTCCCCACCCGGCCCGAACTCGACTCCGAACAGCGTGAGTTGCACAAGCCGTCGACCGCCGCGACGCTGAACCTGGCCGCCGCGGCCGCGCAGTGCGCCCGGGTGTACGCGCCGTACGACGCCGCGTTCGCAGCGCGCTGCCTGGACGCGGCCCGCCGCGCCTGGACGGCCGCCAAGGCCAACCCGGACGTGCTCGCGCCGGCGACCGACAACACCGGCGGCGGTGCGTACGAGGACGCCGACGTCTCCGACGAGTTCTACTGGGCAGCGGCGGAACTCCTGGCCACCACCGGTGAGTCACCGTACCGGGACGCCGTCACCTCCTCTGCGCACCACACCAAGCCCGTCGACGCGTTCTGGTGGGGCGGAACCGCGACGCTCGGTCGCATCACCCTCGCCACCGTCCCCGGCGTGACCCTGCCCGCCGACGACATGGCCCGGCTGCGCGGCCTGCTGACCGCGGCCGCCGACGGCCACCTGTCCGTCATGGCCGGACAGGGCTATGCGGTGCCGCTCCCCGCCACCGGGTACGTGTGGGGCTCCAACAGTTCCGTCACCAACAACGCGATGGTGCTGGCCGTGGCGTACGAGCTGACCGGTCAGCAGCGCTACCGGGCCGGAGCGCTGGAGTCCTTGGACTACCTGCTGGGCCGCAATGCGCTCGACCTCTCCTACGTCACCGGCTACGGCGATCGCCATTCCGAGAACCAGCACCACCGGTTCTGGGCGCACCAGAACGAGGCCTCGCTGCCGCACCCGCCGGCCGGTTCCTTCGCGGGCGGGCCGAACGCGGGACTGGAGGACCCGGTGGCCAGGGAGAAGCTCACGGGCTGCGCTCCGGCGGGGTGCTACGTGGACGACATCGGCTCCTACTCCACGAACGAGGTGGCCATCAACTGGAACGCCTCGCTGGCCTGGCTGGCGGCCTTTGCGGCTGAGCGGCGCAGCGCCCCGGCGGTGCCCGTGGTCCAGGTGGCACCGGCGGCCGTGACGGTCCCGGAGGACGCTTCGGCTCCGGTGGACGTGCGGCTGTCGGCCGCGCCCGGGCAGAACGTGACGGTGACGGTGGCCCGGACCTCCGGTGACGAGGACCTGTCGGCGGCCGCGACGCTGGTGTTCACCCCGGCCAACTGGGCGACGGCGCAGCGGGTTGCGGTCTCCGCCGCGCAGGATGCGGACGCGTTGCCGGGCAGTGCGACCTTCACGGCCGGTGGCCCCGGCGTGCAGCCCGCGACGTTCACGGCGACGGAGGCGGACGACGACGCGCCGGCGGCTTCGTGCACGGTGGCGTACCGGATCGACAACGCCTGGGGCAACGGCTTCACGGCGACGGTGACCGTGCGGAACACCGGAACCTCGGCGATCTCCGGCTGGACCCTCGGCTGGAGCTTCGCGGGTGATCAGCGGATCGGCAACGCCTGGAACGCCGTCGTGAGCCAGTCGGGCAACACGGTCACCGCCCGGGACGCCGGGTGGAACGGCACGCTGGCGCCCGGCGGCAGCGCGAGCTTCGGCTTCCAGGCGACGTACTCGGGTACCAACGCGATCCCGACGCGCTACACGCTGGGCGGTGCACTCTGCTCCTGAACGACCCTCACGCCCTGCCCGCCGCCGATCGAGTGCGGCGGGCAGGGCGCGTACGGGACCGCTCCGGCCGATCAGGGCGACGGCGCTGGGCGAGCGGTACGTGGGTCCTCAGTGGTTCAGGTACGGGTCCAGCGCTGGTTACTGCCGTTCGAGCAGGAGTAGAGCTGGATCAGGGTGCCGTTGGCGGTGCCGTAGCCGGTGGCGTCGAGGCAGAGGCCGGACTGCACCCCGACGATGGATCCGTCGGAGTTGAGGCGCCATTTCTGGTTGTCGCCGCCCCAGCAGCTGTAGATCTGGACCTTGACGCCGTTGCCGGTGCCGGCGGCGTCCAGGCACTTGTTGCCGTAGACCCTGAGCTCGCCGCTCGCCGTGTACGACCACTGCTGGTTGGTGCGGTTGTTGCAGTCCCACAGGTTGAGCTGGGTGCCGTCGGTGGTACTGGCACCGGGCACGTCCAGGCAGCGGCCCGAACCGACGCCCTTGATCTGGCCGGAACCGGGCGAGGGGGTCGGAGTGGGAGTCGAGGAGCCGGCGTTGAGTGCGCCCAGCACGGAGGTGTAGGCGGGCTTCTTGTTGCCGTTGCCGTCGAACAGCAGCGGCGACTGCTCCGATCGCCAGGAGTCGGTGTCGCGCACACCCCAGACGGTGATGCCGAGGCAGCGCGGGACGGCCAGGCAGTCGTTGGTCACGTTGGCGTAGGTCGTGGCCGACGCGCCCTGGATGTCGAGTTCGGTGACGGCCACGTCGACGCCGAGGGCGGCGAAGCTCTGCAGGGTGGTGCGGAAGTTGCTGTTGTAGGGGCTGTCGTTGTTGAAGTGGGACTGGAAGCCGACGCAGTCGATCGGCACGCCGCGCTGCTTGAAGTCCCGGACCATGGCGTACACGGCCTGGGTCTTGGCCCAGGTCCAGTTCTCGATGTTGTAGTCGTTGTAGCAGAGCTTGGCGGCCGGGTCGGCGGCGCGCGCGGTGCGGAAGGCGACCTCGATCCAGTCGTTGCCGGTGCGCTGCAGGTTGGAGTCGCGCCGGGCTCCCGAACTGCCGTCGGCGAAGGCCTCGTTCACCACGTCCCACTGGCCGATCCTGCCCTTGTAGTGGGCCATCACGCCGTTGATGTGGTTGGTCATCGCCTGGCGCAGCGTGCTGCCGCTGAGGTTCTGCATCCAGCCCGGCTGCTGGGAGTGCCAGGCCAGGGTGTGGCCGCGTACCTGCTTGCCGTTCTGCACCGCCCAGTTGTAGACGCGGTCACCGGCGGCGAAGTTGAACTGACCCTGTTGGGGCTCGGTGGCGTCGATCTTCATCTCGTTCTCGGGCGTCACCGAGTTGAACTCGCGGCCCGCGATCGTCGTGTACGCCGAGTCGCCCAGCCTGCCCGATGCGATGGCGGCGCCGAAGTACCGGCCGCTCTGCGCCGCCGCGCCACCGAGCGTGCTCTCGGCGGCGTGTGACGTCAGCGGCGCCACCAGCGCGGCGGCCGAACCGACGACGGCGACGACCAGGGCCGCGTAAAGACCACCGATCCTCCGGCGGACGGTGGTCGGTGGAATGGAATGTGAGCCCATAAAAGAGCCTCCAGGACAGAAACAACGGAATTGGAGCGCGGAAGGGTGAATCCGCGTGAACGACGCCCGCGTCCATGGACAAAGGACGCTCACCACCGGGACGTGAAAAATCAAAGGCCGGCACCTTGGCGCCCGGACACAGAAAGGCGGACCACCTCGGGCCTCAGTCTGGAAACCCCGCCGAAACAAGTCAAGAGTTTCGAAAGGATTTCGGGAATGTGTCCCTCTGGGGTAGCCCGGTGGCCGCTTTCTATTGAGTCATCGCCATCGAAATATTTCGAAGGCGATGACTCATTGATCAGCCGAGACTCTGCACCTCGGTCAGTAGCCGTAGATCATCTTGTAGGCGACCTCGGGCAGGAACTGCCCGGCCGAGGAGCCGGCCCCGGCGCCGCAGTTGCCGTCGGACTCGCCGGGGATCTTGATCCACAGCAGCATCTCGGCGCCGCCTGCGCCGCGCCGGCTCGGAGTACCGATCCGGCGGCCCGCGGGGTTGCACCACTGGCCGTTGGAGCCGTTGCCGTTGCGGCTGGTGTCGACGACGAACGGCTTGGTGTAGCCGTAGGAGCCGAGAGCGGAGTTGACCGCGTTGCCGTAGGACGTGTTCTGGTCGGTGGTGAAGTAGTTGGAGACGTTGAGCACGAAGCCGCGTGCCCCGCTGACACCGGCGGCGGCAAGCTGGCGCGCCATGGTCGGGGCATCGATCCAGCCGGGGTTCCCGGCGTCGAGGTAGACCCAGGTATTGGGTGCCTTGGCCTTGAACTGGGCGATGGCGTTCTTCAGCATGGCGTTGCGCTCGGCGATCTGATCGGCCGTCATGCAGCTTTCGTGGCCGAGCGCGTCGGGTTCGAGGACGACGACGGCCGGGCGGTTGCCGATGCCACTGGCGAAGGCGGCGATCCAGGCGTCGTACGCGGCGCGGCTCCCGGCGCCGCCGCCGGAGTGACCGGCGCAGATGTCCCGGTCGGGGATGTTGTACGCGACCAGGATCGGCAGCTTGTCGTGGGAGTCCGCGCGGCCGACGTAGGCGCCGACGGCGGTGCCGATGTCGCCGCTCCAGTTGCCGAACCAGCGGGCTGCCGGGGTGTGGGCGATGGACGTCCGGATCGCCGCCGCCCGCCCGTCGCCCGGGTTCGCGTTGGCCCACCGCAGGGCGGAGTTGTCGGGGTCGGTGTAGAAGCCGCTGGTCATGGTGGTCGGGTCGGCGGCGTATGCGGGGCCGGCGTCGATCAGGGCGAGGCCGGTGGTGAGGACACCGGCCAGCAGGGCCGATGCGGCTCGGACGGACTTGCGCATGATTCTTCCTCCGAGAGGTGGGGAAGTTGTTGGAAGCGCTTCCAGTTCTGGGACGGGTCGGACCGCGCTGATGGGATGATTGGGTTCGTCGCCAGGGCGTGTCAAGAGGTTGAACGCGAAACTGCCGTCGTCGCCGTTATGGCGCGACAGGTTGGAAGCGCTACCGAATCGAGACCAAGGACGACACCCGTGCGCAGGTCCGAAGTCGGTGCCGTGCGTGGAATCATGGCCGCTGTTCCGCCGTCCGCGTGAGCACGAGGAGCAGTTCTCGCATGGAGCCGTCGCCCAAGCGCATGCCGACTCTCGACGAGGTGGCCGCACGAGCCGGTGTGTCGCGCACGGCGGCCTCCCGTGTGATCAACAACGCCCCGCACGTAAGCCGCGCCAAGCGGGAGGCGGTCCAACGGGCCGTGCGCGAGCTGGGTTTCGTGCCCAATCCGGCCGCGCAGGCCCTGGCGACCCGCAAGGTCGGAGCGGTGGTGCTGGCAGTCTCCAGCGACGAGCCGGGCCTGTTCGCCGACCCGTTCTTCGCGGAGGTCGTCGTCGGCGTCAGCGCCGCGCTGGAGCAGACCGACCTCGAACTGATCCTGCTGCTGGCCAACACCCCGCGCGGCCGGGAGAGGTTCGAGCGGTTGCTGCGCTCCCGCCGGGCCGACGGCGTCATGCTGATGGCGCTGCGCGGCGACGATCTCCTGGGACGCCTGTGCCAGGAGGCCGGCCTCCCCGTCGTCTTCGGCGGACTCCCGCTCACCGGGGAGCCCACATGGTACGTGGACGCCGACAACCGGGGCGGTGCCCGGCTGGCCGCCGAGCACTTCGCGCGCACGGGCCGCCGACGGCCCGTCATGATCACCGGACAGGTGGATGCCAGGGCCTCCGTCGCGCGGGAGCAGGGGTTCACCGACGGTCTGACCCTGTCCGGCCTGCCGCTGCTCGGGGTCGAGCCCGGACAGTTCACCGAGGACGGCGGCGCCGCAGCGATGGAGCGACTGCTCCGGGCGCACCCCGACCCCGATGCGGTGTTCGCGGCCTCCGACGCGATGGCCATCGGCGCTCTGCGCACCTTGCGGGAACGGGGGCTCCGGGTGCCCGAGGACGTCGCGGTGATCGGCTTCGACGACCTGGCGAGCGCCCGGCACACCAGCCCGCCGCTGACCACGGTCCATCAGCCGGTGCGGGCGCTGGGGCAGGAGATGGCCCGGATGCTGGTCGGTGCCATCGAAGGACACCGCCCCAGCCCGCTGATCCTCCCGACCCGCCTGACCGTGCGCGAGTCCGCCCCCGATCTGCCCGTGCAGGCCTGATCGGCGGGCGGGACCCGGGACGTTCGCGGGATCACCGGCGTCCCGGCGGTTCCCGTCGGCTCGGGTACGTGACGGCGAACCACGTGAAGTGCGCTTGGCCGGCGGAGGGGCGGCCGTTGGAGGTGGCGTAGAGGCCGAGCTGGATGCTGGTGAACAGCGGGGTCAGGAAGGTGGCTTCTACGGTGGGCAGATCCTTCCACGTGCCGTCGGGTGCCGCGTGGGCGAAGGTGTGGCTGAAGCCCCGGATGCGAACCCCCAGGCGAACGGGGCCCGGGGGGAGGGGAATGCCGGCCAGGACCTCGGGCCCGCGGCGGAGGCTGAGTCCTTCCGTCGTACGGAGGAAGAGGAGATGGGTGTCGTCGTCGAGGACCACGGCGAGGCCGGCCTGTTCGTGCGGTGCGGCGGGGGTGAAGTGCAGTTCGGTGGAGACGTCGCAGTCGGGCTGTTCCTGGGGGCGGGCCAGGAGGGACGGGGTGGTGCGTTCACCGAGGCGTTCGGGGCGGAGCTGGAGGCGCAGTCCGTCGCCGGTGGTCCAGAACCGCGCGGGTGGGGTGCGCAGGGTGCTCCAGTCGGCGGAGAGGGTGGTGAAGCCGTCGTGGAGGGGGCGGCGAAGGTCGGTGTGGACGACGGGGGAGAAGACCGGCCAGCCCTCGTCCCAGGTGATCCGGCTGAGGAAGGTCTCGCGGCCGAGGGCGGAGCCCGGGCGGACGCCCAGGAGGACGGCCCGCCAGTCGCCGTACGGGGTCTGGACGAGGTCGGCGTGACCGGTGCAGGTGACCGGGCCCTTGGCGGGTGGCAGCACCGGGTTGCCGGGGGCGCCCACGTACGGGCCGGTCACGTGGTCGGCGCGGGCGGCCACCACGGTGTGGTCCACATCGGTGCCACCCTCGGCGGTGAGCAGAAGATAGGTGCCGTCGATCTTGTAGAGGTGCGGGGCTTCCGACCATCGGGCGCCGGGGTGGCTCCCCGACCACAGGACGTGCTCCGGTCCCGTGAGCCGTCGTTCGCGGGGAAGGTACTCGCGCATCCAGATCTCGGTGAGGCCGGCGTCCTCGTCCACCACGCGGGCGGCGGTGAACCAGGCCCGGCCGTCGCCGTCGCCGCTGTCGTCCGGCCCGTCGTCGAAGAACAGCGACGGGTCGAAGCCCTCGCCGTCCAGCCAGTGCGGCTCCGACCACGGCCCCGCCGGGTCGGTCGCCGTGACGACGAAATGGCCGGGGCCGTCCATCAGCGTGCAGACGAGATGGAAGACCCCGTCATGGTGCCGGATCGTCGGTGCGAACAGCCCCCGTGAGGGCTCGCACCCGTCGAGGTCGAGCTGGGACGGCCGGTCGAGGGCGGAGCCGATGCGCCGCCAGTTCACGAGATCGCGGCTGTGGAACACGGGAAGGCCCGGGAACCATTCGAAGCTGGACGTCACCAGGTAGTAGTCCGCGCCCACTCGGCAGACGGACGGGTCGGGCCGGAACCCGGGCAGCACGGGATCACCGAAGACGGGATCATCGAACAACGTGGTCATGGAACCGGGACGATCTCGACCGGCACGGACAGCACCCGGTCGGCCCCCGGGTGACGTACGGGGCCCTCCAGGGTGAAGGAGCCCTGGAGCGGAAGATCGCCGCTGGACCGTCCGACGGCCACGCCGATCTCCCCGGGCTCCACTCTCCTGCGCAGGTCGAGCCCGGTGAAGGAGGTCCGGTCGGCATGGACGGCGAAAGTGATCCGGGCGGCCGCTCCCGGCCGCAGTTCGACCCTGGCGAATCCGGCGAGCCACCGCTGCGGCCGGACGACGGACGCCACGGGGTCGGAGAGGTACAGCTGGACCACCTCGGTCCCGGCCACCTCGCCGACGTTGCGTACGGTGACCGAAACGGCGACGGCCCCGTCCGTCGCGGCGACGGGATCCACCGAGAGCTCCGAGCAGGTGAAGCTGGTCCAGCTCAGCCCGTGTCCGAAGGGGAACAGCGGGGTCGGGTCCGCCGAGCTCCAGTCGGTGTGCCCGCCGAGCCTGGCGTGCAGGTAGGTGCCTGGCTGTCCGCCGACCTGGCGGGGGATGGAGACGGGCAGCCGCCCGGACGGTTCGGCGGCCCCGCTGATGATCCGGGCCAGCGCCGTCCCGCCCTCCTCGCCGGGGAAGAACACCTGCACCACGGCCGATGCGCGTTCGGCCAGCGTGCCGAGCGCGTAGGGCCGTCCGGAGACGAGGACCAGGACGGTCGGCACCCCGGAGTCCAGAACGGCGGAGGCGAGTGAGGCCTGGTCGCCGGGCAGGTCGAGGGTCTCGGCGTCGCAGCCCTCCCCGGAGGTGCCCCGGCCGAACATGCCGGCCCGGTCCCCGAGCACCAGCACGTTCACGTCCGGATCGTCCTCGGTGACCGTGAACCCGGCAGCGGTGAGCGCCTCGCCGAGCGTCGGGATCTCCAGCCCGAGGTCGCCGGGCAGCGCGACGTGGTTGGGGAAGGAATAGCAGCCGAGGAAGGACCGGGGGTCGTCGGCGTACGGCCCGCTGATCGCGACACGGCACGGCCGCAGCGGCAGGGTGCCGTCGTTGGCGAGCAGCACGGTGGACCGTTCGGCCAGGAGCCTGGCCAGTGCCCGGTTCTCCGGCGGGTCGAGGTCGACCGGCCCGGGCTCGACGGGTTCCCAGCCGGGGTCGAGCAGGCCGAGCTCGGCCTTCTGCAGCAGGACCCGTTCCGCGGCCCGGTCGATGAACTCCTCGGACAGGCTTCCCGACCGCACGAGTTCGGTCAGCGGCTCGCCGTAGCAGCGGGCCGTGGGCAGCTCGACATCGATTCCGGCGGTCAGCGCCAGGGCGCCGGCCGCGCCGCGCGATCCGGTGACCCCGTGCCGGGTCTGAAGGAAGGAGACGGCGTAGTAGTCGGCGACGACCACACCGCCGAAACCGAGCTCACCCCTGAGCAGTTCGGTCAGCAGCCGTTCGTCGGCTGCCACCGGGACGCCGTCCACGTCGGTGTAACTGTTCATCACCGACCGGGCGCCTCCCTCGCGCAGTGCCCGTACGAAAGGCTCGACCAGCACGTCCCTGAATTCGCGCGGCCCCGAGGAGACGGGGGCCATGTTCCGGCCGCCGCGTGAGGCCGAGTACCCGGCGAAGTGCTTGAGCGTCGCCACGATCCCGGCGCCCTCCAAGCCCTGCACGTAGGCGGTGCCGATCGCTCCGACGAGGTAGGGATCCTCGCCGATGCATTCCTCGGTCCGGCCCCACCGGTAGTCGCGGACCACGTCGAGCACCGGAGCCAGCCCTTGGTGGACGCCGACCCGCCGCATCCCCGTGCCGATGGCGGCGGCCATGCGGCGCACGAGCCCGGGATCGAAGGACGCGCCCCAGGCCAGCGGCCCGGGGAAGACCGTCGCCCCCGACGTCATGAACCCGGTCAGGCACTCCTCGTGAGCGACCGCCGGGATCCCGAACCGGCCGGATCCGGTCACCTGCCGCTGGAGCGAGGCGAGCCGCTCCATCCCGGCTTCCGCGGTGATCGGAGCGGTGCCGAACACCCGGGTGAGCTGGCCGAGCCCGTGGGCGACGATGTCGTCGAGGCCGGGCGCGGACTCGCCGGAATCGTCCTCCATCGGCGCGACCGGTGTCCCCGGATCCGAGGGCAGCGCCCAGAAGCCGGCGAGCTGACCCGCCTTCTCGTCCAGCGTCATCCGTTCCAGCAGATCGGCGACCCGTGTGGACACGGGCAGGAGGGGGTCACGCCAGGGCTCGGTCAAGGAGTTCTCCTAGAGACGGGGCGGGGCGGTGGAGAGCCGGACCTTGAGCTCGGTCGAGAGCTCCATCCGGGGGCTGACCAGGGGCTGGCCGTCCAGGAGCTGGAAGAGCGTGCGGGCGGCGAGCCGGCCCATCTCCTCCAGCGGCTGGCGCACGGTGGTCAGCGGCGGTGACAGCCATTCGCACATCGGCAGGTCGTCGAAACCGACCACGCTGAGGTCGTGCGGGATGCTCAGCCCGCCCTGCCGGGCGGCTTCGTAGACGCCCATCGCCTGCTGGTCGCTACCGGCGAAGACGGCGGTCGGCGGCTCGGGGAGGGCGAGCAGTTCCCGGGCGCGCCGGAAGCCGCCCTCGTGCTGGAAGTCGCCGAACCGGATCAGGTCGCGGTCGACCTCGATCCCGGCCCGCTCCAGCGCGGCCCGGTACCCGTCGATGCGGGCCTGGCTGCAGAGCATCTCCTTGCGCCCGCCGATCGTGGCGATCCGGCGGTGCCCCAGCTCCAGCAGGTGCTCGGTGGCGGCGAGGCCGCCCGCCCAGTTGGTCGCGCCGATGCTCGGCACACCGTTGCCCGGCAGGTCGATCGGGTCGATGACGACCAGCGCCACGCCGGCCTGTTCGACCTGGGCGCGCTGGGCCTGGGTGACCGAGGCGGTGACGAGGATGACGCCGTCGCTGTGGTGCAGGACCGGCAGTGCGGCCCAGCTCGACGGCGTGGCCTCGCCCGGCGGGACGAGCGACACGACGGTGCCGACGCTCCGCCGGGCGCACTCGGCCTCGACGCCGCGCAGTATCTCCACCGCCCACGCGCTGTCCAGACCGCCGATGATCAAGTCGACCAGGCCCGACCTGCGGGCCCTGCCCTGCCGGCCGGGGCGCAGGTAGTTGTGAGATCGCAGCAGGGTCTCGATCCGTTCGCGTGTCGCGGGTGCGACATCGGAGCGACCGTTGATCACCTTGGACACGGTGGCCTGGGAGACCCCTGCCTCCGCGGCGATGACGGCCAGGGTCGGACGCTGCTCGCTCAACTTCGCTCCTCTGCGCGGACGCCTTGGGCCGGCGGCTGGCGACACATATCGCAAACTTTCGAAGAGTTTCCGGTCGGTGTGACCTGGTTGTCAAGCCTCCAACAGGGCTGCTGCCGACGGAAATTCGGTGAGAAGGCTTGACCGGTGGGCCCCATGTTCCTAGTTTGTGGCAGCACGAATTCGAGAATGTTACGAAACATTTTCGAAGTCGAACCGGTATTCCCCACCCCGGAGGTCCCATGGCCAGCACACCCCCGAGTCGACGAAGCTTCCTGGCGCTCTCGGGCCTGACCGCTCTGTCCCTCTCGCTGACCGCGGCCTGCGGCAGCGGGGACTCCGGCCAGGGGCCGGCGGCCGACGGCGAGGTGACCTTCGCGTGGTGGAACATCGCCACGACGGAACCGGGCAAGTCCCTCTTCCCGCAGATCTCCTCGGCGTTCACGGCCGCCCACCCGAACATCACGATCAAGACGACCTCGTTGGAGAACGAGGCGTTCAAGTCCAAGCTGACGGCCACCACTTCGTCGGGCAAGCTCCCCGACGTCTTCCAGACCTGGGGCGGCGGCGTGCTGCGGCAGCAGGTCGACGCGGGGCTGGTCGAGGACCTCACGGACGCGTTCGGCTGGTCCTCCGACCTCACCCCGGTCTCGCTGCAGGCCTATCAGTTCGAGGGCCGGACCTACGGGGTGCCCTACGACGTCGGCATGGTCGGCTTCTGGTACAACAAGAAGCTCTTCGCCGAGGCAGGAATCACCGCTCCGCCGGCCACCTGGGCCGAGCTCCTCGAAGACGTCAAGAAGCTCAAGGCGGCGGGCGTCACTCCGATCGCCCTCGCCGGCAAGGAGAAATGGCCGGGCCACTACTACTGGGCCTACCTCGCGATGCGCGTCGCAGGCCTCCCCGCGCTGCAGCAGGCCGCGACCACCAAGGACTTCACCGGCGCCGGCTTCGTCCAGGCGGGCACCCACCTCAAGGAGCTGGTCGACCTCCAGCCGTTCCAGACGGGCTTCCTCGGTGCCGGCTACGCCACCCCCGGCGGCCAGGCCGCGACCATGGGCAACGGCAAGGCCGCCATGGAGCTGATGGGGCAGTGGGGGCCCTCGGTCCAGAAGGACGCGGGCGCCGACCTCGGAGCGGACCTGGGCTTCTTCCCCTTCCCGACGGTCGACGGCGGCGTCGGCCGGGCCACCGACGTGTTCGGCGGTGGCGGTGGCTTCGCGCTGCGCAAGGGCGCGCCGAAGGAGGCGCTGGAGTTCCTGAAGTTCTTCGTCCTGGAGAACGAGTCCAAGCTGCTGGCCTCCAACGGCTACCTGCCGGTGGTCAAGGGCGCGGAGAGCCAGCTCACCGACGCCAACAGGAAGGCGGTGGCCGACAGCCTGGTCAAGGCGACGGGCTTCCAGCTCTACCTCGACCAGGCCTACCCGCCGGCGGTCGGCCAGGAGATCAACGACAGCGTCGCCGACCTCATCGCCGGCAAGAAGACGCCCGAGCAGGTCACCAAGTCGATCACCGAGGCTGCGAAGGGTGCCTAGCTCCGTGTCCACGCTGACCGAGGAGCGGACGCAGGACGCCCTGCCGGTGGCTCCGCCCGCCCCGGCACGCTCGCTGCTGCGCGGGTTGCGCAGCTGGGCGTCGGTCGCCTGGTTCCTCGTCCCGGCTCTGGTCCTCTTCCTCGTCTTCGTCCTCGCCCCGATCGCCGTCGCCGTCTACACCGGCTTCTTCAAGTGGAGCGGGACCGGCCCCATGGACGACTTCGTGGGCATCGAGAACTACACCAAGCTGTTCGACGATCAGGTCTTCCTCGGCGATCTGGGGCACGGGCTGTACCTGATCACCCTGTCGATCACCGTGCAGTTGCCGTTCGCGCTGTTCACCGCGGTCCTGCTCAACC
The DNA here is from genome assembly GCF_019400985.1 of Streptomyces bambusae. GTDB lineage: Bacteria > Actinomycetota > Actinomycetes > Streptomycetales > Streptomycetaceae > Streptomyces > Streptomyces bambusae_A. The sequence goes on from NZ_WTFF01000002.1 coordinate 57,220, forward strand.
AGAGGCTGCGCGGCCGGGCCGTCTACCGGATGCTGTTCTTCGCGCCGTACATCCTGTCCGAGGTGGTCACGGCGGTCCTCTTCACGATGATCTTCCTTCCTGGTGCCGGCATGGCCGACCATCTCGCCGGCGCCCTCGGCCTGGAGGGGCTGCGGGGGAAGTGGCTCTCCGATCCCTCGACGGTCATGCCGACCCTGTTCGTGGTCATGACCTGGAAGTACTTCGGCTTCCACATGATGCTCTTCCTCGCCGGACTGCAGAGCATCCCCGGCGAGCTCCTCGAGGCCGCCTCCATCGACGGCGCCGGCGTCTGGCAGCGCTTCCGGCACGTGACGCTGCCGCTGCTCGGCCCGACGATCAGGATCAGTGTCTTCCTTTCGGTCATCGGGGCCATCCAGCTCTTCGACCTCGTCTGGGTCATGACCGCGGGCGGGCCCAACCACTCCTCCGAGACGATGGCGATCTCGATGTTCCAGTTCGGGTTCAAGCGCTACCAGGTCGGCTATGCCAGTGCGATCAGCGTGGTGCTGTTCATGATCAGCCTGGTCTTCTCCCTCTTCTACCAGCGTTACGCGCTCCGCCGTGACCTGAGCGGAGCCGTCACCTCAGGAGGTGGCCGGTGAACGCCCGCAGGACCGCACGAGGCCTGTCGCTGCACGCCGTGGTCTGGCTGATCGGCGCGTTCGTCGTCGTGCCGCTCGTCTACGCGGTGATCTCCGGGTTCAAGAGCACCGGCGAGCTGACGACCAACCCGTTCGGGCTGCCCGAGCACTGGAAGACCGGCAACTACACCGGCATTCTCGGCGACGGAATGTTCTGGCGGCAGATCGCCAACAGCGCCGGCATCGCGATCGGCACGACGTGCTGCACGGTGGCGGCGTCCGCGATGGCGGCGTTCGCGCTGGCCCGCTACGCCTTCCGGGGCAGGGAGCTGTTCTACACGCTGTTCACGATCGGGCTCATGTTCCCGTTCGCGGTGGCCGTCCTGCCGCTGTTCCTGCTGCTGCGCAACGTCGACCTGCTCGACAACCCGCTCGGAGTGATCCTCCCGCAGGCGGCCTTCGGGCTCCCCATGACGATCATCATCCTGCGCGGCTTCTTCCGGACCATCCCGGCGGAGATCGAGGAGGCGGCCGTCATGGACGGCTGCGGCAAGTTCCGCTTCTTCTGGAAGATCTTGCTGCCGATGGCGCGTCCGGCGCTCGGCACGGTGTCCGTGCTGGCGATCGTCGCGAGCTGGAACAACTTCTTCCTGCCGCTGCTGGTGTTCAACGACCCGAAATGGCAGACGATCCCGGTCGGGGTCCAGCAGTTCCAGGGCCAGTACTCGACCGACTACGCTCTCGTCCTCGCCTACATCGTGCTCGCCATGGTCCCCGCCCTCGCGTTCTACGCCGTCGCCGAGCGGCAGCTGATCGGCGGCCTGACGGCGGGCGCCACCAAGGGCTGACCCGTCCCGCGCGACCTCCACCCCCGAGGAGACTTGTGAAACGCCTGACCACACTGACATGCGCAATTTTGTTAGCGCTAACATCGCCAGCCCTGGCCGCCCCCGCGCGGCACGGCATCGACTTCCGCGCCGCGCTCCAGCCCATCGACGGATTCGGCTTCTCGATGGCCTTCCAGCGGGCCGACCTGCTGCACGGCGCGCGCGGCCTCAGCCCGGCCAAGCAGCGCGAGGTGCTCGACCTGCTGCTCAGCAAGGACAAGGGCGCCGGCCTTTCGATCCTGCGCCTGGGCATCGGGTCGTCGACCGACAAGGTCTACGACCACATGCCGACGATCCTGCCGGCCGATCCCGGCGGACCGGACGCCACGCCGAACTACGTCTGGGACGGCTGGGACGGCGGCCAGGTCTGGCTCGCCAAGGAGGCCAAGGCCTACGGCGTCACACGGTTCTTCGCCGACGCCTGGAGTGCCCCGGCCTTCATGAAGACCAACAACAGCGAGAACGACGGCGGCGAGCTCCGGCCCGAATGGCGGCAGGCCTACGCGAACTACCTCGTCCAGTACGCGAAGTTCTACCAGCAGGAAGGCATCGGGATCACCGACCTGGGATTCACCAACGAACCCGACTGGACGGCGACCTACGCCTCGATGCGGTTCACCCCGCAGCAGGCGGCCGACTTCCTCAAGGTGCTCGGGCCGACCGTACGAGCGTCCGGACTGAGGACCGGGGTGGTCTGCTGCGACGCCGCGGGCTGGGACCGGCAGGTCGCCTACACCGAGGCCATCGAGGCGGACCCCGCGGCCGACAAGGCCGTGCGGACCATCACCGGTCACCGCTACAGCGGCCCGACCGCGGTCCAGCAGCCCACCGGCAAGCGCGTATGGATGTCGGAATGGTCGCCGGACGGCACCACCTGGAACGAGAACTGGGACGACGGCAGCGGCTACGACGGTCTCACCGTCGCGGCCGACATCCAGAACACCCTGACCGCCGGCAACGCCAATGCCTACGTCTACTGGACCGGCGCGTCCCTCGGCGCGACCCGGGGGCTCATCCAGCTCGCCGACCCCGGTGACGACTACCGGGTGTCCAAGCGGTACTGGGCGCTGGCCGCCTTCAGCCGGTTCATCCGCCCCGGCGCCGTCCGCGTGCCGGTCACGGACGCCGACCCGGCACTGCAGGTCACGGCCTTCCGCAACACCGACGGCAGCCGCGTCATCGAGATCCTCAACACCGCGACCACCGAGCGCTCCGCCGAGTTCGCCCTTCGCGGCGGGCACGACCGCCACCCCGACGGCTACGTCACCGACGAGACCCGCTCGATCACCCCGGCCGACATCGTCTCCACGCACGGCACGACCCTCACGGCGACGCTCGCCCCGCGCGCGCTGACCACGATCGTCCTCGACTGAACCGCCCGGCACCCGAGGAGTCCGTCATGCCCATGTCCCGTCATCTCATCGCCCTGTCCGCCGCCGTCTGCCTCGCGGCCGGCCTCGCCGCCGCGCCCGCGGCGGCCGAGCCCCGTCCCAGGACGCTCGGCGAACTGGCGAAGAAGCACCACAAGTACTTCGGCTCCGCCACGGACAACCCCGAGTTCACCGACGCCGCCTATCTGAAGCTCCTCGGCAGCGAGTTCGGCCAGACCACCCCCGGCAATGCCATGAAGTGGTACGCCACCGAACCCGAGCGCGGCGTCTTCGACTTCACCGCCGCCGACGAGGTCATGGCCTTCGCCGAGGCCCACCACCAGAAGGTCCGCGGCCACACCCTCATCTGGCACAACCAGCTCCCCGCCTGGCTCACCGAACGCACCTGGACCCCCGACGAGCTGCGCGCCGTCCTCAAGAACCACATCCAGACGGTGGTCCGGCACTTCAAGGGCCAGGTCATCCACTGGGACGTCGTCAACGAGGCCTTCAACGAGGACGGCACCTACCGCGAGACGCTCTTCTACAAGACGCTCGGCCCCGGCTACATCGCCGACGCCCTGCGCTGGGCCCACGAGGCCGACCGGCACGCCAAGCTGTACCTCAACGACTACAACGTCGACGGGATCGGCCCCAAGAGCGACGCCTACTACACCCTGATCAAGCAGTTGAAGGCCGACGGCGTCCCGGTGGAGGGCTTCGGCATTCAGGGCCATCTGGCGCTCCAGTACGGCTTCCCCACCGACGTCCGGCAGAACATGCAGCGCTTCGCCGACCTCGGGGTCGACGTCGCGGTCACCGAACTCGACATCCGGATGAATCTCCCGGCGACCCCTTCGATGCTCGCCACCCAGGCCACCTGGTACGCCGACTACGTCAAGGCCTGCCTGGCGGTCGAGAAGTGCGTCGGCATCACCATCTGGGACTACACGGACAAGTACTCGTGGATCCCCTCCGTCTTCCCCGGCGAGGGCGCAGCGCTGCCCTACGACGAGAACCTGCTGCCGAAGCCCGCCTATCACTCGATCAGGGAGGTGCTGGGCGGATGATCAGAACGGCGATCGTCGGAACGGGCGGGATCGCGGGCATCTGCCACGTTCCAGCCCTCCGGGCGCAGGCGCACCGCGCCCTGATCGTGGCGGCCGTCGACGTGGACGCCGCGCGCGCCGAGGCCTTCGCGGCCGAACACGGCATCCCCGCGGTCCACACCGACCTGCGCGCGATGCTGGAGGAGCAGCGCCCGGACGTCGTACACCTGTGTACGCCGCCGTTCCTGCACGCCGACCAGGCCGTGGCCTGCCTGGAGTCGGGGGCGTGGGTGTGGTGCGAGAAGCCGGTGGCGCTGTCGCTGGCCGAGCTCGACCGGATCCAGGCCGCCGAGGGCCCCGCCGCAGCGGGCGCGGTGTTCCAGCACAGGTACGGCTCGGGTGCCCGGTACCTGCGCGACCGGATCGTGGCCGGGACGCTGGGCCGTCCGCTGGTCGCGCAGTGCGTCACGGCGTGGTACCGCGACGACGCCTACTACGACGTGCCCTGGCGCGGCACCTGGGAGAGCGAGGGCGGTGGCCCGACGCTGGGCCACGGCATCCACCAGATGGACCTGATGCTCGCCGTGCTCGGCGAATGGGCCGAGGTACGCGCCATGGCCGGCCGCCTCGAGCGCGACGTCCAGACCGAGGACGTGTCCGCGGCCCTGGTCCGGTTCGACAACGGAGCCATCGCGACGGTCGTCAACAGCGTCCTCTCCCCACGTGAGGAGAGCTACCTGCGGTTCGACCTCACCGACGCCACGGTCGAGCTGCGGCATCTGTACGGCTACTCCAACGCGGACTGGACGTTCACCACCAGGTCCTCCGGCGTGACGTGGGAGCCGCCGGACGACCTGCCCAGCTCGCACACCGCCCAGCTCGCGGCCTTCCTGGACGGCTACGAGGCGGGGATCCGGCCCGACCTCGGCAGGCCGACCATGGAGCTGGTCACCGCCCTGTACAAGGCCGCGATCACCGGCCGGCCGGTCCGGCGCGGAGAGATCGACGCGGCCGACCCGTTCTACGGCTCCCTCGACGGAGGACGCCCGGAGGTGTTCCGATGACCTTCGAACTCCTCCGGAACGAGGACTCGCTGACCGTACGGGCTCGCGGCGTCGACCTCATCCGCTATGTGCACCGGCCGGTCATGGATCCCTTCGAGGCGCCGAAGCCCTACCTGCATCCGGTGCGCACGCTTGCCGGCGACGTGGTCACCGGGTACCGGCCGCACGACCATCGCTGGCACAAGGGCATCCAGATGACGGCGTCGTGGGTGTCGGGTCAGAACTTCTGGGGCGGCGGCACCTACCTGCGCGGCCGGGGCTACGTCGACCTGCCGAACCTCGGCACCATGCGCAGCCTCACCGTTTCCGCCGCGACCGGCCACGGCCGCGCCGTGATCACCGAGGACCTGGCCTGGCACACGATGGCGGGGGAGCACTGGATCGACGAGCGCCGCACGCTGACCGCACGCGACGTCGAGGCCGACTCCTGGACCCTGGAGGTCACCACCGCGCTGACCAACGTCCACGACACCGCCCTGATGTTCGGCAGCCCGGGCACACAGGGCAGGGACCTCGCCGGATACACCGGCCTGTTCTGGCGCGGCCCGCGCGACTTCACCGGCGGCGACGTGATCGGCCCCGCGATGGGCGAGCAGGGCGACTGGCTGGCCTTCATCGGCACGCACGACGAGGTCGACCGCTCCTCCACGCTCCTGTTCCTGGACGATCCGGACGCCCCCGGCCACTGGTTCGTCCGCAGTGAGCCGATCCCCGCCGTCAACCCGTCCCTGGCGTTCGGCAAAGAACTGCCGCTGGCCCCGGGCGACACCCTGGCGCGCCGCTACCGGATCGTCGTGGCCGAGGGCGCATGGGCCCCCGGGCGCCTGTCCCGCCATGTCGCGGAACACCCGTGGTGACAGCGCTCCCCGGCGGCGTGGGGATCTCCGGACTGACCGTGTACGACTGGGAGGCCGCCGACGGGCTGTGCGGCGGCACCCCCCACATGCACCTCGTCTGCTCCGAGGCCTACGTCGTCATCGGCGGCGCGGGCAGCGTCCAGACGCTCACCACCTCCGGCTTCGCCGACACCCCGCTGCTCCCCGGCGACGTCGTCTGGTTCACCCCCGGCACGATCCACCGCCTCGTCAACGACGGCGGCCTGCGCCTCGTGGTGCTCATGCAGAACAGCGGGCTCCCGGAGGCGGGCGACGCCGTCTTCACCTTCCCCGCTCCCGTGCTCGCCGACCCCCACGCGTACCGCAGGGCGGCCGCCCTGACCGGCGACCACGCCACGGCGGCGCGCCGCCGCCGCGACCTGGCACTCGAGGGATTCCTGTCCCTGCGCGAGGGCGGGCTGCGGGAGTTCCACACGGCGGCCCACCGCCTGAAGCGCGAGCTGCTGGACGCCTGGTGGATCCGCTGGCGTGAGGGCCCGCTGGCGGCGGCCGCCACGACCGGCCGTCAACTGCAAGCGCTGAAGGCCGGAGACCTCTCCCACCTCGGCCAGGGCGAAGTGTCACGACGGGAACGCCCTCAGCGCCAACTCTTCGGCATGTGCGGCCGGCTTCACACATATGCCGTCTCCGACTCCCCGACGCGGCCGCTCCGCGGTCCCTCGGGTTCACCTCACCCCCACACCTCGAAGGAGCACCGCTGATGCGTGTACGCCATCGGTCACCGATCCAACTGAAACGCCTGCTCGCCCTCCTTACGCCCTTGCTGCTCCTGGCCACCTTCTTCGGTGCCCAGCCCGCCGCCGCGGCGACCGTCGACACCAACGCCTGGTACGTGCTGGTCAACCGCAACAGCGGCAAGGCCCTGGACGTCTACAACCTGGCGACCGGCGACGGGGCCCGCATCACCCAGTGGACCAGGAACGACCAGAACCAGCAGCAGTGGCAGTTCGTCGACTCCGGAGGCGGTTACTACCGCATCAAGTCCCGCCACTCCGGCAAGGTGCTGGACGTCTCCGGCCGGTCCACCGCCAACGGCACCCCGATCGTTCAGTGGACCGACCTGAACGGCACCAACCAGCAGTGGCGACTGGCCGACAGCTCGGACGGCTACGTGAGGCTCATCGCGCGCCACAGCAGCAAGGCCCTCGAAGTGCAGGGCGCCTCCACCGCCGACGGCGCGAACATCGTCCAGTACGACGACTGGGGCGGTGCCAACCAGCAGTGGCAGCTCGTCAAGGTCGGCGGCGGAAACCCCGGCGCGTGCGCCCTTCCCTCGACGTACCGCTGGACGTCGACGGGCGCGCTGGCGCAGCCCAAGGCAGGCTGGGCCTCGCTCAAGGACTTCACCGTCGCCCCCTACAACGGCAAGCAGCTCGTCTACGCGACGACGCACGGCGCCGCGGGAACGGGAGCGAGCTGGGGTTCGATGAACTTCAGCCCGTTCACCAACTGGTCGGAGATGGCCTCGGCCGGCCAGAACACGATGGCGAGTTCCGCCGTCGCGCCCACGCTCTTCTACTTCGCGCCGAAGAACATCTGGGTGCTCGCCTACCAGTGGGGCAGGACCGCCTTCTCCTACCGGACGTCGAGCGACCCCACCAACCCGAACGGCTGGTCGGCGGAGCAGGAGCTCTTCTCCGGAAGCATCGCCGGCTCCGGAACCGGGCCCATCGACCAGACGCTCATCGCTGACGGGACGAACATGTACCTGTTCTTCGCCGGCGACAACGGCAAGATCTACCGGGCCAGTATGCCGATCGGGAACTTCCCGGGCAGTTTCGGTTCGTCGTACACGACGGTCATGAGCGACACGGAGAAGAACCTGTTCGAGGCACCCCAGGTCTACAAGGTCAAGGACCAGAACCAGTACCTCATGATCGTCGAGGCCCGGGGCGCGCAGGAGCATCGCTACTTCCGCTCCTTCACGGCCACCAGCCTGAACGGCTCCTGGACGCCCCAGGCCGCTACCGAGACCAGCCCGTTCGCCGGCAAGGCCAACAGCGGCGCCACCTGGACCAACGACATCAGCCATGGCGAACTGATCCGCACCAGCGCCGATCAGACCATGACCGTCGATCCCTGCAATCTGCAGTTGCTCTACCAGGGACGCAGCCCCAGCTCCGACGGCACCGACTACGGCCTCCTGCCCTACCGGCCGGGTCTGCTGACACTGCAGCGCTGACGACGTGACACCGGTCCGGCTTCGCAGTGGAGCCGGCGTGGCGGGCTCGGCGGACGGCCGAGCCCGCCCGTGTCACGCGAAAACATCCAGGTGACCTGAAAAAGTTCCCGGCTCAAGGCAACCCTTTGCGGCGCCAGTGACCACAAGGAGTCGGATCCGGCCGTCCGGCAGCCGGATCCACCTTTCCTCTGATGGCATGCAAGGAGAACACCCCCCATGAAGAACCCCACGAACGGCGGGCGCCGCGGACGTCACCGCCGCCGTTGGACCGGGACCGGACTGCTGCTCGGTGCGCCCACCCTCGTCGTGCCGTACCTCCTGTTCGTGCAGGACGACTCGCAGGCCGCGACGGTCGACGGCAATGCCTACTACCGGCTGGTCTCCGTACGCAGCGGCAAGGCGCTGGACGTCAACGCCTTCTCCACCGCCGACGGCACCCGCATCCAGCAGTGGACCGACCAGAACACCGCCAACCAGCAGTGGAAGCTGCGACCCACCGGGGACGGCTACTACGAGCTGGTGAACCGCAACAGTGGCAAAGTACTGGGCATAGCGGGCGATTCGACCGCCCAGGCGGCCGCCGCCGAGCAGCAGACCGACAGTGCCTCCACCTCCCAGGAATGGCGGATCGACGACGTGAGCGGTTCCGACGCCGTCGTCCTCACCTCCCGCCGGAGCGGCCAGGTCCTGGACGTCTCCGGCGGCTCCACGGCCGACGGCGCGGCAGTCATCCAGTACCGCGGCCATGGCAGCACCAACCAGCAGTGGAAGCTGGTGAGGACGGCCGAGACCCAGGCGCCCGGATCCGGACCGTACACGTGGCGAAACGCCCAGGTGGTGGGCGGCGGTTACGTCACCGGGCTGGTGTTCAACCCGCGGGCGCAGGGCCTGCTGTACGCGCGTACCGACATGGGCGGCGCCTACCGCTGGGACACCGGGGCCGAGCAGTGGATCCCGCTGACCGACTGGCTCGGCGAGAAGGACTGGAACCTGCTGGGCATCGACGCGCTGGCCACCGACCCCGTCGACCCCGACCGGCTCTACCTCGCCGCCGGCACCTACACCAACGAGTGGGCCGGCAACGGCGCGATCCTGCGCTCCCAGGACCGCGGCCGCACCTTCCAGCGCACCGACCTGCCCTTCAAGCTGGGCGGCAACGAGGACGGCCGCGGGGCCGGCGAACGGCTGGCGATCAACCCCGCGGACAACGGCACCCTCCTGCTGGGCACCCGCAAGAACGGCCTGTGGCGCAGCACCGACCACGGCGCGACATGGAGCCAGGTCTCCTCGTTCCCCGTCAAGGACGGGGCGAGCAGCGGCGCGGGCATCTCCTTCGTGACGTACGGCCCGGCCGGCAGCAAGACGGTCTACGTCGGCGTCGCCGACAAATCCACCTCCCTCTACCGCTCCACCGACGGCGGCACCACCTGGCAGGCCGTCCCCGGCCAGCCCACCGGACAGCTGCCGCAGCACGGCGTGGTCTCCGGTGACGGCTCGCTGTACCTGACGTACACCAACGCCCCCGGCCCCAACGGCGTGACGGCGGGATCGGTCTGGAAGTACGCACCGGCCGGCGGGACGTGGAGGAACGTCTCCCCGTCCCAGGGCGGCTACGGGTTCTCCGGCCTGGCCGTCGACCCGCGCCAGCCGTCCACGGTGATGGTCACCACCCTCGACCGCTGGTGGCCCGAGGACGAGATCTACCGCACCACCGACGGCGGCACGACCTGGAAGGCGCTGGCGGACAAGTCGGTGCGGAGCGCCTCCGCCGCTCCCTACGTCGGCACCCACACCGGGCACTGGATGACCGCCCTGGCCATCGACCCCTTCGACTCCGGGCACGTGCTGTACGGCACCGGCAACGGCATCTGGCGCAGCAAGGACGCGGGCGCCACCGACAGCGGCGGCACCAGCCACTGGACCTCGGGGGCACGGGGCCTTGAGGAGACCGCACTGATGGACGCGATCGCCCCGCCCGGCGGTGCCGCCGTCGTCACCGCCATGGGCGACCAGGGCGGTTTCCGCCACGACGACCTGACCAAGGTCCCGGCCGGGCGGCTGAGCAACCCGATGATGACCAACAGCACGGACATCGACTTCGCCCAGTCGACGCCCGCGATGATGGTCCGCGTCGGCCGGGGCGGCGCGCAGGACGGCGCATACTCCACCGACGGCGGGATCAGCTGGAACGGTTTCAAGGCCGAGCCGGTGGCCGGTGCCCAGGACGGACGAGTCGCACTCGCGGCCGACGGCTCGACCATCGTCTGGACCCAGGCCGGCCAGGTCCCGTACCGCTCGACCGACAAGGGGGCGAGCTGGTCGAAGGTCAGTGGCCTGGGCACCGACGCCGTGGTCGTCGCCGACCGCTCCTCGGCCGGAACCTTCTACTCCCTGTTCCGCGGCACGCTGTACGCCAGCACCGACGGCGGGGCGACCTTCACCGCCCGGGCGGCCGGCCTGCCCTCCGGCCGGCTCACGGCCGTCCCCGGCATCGCCGGAGACCTGTGGATCGCCGACGGCGGCCAGGGGCTGCTGCACTCCACCGACGGGGGCCGCACCTTCACCCCGCTCACCACGGTGAAGTCGGCCTCTGCCCTCGGCTTCGGCAAAGCCGCACCCGGTGCCTCCTACCAGGCCCTGTACCTGATCGGCACCGTCAAGGACGTCACCGGCGTCTTCCGCTCCACCGACAAGGGCGCCACCTGGCTCCGCGTCAACGACGACGCCCACCAGTGGGGCAGCATCGGCGGCGTCGGCGTCATCACCGGCGACCCCGACGTCTTCGGCCGCGTGTACATCGGCACCAACGGACGCGGCCTGCAGTACGGCGACCCGTCCTGACCCCGCCGCCCGGGCGGGGCCGCAGCCACAACGGCCTGCGGCCCCGCCACCTTCTGCGGCGGGGCGACGGGCCGGCCTCGGGTCCGGCGATGCGGGGCCGGGCGACAGCCGGTCGCGCAGCGCACGCGCTGACTCGCCGGAGCCGGCGAGCCCGGCGGGACCACCCCAACTGGCATGAATCCAGGCGTTCTCGGGGTGCAGTTCGGCCCCTCGATCACGAGGGTCCTCCGGACGGCGGACGGGTCTGGACGTGGGGCGGCCCTCTCGGAGGGCCGCCCCACGGGGTGGGCTGATGACTAGCAGGAGGGTTTGCTGCCGTGGTTGGAGCCCTTCTTGCGGCGGGCCCTCTTCTTGCGTGCGCGCTTGGACATGTCTGTGGATCCCTTCAGGCGGTGTGGCCGACGAGGAGGTCGGCGAGCTTGTTGAGGCGCTTGACGGTGCGGTCCTCGGTGGCGGCGGGGGCCGGGGCGACGCGCTCGGAGCGGTCGTAGTAGGCGCCGTTGACGATCTCCGTGGCCGGGTCGCAGAGCCGTACGACGTGCCGGGCGCCTTCGGCGGCCGGCGCACCTTCGTGCCCGTAGAGCGGGAGGAGGCCGGTCTCGCACACCCCGGGGTTGACGGAGACGGCGGTGACGCGCGGGTCGGCGGCGAAGACCGTCAGCGCGAGCTGCGACTGGGCGTAGGCGGCGAGGCGGGAGTAGCGCCGCACGCGCTGCGGGTCGTTCCACTGGATGGCGCCGGAGCGGTGCAGCGCGGAGGAGACGTTGACGACGCGGCCGCCCGGGTCGCTGGTGAGGGCGGGCTCCAGGAGGTTGGTGAGGAGGTAGTGGGCGAGGAAGTTGACCTGGAAGGCGATCTCGTTGCCGGCCTTGGGCTGGGTGTGGCGCTCGGGGGCGGCGATGGCCGCGTTGTTGACGAGTACGTCCAGGCGCGGGTGGTCGCGTACGACGGCGTGGGCGAGGTTCTCGACCTCCTCCAGGCGGGTGAAGTCGGCGGCGAGCGGCCGGAGCTGGGCGCCGGTGATGCCGGAGGTGGCGATCAGCCGGTCGGTGGCGGCCTGGGCCTCCTCGGGTGTGCGGCCGTGGAGGAGGACGGTGGCGCCGTGTTCGGCGAGCCGGCGGGCGGTCTCGTAGCCGATGCCGGAGGTGGCTCCGGTGACGAGGACGGTACGGCCGGACAGGGATGAAGACATGGCGGGTTCCTGGATGAGGGCATGCCTGACGTGCCCGGCACCCCGGCGCGAGGCGGGGGGCGTGGGCTCAGGTCATGCGGTGAAGGTGAAGGTGAGGATGCGTACGGAGCCGCGGTCAGCGCCCATCAGGGGGCTGGTGGCAGGTACGCGGAGGACGCGCGGCCGATGTCAGAGGGCGGCCGGGCGGACAGCGGGCGCCGTCGGCTGCACCGGATTCGGTGGCCGATCGTCGTAGCGCGGACCGCTGTTCATGTCGCAATCCCAGCGCATCGGGGACACGGAGGCAAGTGGCCGGGCGGCTTCTTGACGGCGTTCTGATGACTCTTCGCCAGGGGCGCGTCAAAGATCGACTTCCGCGCGGAAGGAACCCGTCGACGCCCGGGCGGCGCAGGCGTCGTCGCCCATGTGGTCCCGCCGCGACGCCGACGCCGTGATCTGCCGGCTGCGCTTCCGGATCACCTCCGACACACACTGACGGGCGTTGACGCACCTCTGACGGCGACTTGACGCGCCTCGTGCGCCGCCATCAAGAAGGTGCCAATTCCCGCGTTCACATCGGCATTTCCCATGGAACGGGCAGTAGCTTCCTGCCTGTCGCGCCGCCGGGGACCTCGAATGCTCACATGACGGCCGAGGGGGTCCATGGAGACGGTCCCCGGCGGCGACACCCCTCCCGCCCCCGGCCACCAGCCGCCAGGGCTGCCACGCCTCAAACCCATCCAGAAGGTCTTCATGCCTCCCGCCGCCGCGCAGCACGTTCCTCCGGGTCTCGGGACCCCTCCGCGGACTCCGACCAACCGACCGTCCCGGAAACGCCCCGGCCAGGTGAACGCGGTGGACCCCGAGCTCCTGGCCGCCTCCGCGCGAGAGGCAGTCGGCAAACTCCACCCGCGCGAACTGGCGAAGAAGCCGGTGCTGTTCGTCGTCGCCGTCGGATCCGTGCTGACCACGCTCTCGGCGCTCATCCACCCGTCCGTGTTCACCTGGGTGATCAGCGTCTGGCTCTGGCTGACGGTCCTCTTCGCCAACCTCGCCGAGGCCGTCGCCGAAGGCCGGGGCCGGGCCCAGGCCGAGTCGCTGCGCAAGGCCCGCACGGACACGGTCGCCGTGCGGCTGAACCACTGGACGTACGGCGCGAACCTGCGGCACGCGGAGACCGAGGTGGTCACGCCCGCCGAGCTCCAGCCCTTCGACTTCGTCCTCGTCGAGGCCGGCGAGCTGATCCCGGCCGACGGCGACGTGGTCGACGGGGCCGCGATGGTGGACGAGTCGGCCGTCACCGGCGAATCGGCCCCGGTCCTGCGGGAAGCGGGCGGCGACCGGTCCGGGGTCACCGGCGGTACGACCGTGCTGTCCGACTCGGTCGTCGTACGAGTCACCTCGCGCCCGGGGAACAGCTTCATCGACCGGATGATCGCCCTGGTCGAGGGCGCCACCCGGCAGAAGACCCCGAACGAGATCGCGCTGAACATCCTGCTGGCCGCCCTGACCGTCGTCTTCATCCTGGTGGTCGTCACCATCCAGCCGATGGCCGCCTACGCGCACGCCGCCCAGTCCACGACCGTCCTGGTCGCCCTCCTCGTCACCCTCATCCCCACCACGATCGGCGCCCTGCTGTCGGCGATCGGCATCGCGGGCATGGACCGGCTCGTCCAGCGCAACGTCATCGCCATGAGCGGACGCGCGGTCGAGGCGGCCGGAGACGTGAACACCCTGCTCCTCGACAAGACCGGCACCATCACCCTCGGCAACCGCGAGGCCGCGGCCTTCATCCCGCTGCCCGGCGTGGACCACCTCAAGCTCGCGGACGCCGCCCAGCTGTCCTCGCTCGCCGACGAGACGCCCGAGGGCCGGTCCGTCGTCGCGCTCGCCCAGCAGTACGGACTGCAGCCGGCGACCGCGGAGGACCTCAGCAATCCGCGGTTCACCGAGTTCAGTGCCCGGACCCGGATGAGCGGCGTGAACCTGAGCTGGGCGGGCGGGGCCGGCTGCGCCATCCGCAAGGGCGCGACGACGCAGATCTGCGACTGGGTCACCCTGCGCGGCGGGACCGTACCGCCGGAGGCCGAGGCGTGGTCGGCCGTCGTATCGGAATCCGGGGGTACGCCTCTGCTGGTGGCGGTCCACGACTGGGACGGGCCGAGGGTGCTCGGCATCATCCACCTCAAGGACGTCGTCAAGGAAGGCATCCGGGAGCGGTTCGCGGAGCTGCGCAGCATGGGCATCCGTACCGTCATGGTGACCGGCGACAACGAACTGACGGCCCGCGCCATCGCCGTCGAGGCCGGGGTCGACGAGTACCTCGCCGAAGCCACCCCCGAGGACAAGCTCGCCCTCATCAAGCGGGAGCAGGCGGGCGGCAAGCTCGTCGCGATGACCGGTGACGGCACGAACGACGCCCCGGCGCTCGCCCAGGCGGACGTGGGCGTGGCGATGAACACGGGCACCTCGGCCGCCAAGGAGGCCGGGAACATGGTCGACCTGGACTCCAACCCCACCAAGCTCATCGACATCGTCGAGATCGGCAAGCAGCTCCTCATCACCCGGGGAGCCCTGACCACCTTCTCGATCACGAACGACGTCGCGAAGTACTTCGCGATCATCCCGGCCATGTTCACGGCCGCCTACCCGGGCCTCGAAGCCCTCAACATCATGGGCCTGAGCAGCCCGACCTCCGCCATCACCTCGGCGATCATCTTCAACGCCCTGATCATCATCGCCCTCATCCCGCTCGCGCTGCGCGGCGTCCGCTACAAGCCGGCCTCCGCGCACGACCTGCTGCGCCGCAACCTCGGCGTCTACGGCCTCGGCGGCCTGATCCTGCCCTTCGTCGGCATCAAGCTCATCGACCTGCTGGTGTCGGCCATCCCCGGCCTCGGCTGACATCGGCCAAGGGCGCCGGACCCCTGCTTCGCCGCCGCGTGCGTTCCGGCTGTGCCGGGTACCCCGTGCAGCCGGTGGGCGGGTGGTTGGCAGGATGAAGGCTTTGGTCGCGGGGGCGGTTTGCCGCCCGCAGGGAAAGTGAGTTGAAGATTGCGTACGTGGACACGGGCTGCACGGGCGGCGGTCAGTGGTGTGACTCTGGCTGTCGTGCTGACCGGCTGCAACGGTATGGACGTGGGGAAGGGCAGCGGCTCTTCGTCGCCGAGCCCCGGTGCGAGCGCCAGGACGACGTTCAAGCTGGGTGAGGCCGGCCCGGAGATGGAAAGCGCGAAGCAGAAGTCGGCGGATGCCAAGTACACGGTTGCCCCCACGCGGGTGGAGACCGGCACCAAGGCCGACATGGACGGCTCCGGGCTGCGGAAGGACGACAAGGACGGCCCTCGGATACCGGTGTTCGTCTGGTCCACGCTCACCCACAAGAGCGGCTCGGCCATGGAGGTCGGAGACATGGACGACGACCTGGTCGTCCGGACGAACACGGGCTACCGCACCCGGCCTCTGATCGTCTTCATGGGCTCGGCCACATGGCCCAACTGCCCTGCGACGGATGACAGCAAGCAGCTCAGCGCGGGCCAGTCGGAAAAGGTGTGTACCGCCTTCCTCATCCCTGAGGGCCAGACCGCCGCCGCGGTGGAGGTGACCCGGGGCTTCCACGCGAAACCCCTGGAGTGGCCGCTCAACGGCTGAGACGCACGGCCGGTCCTGACGCCCGTGTGCTGCCAGGAGGCGGCACACGGGCGTCCCTGGACCCCGGTCGGCGGGGAGACGGCAGGGGCCGCCGATTCAGGCCGGGATCACCGCAACGGCCGGATCCTGACCGGCTTTTGCCCACACCGGCAGCAGGCCGCCGACGCGTGTGTCAGGGGGCGGACCGTGCGCTGGTTCACGTGGAGTGCGCCACGATCTGGAAGACCACCCAGCAGGCCCAGGCCAGGGGAATGAGGGCCACATACGCATGCGGGCGGCGGAGCACCGGTCGGCCCGCGTCGAGGTGGACGTGTCCCGGGGCGGGCGGCGAGGGGGGAAGCTTGCTGTACTTCAGGTAGGAGAACAGGTTCCACAGGAGTGTGAACGGGTTGAAGATCACCAGCGAGAGCGGCCCCCACCAGCCCAGGCACAGCGCTCTGGTGGTCATCTGCCGGACGACGGCCGTGCCGCAGGCCCGGCAGAACGGCCCGTCCAGATGCTCGAACCTCATCACGATGAGAATGCCCACGTGCGACCGGATCTTGAAGTTTCCGGCACTCCGGCCGCCACAGGCGCGGCAGGCAGGCTGCGCGTGAGCGGTGGGAGCCGGCGTGCCGTAGCCGCCGGGCGCGGGCGTGAAGCTCCCCGGTGCCGGGTGGTAGCCATGACCTCCGGGTGCGTTGTACGGGTTGCCGGTCACAGGGGTGTGGTCGGCCGGGTGGTGCGGTGTTGCCATGATGGGACAGGTCTCCGAGCTGCTCGTGCGTGCTGACACCAGCCGCGGACGGCAGGCGCTCACCGGTGGGGGCCGGATGAGTACGCCGACCGCGGTGGCTTGAGTACAAGAGCCGAGACGACCGGCCGGGGTCTGCGGTTCCATCAGGCGCCCTGTCACGGGACCCGGATGTGGGCGGAGCGACGGCGCCGAACGCTCCGTCGTCGCGAAGGCCATGCCCGCTTCTGCGCCCGCCGGCAGCGCGACGTCGCCGGCGCGCTTGATGCGTCGGCCTGCTGCCGGCGCCCGAGGCGGCGGCGCTGCGACTCGGCGTCCCGCTCAGGCGGTTCGGGACCTTCGGTACGTTCAGTCGGTGCAGTCCGTGTCCTGGGCGGGGCGCTTGCCGGTCGTCAGGAATTCGGTGACCAGGCGGTTCCCGCACGCGTTGCCGTTGGTCAGGTACATGCCGTGGCCGCCCTGGTCGACGGAGACCAGGCGGGCCCGCTCGCCGAAGGCCTCGCGCATCTTCAGGGCGCCCGCGTACGGGGTCGAGGGGTCGCGGCGGCTCTGGACCATCAGGATGTTGGACGGGCCGGCGGAGGTGATCCGGGTGGGCCTGTGCTCGGGCTTGTTCTTCCAGAAGGCGCAGGGCGTCACGTTCGCCGGCATACCGGCCGTCAGCGGGTGGGCGGCTCGGTCGGCGGCCACGGCCCGCTCGTGGCGGGCCGTCGGCGTGCGCCCCCAGTCGACGTCGTTGCAGATCACGGCGATGGTGAGCGCGGCGTCCTCGTCGCGCAGCGGCTGGGCCAGTTCGGGCGGCAGGACCGGGGTCTGCCGCGGATCCCGGGCCGCTTGGACGAGCCGGGCGAGGGCGGGGAAGTTCGCGTCGCCGTACAGGGCGTTCTGCAGCGCCTGGCGCAGTCCGTTGCCGGTCAGCGGCGTGCCCGGCGTCGTCGACGCCTTCGGCGCGCGGTCCAGCTCGGCCGCGAGCGCCAGCACCAGCGGCCGCACCTCCTCGGCCCGCTCCGCCAGCCGCAGGCCGTCGCGGTCCCGGTCGGGACGGGCCGCCCACGCGGCGAAGTCCGGGAAGCGGTCGTCCATGCCCTGCGCCATGTTCGCCAGCCAGCCCTTCGCGAGCCGTTTCGGGTCGGGGTCGCCCATGCTGTCGAGCACCCAGCGATCGGTGTGCTGCGGGTAGCGCTGCGCGTACACGGCGCCGACGTACGATCCGTACGAGACGCCCCACGCGGACAGCGTGCGCTCGCCCAGCGCCTCGCGCAGGAGGTCCATGTCGCGGACCTGGTTGGCGGTGGTGAAGCTGCGCAGCACGGCGCCGCCGGCCCGGTCGCAGGCCTCGGCGGTCCGCCGGGAGCGGGCGACGTTCTCGGAGATCCCGCCGCCCGGGGCCGGCCACGACCTCAGCGCCGTCAGATAGCGGTCCTCGGGGGCGAGGCCGCAGCTCGCGGTGGTGCTGCCGCCGACGCCGCGCGGGTCGAAGGCGACGAGGTCGTAGGCGCCCGCCAGTTCCCGCTGGAGCGCCGCGCCCTTCTGCGTCAGCCGGCGCACCCCCGAACCGCCCGGGCCGCCGGGCAGGACGACGAGCGTGCCGCGCCGGGCGGCGGGCCGGTCGCTGCGGATCCGGGAGACCGCGATACTGACGTGCGGTCCCTGGGGGTCGGCGTGGTCCAGCGGCACCTCCAGCTGCGCGCATTCCTGCGTCTCCGGGCCCTCGGGGACGGCGCACGGCCGCCAGGTGAGTTCCGGGACGTAGGCGCGGGCCGGAGCGCCGGCGCGGGACGGAGTGGCTGCCGCGGCGGGCACGGCAGTGGGCGCCAGGGTGGCTGCCGCGACGGCGGTGGCGGCGATGAGCAGGGCGGTCCTCTTCGGGTGAGTCGTCATGCGTCAAAGCCTTGTTGACATGGCGTCACGCCCCCATCCGGCAGCCCGCCCGAACCGGGGTGGGGCCAGCCCCACCCAGCCGGCACCGGCACGCATCCCTCCGACCGCCCGGCCGGCACCTGCCTGTCCGGGAACCCGGCTCCCTTTTCCATAACCTGGAGTTGGGGGTCTTATCAGCCGTCGGAATGCAATTTTTTGCACGGTGACCCAGCTCACGCCCAAGGTGGCTCCACGAGTTGTTGACGCGACCGCCGGCCCGTGATTAACGTCGCATTGCCGCGCACCGGTCGTGGCTCGATCTTCGAATATTCACGTGGGGAAACCGGTGGCAGCGCCTCCCGAAATTTCGGGGACCGGCTGCCAGGGGGGAAGCGTTTGCATTCCGGGGGATCTCATCGGCGCCGGCGGACGCCCGCGAACTGATCCGCTGCCGGGCACGATCCGCCGCTGCCTTCCGCGGCCGGGGCCCGGACGCCTGCCGTACGTGAGCCGCCCGACCGTGGCGGCCACGCCGTGTCCGCCGGTCCGGCGCGCACACCCACGACTGCACGGCAGCACCGCCGGCACCGACGCGCCGGCGTCGAGGGGGAATTCGTTGCCATGGAAAAGATCGACAGGAACGGGCCCGTCGTCCTCATCGGGGCGAAACCCGTGGACGGTTTCCGGACACTGGCCCGCATGAACATTCCGTTCCTCTGGATCGTCGATCCGGAGGAGAAAGCTCCCGCGACCGTCGCCGGGGCGATCGACGTCATTCACGCGCCCTACCGGAATGATCCCCTCTGCGTGCTCGGAATACCGCTGCCCGTCTCCGTGCGCGCGGTCCTTTCCTTCACCGAGCTCGGCTCGCTCCCGGCCGCCCTCCTCTCCGAGGCCCTCGGCCTGCCGACCGTCCCCGTCCGCGCGGTGCTGCGGACCCGGGACAAGCTGCTGATGCGCCGCACCCTGGCCGGGGTGCTGGACCAGCCGGCGTTCGGCGTCGTCGGCCGGGACGAACCGGCCCCCGGCGACTTCCCCCTCGTCGCCAAGCCCGTGGACGGCTCCGGCAGCCGCAACGTCGAGTACGTACCCGATGCGACCGCCCATGCGCAGCGGCGGACCGCGCTCGCGGGACACCTGTGGGAGTCCTTCCTCACCGGCGTCGAGTACAGCGTCGAGGCCGTCTCCTTCGAGGGCCGCCACCGGATCCTCGGCATCACCCGCAAACGGACCAACGGCCGGCCCTACTTCATCGAGACCGGCCACGAGGTGCCCGCCGCACTGGGCCCGCAGGAGGAGCAGGCGATCCACAGCTGCGTCCGGCGGTGCCTGGACGCCCTGGAGATCACGGTCGGGGCCTCGCACACCGAAGTCATGGTCGAGGACGGGCGGGCCGTACTGATCGAGACCCACACCCGCGGCGGCGGCGACCGGATCCCGCTGCTGACCCGCCTGGTGACCGGCGCCGACCAGTACGAGCTCGCCGTGCAGTCGGTCCTGCCCTGGGCCCCGGTGCGCACCACCGCACCCGAGTTCGGCTGCGCCGAGGTGCGGTACTTCCCGTGGCAGGACGTGACGGTCGACGCGGTGGACGGCCTGGCGGACTGCCGGGCGGCCGACGGCGTGGTCGAGGCCGAGGTCCAGGTGGGCGCCGGGGACCGGATTCCGGTCTGGCGCTACAGCCACGAACGGCCCGGCCATGTCGTCGTCGGCGCCGACGACCGCGACGAACTGCGCCGTCGCGTCACCGACGCCGTGGCCCGGGTGCGCCCACGCTTCCGCTGACCGAACCCCCCGCCCTGCCCGCGCTTCCGCCGACCGACCTCCGCCCCGCCCGCCACGCGGCCGCCTTCCGGCTGCCCTGACCGCTGCCCCACGACACCGCTGCCGCATGACTACTGCCCGCGACACCGCAGCCCCGCGCCTTCCCCGAACCACCGTCCGACGAGGAGACCCATGGCCACCAACCCGTTCGAGGACCCCGCCGGCAGCTACCTCGTCCTCGCCGACGCCGAGGGCCGTCACTCGCTGTGGCCCGCCCACCTGCCGGTCCCCGCCGGCTGGTCCCGCGTGCACGGCCCGCAGCCGCGCCCGCGCTGCCTCGCGTACGTCGAGGAGAGCCGGACCGACCCGAACCGCCCGGCCGCCGCACGCTGACCCAGGACAGGAGCCGTCATGACCGCCGAAGGACGCCTGAACATCGGATCGGCCGCCCCCATCGACCGGCGCGGCCTGCTCGACACGCAGCCGGCGCCGGGCAGCAACGGACTGCTGAAGATCGTCACCCCCCGGGGCGCCCGGCTGACCGCCGCCGGGATCGTACGGGAGCGCCGTGAGGAGTTCGCCGCCGATCTGCACCGGCGCGGCGCGCTGCTGCTGCGCGGCTTCGGCACGGCCGACGCCGACGGATTCGGCGAGGTCGTCCGCGCCTTCTCGGGCGACCTGCTCGCCTACGACCACCGCTCCACGCCCCGCACCCGCGTCAAGGGCGGCGTCTACACCTCCACCGAATACCCGCCGGACCAGGTGATCCCGCTCCACAACGAGCTGTCCTGGACCCACACCGCCCCCCGCTACCTGTGGTTCTGCTGCCTGCGCCCCGCGCCCGTCGGCGGGGCCACCCCCATCGCCGACACCCGCGCCCTCCTGCGGCTGCTCCCCGAGGACCTCACGGCCCGGTTCGCCCGCCACGGCATCCTCTACGTCCGCAACTACCACCCGGACATCGACCTGCCGTGGCAGGAGGTCTTCGGCACCGACAGCAAGCGGGACGTCGAGGCGTACTGCCGCGAGCAGGACATGGAGTGGGAGTGGGTCGCCCCCGACCACCTGCGCACCCGCCAGCTGTGCCACGCCGTGGTCACCCACCCCGACACCGGCGAGCCGTCCTGGTTCAACCAGGCGCACCTCTTCCACCACACCCGGGTCGGCGCCGAGGGCGCCGCCTCGCTGCTGGCGATGTTCGGCAAGGAGAACCTGCCGCGCAACACCTACCTCGGCAACGGCGAGGACATCGCCGAGGAGGATCTCGCCGCCATCCGCGCCGCCTACGACCAGGTCCTCTTCCGCTTCCCCTGGGAGGCCGGGGACATGCTGCTGGTCGACAACCTCTCCTGCGCCCACGGGCGCGACACCTACGAGGGCCCCCGCCAGGTCGTCGTCGCCATGACCGATCCGGTCGACTGCAAGGCCATCACCACCCGGGAGACGAGATGAAGCTCCGGATCGGCAGGGCGACCGCCACCCGCGTCAGCGACGCGGACCTGGTCGCCGTCGGCACCACCGCGGACGGGCGGCTCCCCGTCGTGACGGCCAGGGCGGCCGGGGACCTCGCCGAGTGGCTCGCCGCCCACCGCGGACAGGTGGACGAGCTGCAGGCCCGGACCGGCGCCGTCCTCTTCCGCGGGTTCGCCGTGACCGAACCGTCCCGGTTCGACTCCGTGGTCGGCGTCTTCAGCGGCGGCGCCGGACACCTGGTGGAGGACCAGAACACCCACAACCAGTTCGTCACCGACGGCGAGGACGTCTGGTACCACAACGACTACTGCGACCGCGTCAAGTGGCCCCGCCACCTGGTCTTCTGGTGCGAGCAGACGCAGGCCTCCGGCGGGCAGACGCCCTTCGTGGACACCGTACGGGTCCTGGAGGCGGTCCCCGACCGGCTCCGGGAGCGCTTCGAGAACGGCGGCTGGATCCTGCGGCGCCGCTTCCACCCGGGGATCGGCGTGGACGCCAAGGGCTACTTCAAGACCTCCGATCCCGAGGAGATCCGGCGGCAGCTGGACCGCCTGGACGCTTTCGACGTCCGCTGGGACGGTGAGGTCCTGACCGGGTTCTCGGCCCGCTTCGCGCCCTCGTTCCCGCACCCGGTGTCGGGGCAGCGGGTGTGGGCCAACAACATCACCTTCAGCAACGTCGCCCGGGTCGAGCGGACCATCCGCGAGCAGCTGCTGCGCGACTACCGCCTCGACGAACTGCCTGTGAACACCTACTGGGGCGACGGCTCGCCCATCGACACCCGGGACGTCGAGGAGCTGTGCGCCCTCTACCGGGCCGACGAGATCTGCTTCGACTGGCAGCAGGGCGACGTGCTGCTGGTCGACAACATCCGCTGCGTCCACGGCCGCCGGCCCATCCTGGCCCCGCAGCGCGTGAACGTCGGCGTGTGCGACTTCCACGAGCGGCTCAACGCGGCGAGCGCGGCCATGCACTGACCCTGGCCGCCGAACCGGCGCTGACCGTCGCATCGGCCCTGGCCGCCGGACCGGCCTCGACCGCCGCAGCGATCCGTACGTCCCGCCCGTACTCCACCGCCGACCCGCCCGTACTCCACCGCCGTCCCGTACGTCCCTCCCATCCCGAGGAAGGTCTGACGATGACCACGCACGCCGATTCGCCGCACCTCTCGCAGGCCGACGGCTACGCCATCTCGCCGGTCCAGCGGAACATCCTGCGGCGCCTCGGCGGCGCCGCGCTCCTGCCCGTCGAGTTCACCGCCCACCTCGACATCGACGCGGTGGTGACACCCGACGCCTTGCGCCGGGCCGTCCTCGACACCGCCCGATGTCACGACCTCCTGTGCTCCGACTACACCCAGCTGCCCGGCATGGCCGAACCCGCCCAGGTCCTGCGCGACCGGCCCGCCGTGGAGTTCACCGACGCCGACGACGCCGACGGCGCCGACCCCGCCGACCGCGGCGGATCCGGCGACGCCGAACCCCTGCGGGTCAACGAGGCCTTCGTCCTGCGCCCGCGGCTCGTCGCGCACACCGACCGGCAGGTCCGGCTCCGGCTCGGCCTGCCCGGCTTCCTGGCCGACGCCGCTTCCCTGGGCCGGCTCGCCCGCGAGCTGGCGGCCGCCCTGCGCCCGCCCGCGGAAGCCGCCGCACCGACCGGGGCGCAGCACGCGCCGGACGGCGTCGACGCGGAGGAGTACCCGCGCTACGCCGACGTCGCCCAGTTCCTGGCGGACGCCGCCGAGGACCCGGACGCCGACGCGTACTGGCGGGGCGTGGCCGCCGAGGCCGCCGAGGGCGCGGACGCCGCCGTACCGGCCGTCGGGTACGAGGGGTCCGGCCCGACCGAGCTGCGCTTCACCCTCGAACCGGCCACGCGGACCGCCCTCGCCCGGGCCGTCGAGCAGCACGGCTGGACCTACGAGAACATCGTCCTCGGCGCCTTCCAGCTGCTGCTGCACCGGCTGACCGGCGGCCGGCACCCGGCCGTCGCCCTCGCCTGGCCGGCGCGGACCGCGTACCCGGAGCTGGCCGGCGTCTTCGGCCCGCTCACCTTCGACGTGCCGGTGGTCCTGCCGGTGGCCGAGGGGGAGGGCTTCGCCGCCCTCCAGGACCGGCTGGCGCGGCGGCTCGCCCAGGTGGACGAGCACGCCCTCGCCTACCCCGGCCTCGCCGAGCGGGTGATGCCCGAACCGCCGCGGTTCCACGCCGACTTCACCCTGGCCGCGGCCGCCCGCGGCTGCGGCGACGGTGTCCGGCTGCGCGTGGAGGACACCGGCGCCGCCGCCGGCGCCTTCGACCTCGCCCTGTCCTGGACCGACTTCGACGAGGGGACGTGCCTCGTCCGCTTCCGTGGCGAGCGCTACGACCGGCTGGACGCCGAGCTGTTCTTCGACCGGCTCCAGGCCGTCCTGCTCCGCGTCTGCGCCGACCCCGACCGGGACCTCGCCCTGATGCCGGTCATGTCGGACGCCGAATCGCACCGGCTCGTGGTCGAGTTCAACGCCACCGAGCGGCCGGTGGACGGCCTGCCGGGGGTGGTGGAGCAGTTCCTGGAACAGGCCCGCCGCCGCCCGGACGCGGTCGCCGTCCGCACCTCCACGGCCGCCCTCACCTACGCCGAGCTCCTGGACCGGGCCCGCCGCCTGGCCGGCTGGCTGGCCCGGCAGGGCGTGGGCCGGGGCGACCTCGTGCCGCTCGTCCTGGACCGGCGGCCCGACGCGCTCACCGCCATGGTCGCCGTCGCCCTCGGCGGGGCCGCGTACGTACCGCTGAACACCGCGCTGCCCCCGGCCAAGCTGACCGCGCTCGTGGCCCGGACCGCCCCGAAGGCCCTGGTCACCTGCCGGGCCTGGGCCGACCGGTTGGAGCGGGCCGGGCTGCCGGACACCCCCGCCCTGCTGGTGGACCGCGACCTGGACACCTTGCCTGCCGCCGAGCCCCCCACCACTGAGAACCCCGCCGCCGGGACCGGCCTCCTGCCCCGCCCCGACGACCCGGCGTACGTCATCTTCACCTCCGGCTCCACCGGCGAGCCCAAGGGCGTGGTCGTCGCCCACAAGCGGCTCGCCAACCTCGTCGACTGGATCAACCGCACCCAGCACGTCGGGCCCGCCGACAGCGTCCTGCTGGTGACCTCCTTCAGCTTCGACCTCTCCGTGTACGACGTCTGGGGCTCGCTCGCCGCCGGAGCCACCGTCCGGCTGGCCGACGAGGCCGAACTCGCCGACCCCCAACGCCTGGTGGACATCCTGCGCACCGAGCCCGTGACCGTCTGGGACTCCGCCCCCGCGGCCCTGCAGCAGCTCGCCCCGCTGCTCACCGCCTGCGCCGGCGACCTGCGCTCCGCCGCGCTGCGCCTGGTCATGCTCTCCGGCGACTGGATCCCGGTCACCCTGCCCGACACCGTCCGCGGCTGCTTCGGCGCCCCCGTGGTCCTCGCCATGGGCGGCGCGACCGAGGCCACCGTCTGGTCGAACTACCACGTCGTGGACCGGGTCGATCCCCGCTGGCCCAGCATCCCGTACGGCCGGCCGATGCAGAACTGCCGCTACTACGTGCTGGACCGGCACGGCAGTCCGCAGCCCACGGGCGTGCCCGGCGAGCTGTACATCGGCGGACTGTGCACCGCCGACGGCTACTTCGCCGACTCCGAGCGCACCGCCGAGCGCTTCCTCGCCGACCCCTTCGTCCCCGGCACCTCCGACCGGCTCTACCGCACCGGCGACCTCGTCCGCCATCTGGGCAGCGGCGAGCTGCAGTTCCTCGGCCGCGAGGACGACCAGGTCAAGATCCGCGGCCACCGGATCGAACTCGGCGAGGTGGCCGCCGCGGTCCGGGCCCACCCGGCCGTCCAGGAGGCCATCGTCCGCAGCGTGCGCGAGGGCGACGACAACCGGCTGGTGGCGTACTGGCTGCCGCGCACCCCCGACGCCGCCCTCGACCACGCCGCCCTCGACCACGCCGCGCTCACCGCATTCCTGGCCGGGCAGCTCCCCGGCTACGCCGTCCCCGCCCACACCGTGCGCCTCGACCGCATCCCGCTGACGCCCAACGGCAAGCTGGACCACTCCGCCCTGCCCGACCACCGCGTCGACAGCGGCCGCCGCGAGGAGCCCGCCACGACGACCGAGGCCGCCCTGCTCACCATCTGGCAGGAGATCCTGCGCCACCCCGACGTGGGCCTGACCGAGAGCTTCTTCGCCGCCGGCGGGCACTCGCTGGCCGCCGTACAGATGCTCGCCCGGGTCCAGACCGTCTTCGGACGGCGGGTCCGGATGCCGCAGTTCGTCGCCGGCGCCACCGTACGGGAGCTGGCCGCGCTCCTCGACCGCCCCGCAGGCGACCCCGACGCCGGATCCGCACCCGGGTCCCGGCCCGTGCTGCGGCGCCGCTCCCGTGGGCTCCCGCTGTCCTACGGCCAGCGCCGCATGTGGTTCCTGCACCGGCTCCAGGGGCCGAGCCCCACGTACAACATCCACCAGAAGGTCGTCCTGCACGGCCCGGTCGATCCCGGACTGCTGCGCGCGGCGCTCGCCGACCTGGTCGAGCGGCACGAGATCCTGCGGACCGCCTACGCCGAGACCGACGGGACCCCCGAGCAGTACGTCCGGCCGGCCGCCGCGGCCGAGCCGGTGCTGGAGCTGGTCGCGACCGGACCCGGCGAGATCGACGCGCAGGTGGAGCGGGCCGCCCGGTACTGCTTCGACCTCGACACCGAGATCCCGCTGCGCACCTGGCTGTTCACCCTCGCCCCGGACCACCACGTGCTGCTCGTCCTCACCCACCACATCGCCGGCGACGGCATCTCGGAGCGGGTCCTGCTGCGCGACCTGGGCACCGCCTACGCCGCCCGGGCCGCGGGCACGGTCCCCGACTGGGCGCCGCTGCCCGTGAGTTACGGCGACTACGTGCTGTGGCAGGAGGAGCTCCTCGGCCCGGCCGAGGACCCCGACAGCCTGCTGAGCCGCCAGCTGACCTCCTGGCGCCGCGTCCTCGACGGGGCGCCGCCGGCGCTCGCCCTGCCCTACGACCGCACCCACCCGCCGGTCCCCAGCCACCGCGGCGACCGGGTGACCGTCACCGTGGACGCCGGCGGCCACCAGGCGCTGGAGCGGCTGGCCCGTAGGACCGAGAGCACCCTGTTCACCGTCCTGCAGGCGGCCCTGGCGGCCCTGCTGCGGCGGCTCGGGGCGGGCGAGGACCTGCCGATCGGCACGGGTACGGCGGGCCGCGGCGACGAGGCGCTGGACGACCTGATCGGCTTCTTCGTCAACACCCTGGTGCTGCGCACCGACGCCTCCGGCGACCCGACGTTCACCGAACTGGTGCGGCGCTCGCGCGCCTGCGCCCTGGAGGCCTTCGCACACCAGGACGTCCCCTTCGACCGGGTGGTGGAGGAGCTGGCCCCGCGGCGCTCGCTGGCCCGCTCCCCGCTCTTCCAGGTCATGCTGATGCTGCACAACAACGTGATGCCGCGGCTGTCGCTGCCCGGGGTGCGCGCCTCGGTCGAGCGGGTCGACGCGCACACGGCCAAGTTCGACCTGCTGGTCGACGTGTACGAGAAGCACGCCGGGCCCGCCGGGGACGATCCCGCGGGGCGCCCCGTACCCGACGGGCTGAAGATCGTCCTGGAGTACGCCACCGACGTGTTCGACGAGGCGACGGTCCGGCAGGCGGGGGAGCACCTGCTGCGGATCCTCGCGGCGATGGCCGATGACCCGGACGGGAAGATCCTCGACGTGGAGCTGCTGGAGGAGTCCGAGCGGCGTGCCCTGACCGCGCCCCCGCGGGCCTCCTTCGGCGCGGACGGCGCAGAGGCCCCCACCCTCGTCACCCTGTTCGAGGCCCGGGTCGCGGCCGCCCCGGACGCCGTGGCCGTGACGGCCGAGGGCTGCTCCCTGACCTACCGCGAACTGGACCGGCGGGCCAACCGGCTGGCGCACCTGCTGCGCGGCCGCGGCGCCGGCCCCGAGCGCATCGTCGCCGTGCAGCTGCCCCGCTCGGCCGACGTCGTGGTCGCGCTCCTCGGCGTACTCAAGGCGGGCGCCGCGTACGTCCCGGTCGACCCCGCCCAGCCCGCCGACCGGACCGCCCTGATGCTGGCCGACGCGGACCCCGTGGCGACGGTCACCGAGGAGACCCTGAAGGAGTCCGAGTCCTGCCCGGACACCGCCCCGGACGGCGCCCCCGCCGGACCCGGCCACGCCGCGTACGTGATCTACACCTCCGGCTCGACCGGCCGGCCCAAGGGCGTGGTGGTCCCGCACGCGAACGTCGTACGCCTGATGCGGGCCGCCGCGCAGGACATCGACTTCCGGCCGGACGACGTCTGGACGCTGTTCCACTCCTACGCCTTCGACTTCTCGGTCTGGGAGATGTGGGGCGCCCTGCTCCACGGCGGCCGGCTGGTCGTCGTCCCCCACGACGTCGCCCGCGCGCCGGGGGAGTTCCTGCGGCTGCTGGCCGACGAGCGGGTGACGATGCTGAGCCAGACCCCCTCCGCCTTCCACCAGCTGGCCGCCGCCGACCGCGACGAGCCCGCCCTGGGCCGGCGGCTCGCCCTGCGTTACGTCGTCCTCGGCGGGGAGGCGCTGGAACCGGCCCGGCTCGCCGACTGGTACGCCCGGCACGACGCATCGGCGCCGGTGCTGGTGAACATGTACGGCATCACCGAGACCACCGTCCACGTCACCCGCATCGCCCTGGACGCCGCGACCGCCGCCGCCATGCCCGGCTCGGTGATCGGCGAACCCCTGCCGGACCTGGCCGTGTACGTCCTCGACGAGCGGCTGCGGTCGGTGCCCGCCGGCGTACCCGGCGAGCTGTACGTCGCGGGTGCCGGACTGGCCCGCGGCTACCTGAACCGGCCCGCGCTGACCGCCGAACGCTTCGTGGCCAACCCCTACGGGGAGCCCGGCTCCCGGCTCTACCGCACCGGCGACCTGGCCCGCCGGCTGCGCGACGGCTCCCTGGAGTACCTGGGCCGCTCCGACGACCAGGTGCAGCTGCGCGGCTTCCGCATCGAGCTCGGCGAGGTCGGCTCCGCCCTGCTCGCCCACCCGGACGTCACCCAGGCCGCGGCCGTGGTCCGCGAGGACCGGCCCGGCGACCGCCGCCTGGTGGGCTACGTGGTGGGCGCCGCCGACCCGGCCGAGGTCCGCCGCCTCGCCGCGCGGCGGCTGCCCGACCACATGCTTCCCGGGGCCGTCGTCGTCCTCGACGCACTGCCGCTGACCGGGAACGGCAAACTCGACCGCGCCGCCCTGCCGGCCCCCGGAGCCACCGGCACCCGGGAGGGCTCCCGCGCCCCGCGCGGCGCGGCCGAGGAGACCCTGTGCCGGATCTTCGGCGAGGTGCTGGGGGTGGCCGGGGTCGGTGTGGACGACGACTTCTTCGCCCTGGGCGGCCACTCGCTGCTCGCGGCCCGGTTGATCGGCCGGGTCCGGGCCGAGCTCGGCGGCCGACCGGGGATCCGCGACCTCTTCGAGGCCCCCACCGCGGCCGCCCTGGCGCACCGGCTCGTATCCCGCTCCGCCCCGCACGGCCCGGCCGAGGCGCTGTCCGTACTGCTGCCGCTGCGCGCGGCCGGCTCCCGGCCCCCGCTGTTCTGCGTCCATCCGGCCGCCGGCATCGGCTGGACGTACTCCGGCCTGCTGCGCCACCTCGGCCCCGACATCCCCCTGTACGCCCTCCAGTCGCGGGCCCTGTCCGACCCGACGGCGCTCGGCGCCGACCTGGTTTGGACCGCCGCGGACTACGTGCGCCAGATCCGCTCCGTCCAGCCGTCGGGCCCGTACCACCTGCTCGGCTGGTCGTACGGCGGCGGCGCGGCGCACGAGATGGCCGTCCAGCTCCAGGCGGCCGGGGAACGGGTCGACCTGCTCGCCGTACTCGACGGCTACCCCGCCACGGGCCGGCCGGGGGAGTCCGCCCGGCGCGCGTACGCCCCCGAAGACCCCGAGGTGCTGCGCGAGCTCCTCGACTCGATCGGCATCGGCATCGGCACCGGAGTGGGAACGGGCATCGGCACCGGGCCGGCGGCGGGTGCGCCCACCCCCGAGGAGTTCGCGGCGGCGGTCGCGGGGGAGGGCAGCCCGCTCGAAGGGCTGTCCCCGTCGGCGGTGGCCGCGCTGCCCGCCGTCTTCGCCCGCAACTCCGAGACGGCGGGGGCGATCTCGGGCGGGACCTTCCAGGGCGAGCTGCTGTTCTTCCTCGCCACCGAGGACCGGCCCGCCGGGCGCCCCGACCCGCTGGTGTGGCAGCGCTACGTCGACGGGCCGGTCACCGTCCACGAGGTCCCCTCGACCCACGGCGCGATGCTCCAGGGCCACGCACTGGACGCGATCGGCCCGGTCCTGGCCGGGCACCTGGACCGGCGACACGGGTGACGATGCTGACGTTCCTCACCCGGGCGGTCCTGCCGCGCTCGCGGCAGGGCCGGCTCGTCGCCGCGGGCGCGGCCGCCGACTCCGTGGCCAACGGCCTGTTCCTGGCCGCGGCGACGCTGTACTTCGTCGAGTACCTGTCCGTCTCGGCGGTCGCGGTGGGCGGGGCGATCGCCGTCGCCAATGTCGTCGGCCTGGTCAGCCCCACCGTGTTCGGCCCGCTCGCGGACCGCCTCGGCGCCCGCCGGGTGTACGTGGGGCTGACCCTGGTGCGCGCGGCGGGCTTCGCCGCGTACGCGTTCGTCACCGACTACGCCGGCTACCTGGCCGTCTCCTGCGTCGTCACCGGCGCGCTGCGGGCCGGGCAACCGCTGCTCCAGGTCATCGTCGGCGAGTTCGAGACCGACGAGGAGCGCACCCGGACCATGGGGTCGCTGCGGGCGATCAGCAACGCAGGCCTCACCGTGGGCTTCCTGCTGGCCGCGGTGGTCCAGGCGGCGGACTCGCGGGCGGGGTTCATCGGCCTGTTCGCCTTCAACGCCGTCGTGTTCGTGGCGGTGGGGCGGGCCGTCGTCGCGGCGGGCAGGGCGGCGGACGCGGCCCGGGCGAAGGCCGGCGCGGAGGCGGGAGCGAAGGCCGTCGCCGCCGACGCGGGTGCCACCCGCTCAGGTCCGGTGGTACGGGAGGCGCCGGAGTCCTCGCTCCAGACGGGGCAGGCGCCGGCCCGCCCGGGACCGGCCGCCCCGCTGCGCCGCTCCCCGTACCGGGACCGCCGCTTCCTGCTGGTCTGCGTCGCCAACACGGTGCTGCACCTGCACGACTGCGTCCTGTTCGTCCTGCTGCCGCTGTGGACGGTCCAGCGGGCCGGCCTGCCCGAGAGCGTCAGCTCGGCGCTGCTCGCCGTCAACACCGTGCTGACCGTGGTCTTCCAGGTCACCGTGGCCCGGCACGCCCGGGGCGCGGCGAGGTCGTTGCGGATGCTGCGGCTGGCCTGCCTGTTCCTCGTCCTCGCCTGCGCGGTCTTCGCCGGCGCGGCCGACCGGAGCCCGCTGGTGGCGCTGCCGGCCGCCGCGCTGGCCGTGCTCCTGCTCACCGCGGGCGAGAACCTGCACGCCGTGGCCCGCTGGGAGCTGTCGTACGAGATGTCCCCGCCACAGGCGCGGGCCCGCTACCTGTCGGTGTTCAGCATGGGCCAGAGCGCCCAGCTGATCGCCGGCCCCTTCCTGGTGACGGCCTTCCTGCTGCCCGGCGGCGTCCTGGGCTGGCTCCTGCTGGCCCTGCTCTTCCTCGCCGCCACCGCCACCATCTGCCTGGCCGCCCGCCCGTACGCGGCCCCCACGCAAATTCGAGCACATGTTCGGTCCAGCGGGTAGGCTGGTCCCATGCACGTGCCGCTCCAGGGATCGCTCTTCGACCAGGCCGACGACGTCCGGCTCGGGCCGCTGCGCGGTGTGCGGCGGCGGGAGCTGGGCAGCGGGGCGTGGGTCGATGTGCTCCCGGGCTGGCTGAGCGGCGCGGACGCGTTGTTCGAGGAGCTGGTGGCCCGGGTGCCGTGGCGGGCCGAGCGCCGGCAGATGTACGAGCGCGAGGTCGACGTCCCCCGGCTGCTCGCGTACTACGGGGCCGGCGAACCCCTCCCGCACCCCGTCCTCGACGAGGCCCGGGCCGCCCTCTCCGCGCACTACGCCGCAGAGCTGGGCGAGCCCTTCGTGACGGCCGGCCTGTGCTTCTACCGCGACGGCCGGGACAGCGTCGCCTGGCACGGCGACCGTACGGGCCGCTCGGCCCGGGAGGACACCATGGTCGCCATCCTCTCCGTCGGCGACCCCCGCGACCTGGCCCTGCGCCCCCGCGGCGGCGGCCCGGCGGCCCTGCGCCTGCCGCTGGGCCACGGCGACCTGGCGGTGATGGGCGGCTCCTGCCAGCGCACGTGGGAACACGCGATTCCCAAATCCACCCGCGCGGTCGGCCCCCGCATCAGCATTCAGTACCGCCCCCGCGGCGTCGCCTGAAAGCGACCCGCGGAGCGGGCGCGGTCGGCCGGCGCGTTCAGCCGACGCGTTCAGTCGGCGGCTTCGGTCGGCGGCCTCAGTCGTCCAAGGGGCGTGCGCGCAAGGCCCGCGTCGGGGCCTGGGCGGGGCCGGACGCCAGCATGCGGACCTCGCCCTGGTCGCTGATCTCCGCCCGGACGATGCCGCTCGCGTCCTCGTAGACCGGATGGCCGCCGGGGCCCGTGAGGTCCGTACGGGTGACGGTCACGACGTCCTCGTCCTGCTCCGGACCGTCGGGGGGAAACACCAGCTCGTACCGCTGGGCCGTCATGTACGCCCTCCTGTCGCCGCCCGCCGCCCCTTCATCATGCGCCCCGGGCAGCCCCCGCGCACCGCAGCGCCCCCGTCCGGGGTCTGGTGGACCGGCCCGGCGCCAAGGATCATGGGGGCGCTGCCGCTCACCCCCCGCTCAGGAGGTACGTCGTGTCCACCGCGCCGAGTTACGCATCAGGGCCCTCCACCGCGCCCCTGCTGGGCGAGACCATCGGCGACAACCTCGACCGCACGGTCCGGGCCTTCCCCGCGCGCGAGGCCCTGGTCGAGTCGGCCACCGGCCGCCGCTGGACCTACGCCGAACTGGCCGCGGACGTCGACGCCCTGGCCCTCGGCCTGCTCGGCCTCGGCATCGCCCGCGGCGACCGCGTCGGCATCTGGGCGCCCAACTGCGCCGAATGGACCCTCGTCCAGTACGCCACCG
Source organism: Streptomyces bambusae (assembly GCF_019400985.1). Classification (GTDB taxonomy): domain Bacteria; phylum Actinomycetota; class Actinomycetes; order Streptomycetales; family Streptomycetaceae; genus Streptomyces; species Streptomyces bambusae_A. The sequence goes on from NZ_WTFF01000002.1 coordinate 89,897, forward strand.
CCAAGATCGGCGCCATCCTGGTGACCGTCAACCCGGCCTACCGCTCCCACGAGCTGGAGTACGTGCTGAACCAGTCCGGGATGCGGCTGCTCGCCGCCGCCGAGCGGTTCAAGACCTCCGACTACGCGGCCATGATCGAGGAGGTCGCGCCCCGCTGCCCCGGCCTCGAACACGTCGTCCTGCTCGACAGCGCCCCCTGGCACGCCCTGCTGGCCGCCGGCCGCGAGGCCGACCGCGGCGCCCTGGAGCAGGCCGCCGCCGCGCTCAGCCCCGACGACCCGATCAACATCCAGTACACGTCGGGGACCACCGGCTTCCCCAAGGGCGCGACCCTCTCGCACCACAACATCCTCAACAACGGCTACTTCGTCGGCGAACTCTGCCACTACACCGAGCACGACCGCGTCTGCATCCCCGTCCCCTTCTACCACTGCTTTGGCATGGTCATGGGAAACCTGGCCTGCACCAGCCACGGCGCCGCCATGGTCGTCCCGGCCCCGTCCTTCGACCCCGCCGCCACCCTCGCCGCCGTCGCCGCCGAGGCGTGCACCTCGCTCTACGGCGTCCCCACCATGTTCATCGCCGAACTCGCCGACCCCGCCTTCGACTCGTACGACCTCTCCAGCCTGCGCACCGGCATCATGGCGGGCTCGCCCTGCCCGGTCGAGGTGATGAAGGAGGTCATCGACCGGATGGGCATGGCGGAGGTGGCCATCTGCTACGGCATGACGGAGACCTCGCCGGTGTCCACCCAGACCCGCGCCGACGACTCCGTCGACCGCCGGGTCTCGACGGTCGGCCGGGTGGGCCCGCACCTGGAGGTGAAGGTGGTCGACCCGGGGACCGGCCGGACCCTGCCGCGCGGCGAGCCGGGGGAGCTGTGCACCCGCGGCTACTCGGTCATGCTCGGCTACTGGGGCGAGCCGGAGAAGACGGCCGAGGCCGTCGACGCCGCGCGCTGGATGCACACCGGCGACGTGGCCGTCATGGACGAGGAGGGCTACGTCAGCATCACCGGGCGGATCAAGGACATGGTGATCCGCGGCGGCGAGAACCTCTACCCCCGCGAGATCGAGGAGTTCCTCCACACCCACCCCGACGTCCTCGACGTCCAGGTGATCGGCGTGCCCGACCCCAAGTACGGCGAGGAGCTGATGGCCTGGGTGCGGATGCGGGACGGCGCGGAGCCCCTCACGGCCGACGCCGTCCGCGCGTTCTGCGACGGCCGGCTCGCCCGCTTCAAGATCCCGCGCTACGTCCATGTCGTCGACGCGTTCCCCATGACGGTGACCGGCAAGATCCGCAAGGTGGAGATGCGGGCCATGGCGACCCGCATCCTCGGCCCCGCCTCCTAGCCGGCCCCCGACTCCTGAGCCGGCCCCCGGCCCCGGCGGCAGGCCGCTCCGCCCGGAACGCCGGGGCCGGCCGTCAGCCCCGGCGCTCGGGCAGATCGGCCTCCGCCCGGAACGCCGAGAAGCCGCGCGCCGCGGGTGCCCCGGCCGGCGCCGGCCGCTTCCCGCAGAAGGCGGCCTCCAGCGTGCCGCCGAGCGCCGTGTTGGCCTCGCCGTGGTTGGAGGTGTTCGCCGTGGCCGCCAGCGAGCGGCGCCCGTCGCGGGTGGCGAAGGCGTACGTGTAGTAGCCCTGCACGGTGCCGGTGTGGCCGTACACCGAGGTCCCGCACGACAGGTCGTAGCGGCGCAGGCCCAGTCCGTAGAAGCGGGTGCCCGTGGCGTCGGTCGGGGTCATGACGAGCATGGCGTCGAGCATCGGCCCGGGCAGCAGCCGACCGCCGAGCAGCGCCGACATGAAGGTGTTCAGGTCGGCCGGGTTCGAGATCACCGCCCCGGCCGACTGGGCCCAGGACACCGTCTGCTCGGTGGAGTCGACCAGCGGCGCGCCCGCCTCGTCCGGGTGGAGGTAGCCGCGCACGTGCATCCCCTCGATGGCCGTGCCGGGATGCACGTACGAGGTGTTGCGCAGCCCGAGCTTCCTGATGATGCGCCGCTGGTACTCCTTGCCCACCGGGTGCCCGGTGGCCTGCTCGATCAGCATGCCCACCACGACGAAGTTGGTGTTCGAGTACGCGTACGCCGCGCCCGGCTCGGTGGTCCGCGGCTCGCGCAGCGAGAGGTCGACCAGCTCCCGGTAGCTGAACACCCGGTTGCGCACGGCCTCGAAGCCCGGCACCGTCCTGTCGAACATCGCGTTCGTGTAGTCCGCCAGCCCGCTGCGGTGGGTCAGCAGGTGGCGCACGGTGATCCGGCGGTCCGGGAGCAGGCCGGGCAGGTAGTCGTCGACCGGCGCGTCGAGCCGGATCCGCCCCTCGGCCGCCAGCTGGAGCAGCACGACCGCGGAGAACGTCTTGGTGACGCTGCCGACCCGGAACCGGGCCTTCGGGTCCATCGCGGCGCCCGAGGCCGTGTCGCGCAGGCCCTCCGCGGCGGTACGGACCCCGCCGGGCCCGGTGTACCGGGCCATGGCGCCCGGTGCGCCGTGCGCGGTGGTGTCCCGCAACGCCGCCCGCAGCGCTTCGAGGTCGAACGCCCCGGGTGGGGCCTCGGCGGCCCCCGCGGCCGGGGCGGCGGCCGGGACCGGGCCGGCGGGGGAGGCGTAGGC
>NZ_WTFF01000020.1 GCF_019400985.1 Streptomyces bambusae
ATCCTCCTAGGCCCATCCCTACACCCCAGCACCACAAACACCACACACGCGAGAGGACCGTCGCCGGCGTAGCTTAAGATCGCAGCCCCCCCCGGGCCCGTGACACAGCCCCCCGCGGCCCCCGCCCCGCCGGTACCCCGCCAGGACCAGGGCTACGGCCCCGGCAGCACACAGCCCCGCGCCGACGGCCGCCCAGTGGCCGGGGACCCCCAGGGCGAGCGCGGCCGCAGCCCAGGCGACCAGCGCCGGCCCGACCAACCGCAGGTCCAGCGGACGCTCGGCGGGTGAACCTTCCCCGGCGGCCCCCTCGCGGGGCGGACCCTCTCCGGGCAGCCCCCGGCTCAGGGCCTCCTCGCGGGCCGGACCCTCGCTTTTTGCACCCTCACGGGGCGGCCCCTCGCCGAGCGCGTTCTCGCGGGGCGGGCCCTCGACGAGGGTGCCCTCGCGGGGCGCACCTTCGCTGAACAGCCCCTTCGGGGGCGGACCCTCGCGGTGCGAGCCCTCGCGGGGCGGAACCTCGTGGCGCGAGTCCTCGTGGGGCGGTCCCTCAACAAGCGCACCCTCGCTGGGCGGATCCTGCCAGGGCGGATCCTGCCGGGGCGGATCCTGCCGGGGCGGATCCTGCCGGGGCGGATCCTCGGGGGGCTTCACAGCCGGACCAGCGGGCGCAGCTCGGCGAACCGCCGTTCGCCGATGCCGGTGACTTGCCGCAGGTCCTCGACCGAGCGGAAGCCGCCGCGGGCGGTGCGGAAGTCCACGATGTGCCGGGCGAGGACCGGGCCCACGCCGGGCAGCCCGTCCAGTTGCTCCACGGTGGCGCTGGCGAGGCTGAGCGGCCCGGGGGCGCCGCCCGCGCCGGGTCCGGGCGGCGCGGCCGCCCCTGACGGCGGCGCGGGGGCTCCGACCAGGACCTGCTCGCCGTCGACGAGCACACGGGCCAGATTGAGCCCGGTGGTGTCCGTGCCTGGCCGGGCTCCGCCAGCGGCGGCGAGGGCGTCCGCCACCCGCGAACCGGCGGGCAGCCGCCGCACGCCCGGGTCCCGGACCTTGCCGCTGACGTCCACGACGACGGGGCTACCGGCGGTGGCGGACGGGGCCGGCCCGGGTGGGCGGTCGCCGGAGTCGCTGGCGGCCACGGCGACCGGGGTGACGGCGGCCGGTGCGGTCACCGGCTGCGGGCGGGCCGACCAGTACTGCTGGGCGGCGACACCGAGTCCCACGACGAGGAGCACGGCCATGGCACCCAGCGGGCGCCGCTCCAGTCCGCACCGGCTCTGGAGCCACAGCGGCAGCCGCTCGCGCAGGGCGAGACGGGCGGCCTCCGCCCGGCCCAGAGGCGGCACCTCGCCAGGGGCCGGCGCCTCGCCAAGGGTCGGCGCCTCGCCAAGGGCCGACGTCGGGGCGCTGCGCGAGGGCGACGCACTCACGGTGGCCCCGGTCCGCGCCGCGCCGACGGCTGACGGTGAGGGGACAGCGGGTGAGGGGACAGAGGATGGCGGGACCGCGGACGGCGGGGCCTCGGATGGTGGGACCCGGGACGGCGGGACCCGGGACGGCGGAACCGAGGGTGACGGGACCGAGGATGGCAGGACCGCGAACCACGGGGCCTCAGATGGCGGGACCCGGGACGGCGGGACCGAGGGTGATGGGACCGCGGATGACGGGACCGAGGGCGGCAAGACCCCGGTTGGACGGACAGAGGGCGGCCGGACCCGGGCCGGCGCGACCGGGCGTGACGCGGCCAGGATTGACGCAACCGAGCGTGGCAGGACGCCGGTCGGCCGGACAGAGGCTGGCCGGACCCGGGACGGAACGGCCGGGGACGGCCCGGCCAGGGGTGGCGCGACCGGGGACGGTGCGGCCAGGGACGGTGCGACTGGGCGTGGTGCGGCCGGGGACGGCACGGCCTGGGTCGGTGGGGGTGGGGCGTGGCCGGGTAGCAAGGTCTCGGCGCGGCGGCGTACGGTCGCTGCCGCGAGGTCCGTACGGATGCGGGAGCGGGTGCGGCGGTGCCGCAGCCGCCCTTCGGAGGAGAGGGCCCGGCCGGGGCCGCTGGTGGCGCCGGCAGGCCTGGCGGTGGTGCGCGTACGCAGCTGTCGATTCGTCATGCCGACGACGGTAGGGGCGAGCACCGACCCGCGTTCGGAAGCCTGAATTCCGGTGGATGGGCGGGCGGTTGTGGATAATCCGGTCACCCGTTCCGGTGAACGGCGGCAGTCAGCGCAAATCAGCGTGGATCAGCGTGGAGAGACGACCGCTGCCAGCAGGCCCGGGCCGGTGTGCGCGCCGATGACCGCGCCGACCTCGCTGACGTGCAGCTCCACCAAGCCGGGGATGCGTTCGCGGAACCGTTCGGCGAGCTTCTCCGCACGGTCGGGTGCGGCGAGGTGGTGCACGGCCACGTCCACGCTGCCCGTGCCGGCCCGCTCCACCGCCAGTTCCTCGAGCCGGGCGATGGCCTTGGAGGCCGTCCGTACCTTCTCCAGCATCTCGATACGGCCGCCGTCGAGGGTCAGCAGCGGCTTGACCGCGAGCGCGGAGCCCAGGAGGGCCTGTGCGGCGCCGATCCGGCCGCCGCGGCGCAGGTAGTCGAGGGTGTCGACGTAGAAGAACGCGGACATGCCGGCGGCGCGCTTCTCGGCGGCCGCCACGGCCTCGTCGGGCGAGCCGCCGGCCTCGGCGGTCTCGGCGGCGGCCAGGGCGCAGAAGCCGAGGGCCATGGCGACCATGCCGGTGTCGACGACGTGGACGGGGACGGGCGCGGTGCGGGCCGCGAGGACGGCGGCGTCGTAGGTCCCGGAGAACTCGGCGGAGAGGTGCAGGCTGACGATGCCGGTCGCGCCGGCGTCCGCGGCCGCCCGGTAGGCCCGGACGAAGTCCTCGGGGCTGGGGCGGGACGTGGTGACGGGACGGCGCTTCTGGAGGGCGGCGGCGAGGCTGCGGGCGGAGATCTCGGTGCCCTCTTCGAGGGCCTCGTCGCCGAGCACCACGGTCAGCGGGACGGAGGTGATCCCGTGCCGCGCCATTGCCTGTTGGGGCAGATAGGCCGTGGAATCGGTGACGATCGCGACATGGCGGGACATGAGGCGGAGGGTACCGCCAGTGAGGGGCTTGCGGCAGCTCAGGCTGTCCGCTGCGCGGGCCGTTCCCCCCACCCCGCCCCCTCCCGAAGACGGGCTCCGCCCGGACCCTACCGGGGCTCCGCGCCCCCGGAGCGCCGCCCCGCGGGCTCCGGCGGGATACGCCAGCGGGCTGCGCCCGCACCCCCGGGGAGCTCCGCACCGGCGCCCCTCCGGGGCTTCGCCCCTTCCCCGCGAAGCGGGGCACCGTGCCCCGCCCGGCTCACGGCCGGGCGGTGCCGCCGGCCGACGCCGTGGGTGCCGCGGCCGGGCGGCACCAACCCGCCGCGTGCCAAGGAGACCGTCTCCTCGATGCTCCGCCGGGCAGCTCCCTCCGGCCGAGCAGGGCCCGCGGGGCCGCTCCGCACCCCCGAACCCCCGAACTCCCGAACCCCGAACCCCGCTCCGCCCCAGCCCCGTCTCAGGTGGTCGTCTCCGGGCGGGTGGTCTTCGTCCACGGGTACGGGGATGCGGGGCGGGAGGCGTCCAGGGCCGGGCGGCGCGGGTCCGGGGCGGTGGGCGGCGGCGGAGTGGGGGCCGTCGTCGGCGACGGCGTGGTCGGGGTCGTCGTCTGCGACGGCGCGTTCGGGGCCGGCGACGGCGAAGGCGCGGACGCCGCAGGTCCCGGGGCCGGGGCGGAGGGTGCGGCCGACGGGGGCTGCTGGACCGACCAGTCGCGCAGGGCCGTGGACTCGACCTCGATCTCGGACGACAGCAGCGAGAGCTCGTCGTCCGAGAAGCGGCGGGCCCGGTCGTGTACCGCCCAGCGCAGGGAGTCCGCGGACTGTGTGATCCGCTGCGTGCGCTCCCGCAGCTCCGGCAGGCGCTGCGCGAGGTTGCCCTTGTCCGGCTCCTGCTCCAGCCGCTTCAGCTCGTCGTCCAGCTCGCGGCCGTGCGCGCTCAGGCGCTCGAAGAGGCTGAGGGACTCCTGCAGCGACGCGTCCGTGCGCACTCCCTGGTGAAGTGCCTCCTGGGTGGCCCGCATGGACGTCCGCAGGTCCAGCCGCAGCTGCGCCAGCGTGCCCGCCGTGCCGATCTGGCCGAAGCTCTTCGCCCGGAGCGAGGCGTCCTCGACCGTGCGCCGCGCCTGGGTCACCGTGCGCTCCACGCCCCGCTTCGCCGCCCCCACCACCTTGACCGTGGCGTACACCCCTAGGCCGACCAGGGCCAGCAGCATCAGCGCGAAGATGATCAACGCGGCCTCCATGGCGGTCCCTCTCCCCTGCTCCGTCGCCTGGGCACTCCCGGGCCTCAGGCTTCCCCTCCACCGTAAACGCAACGGGCAGGTCAGGGGTTCCAGATGGACCCCCAACCTGCCCGTACGGGACAACCCCTAGCCGCCCCCGGCCGGGTCGGCCGCGTGCCCGACGGCAGCCCGGCGACAGCCCGCCAGCCGCCAGCCGCCGGCCGTCAGCCGTCAGCTGTCAGCCGTCAGCCCGCCAGCGGCCTCAGACGACCACGTTCACCAGCTTCGGCGCGCGCACGATCACCTTGCGGATCTCGGCCCCGCCGATCGCCGCCACCACGGCCTCGTCCGACAGCGCCAGCTGCTCCAGGTCCGCCTCGGAGATCGTCGGCGGCACCTCCAGGCGCGCCTTGACCTTGCCCTTGATCTGCACGACGCAGGTCACCGTCTCGTCCACGACGTACGCCGGGTCCGCCACCGGGAAGTCCTGGTGGACGACCGAGCCGGTGTGGCCCAGGCGGTGCCACAGCTCCTCCGCGATGTGCGGGGCCAGCGGGGCGACCAGCAGGACCAGCCGCTCGGCCACCGAGCGCTCCAGCGGGCGGCCCGCCTTCGTCAGGGTGTTGTTCAGCTCGGTGATCTTGGCGATGGCGGTGTTGAAGCGCAGGCCCGCCATGTCCGAGCCGGCCCCGTCGATCGCCTTGTGCAGCGCGCGCAGGGTGTCCTCGCCCGGCTCCGCGTCCACGACGGTGACGGCGCCCGTCTCCTCGTCGACGATGTTGCGCCACAGGCGCTGCAGCAGCCGGTACTGGCCGACCACGGCGCGGGTGTCCCACGGGCGGGAGACGTCCAGCGGGCCCATCGCCATCTCGTACAGGCGCAGCGTGTCGGCGCCGTACTCCTCGCAGATGGTCTCCGGCGTGACGGCGTTCTTCAGGGACTTGCCCATCTTGCCCAGCTCGCGCTTGACCGGCTCGCCCTGGAAGAAGAACTTGCCGTCGCGCTCCTCGACCTCCGTGGCCGTGACCGGGAAGCCGCGCTCGTCGCGGTAGACGTAGGCCTGGATCATGCCCTGGTTGAACAGCCTGTGGAACGGCTCCGCCGAGGAGACGTGGCCCAGGTCGAACAGCACCTTGGACCAGAAGCGGGCGTACAGCAGGTGCAGCACCGCGTGCTCGGCGCCGCCCACGTACAGGTCGACACCGCCGTGCGGGGCGCTCTCGCGCGGGCCCATCCAGTACTGCTCGACGGCCGGGTCGACCAGCGCGGACTCGTTGTGCGGGTCCAGGTAGCGCAGCTCGTACCAGCAGGAGCCGGCCCAGTTCGGCATGGTGTTGGTCTCGCGCCGGTACGGGCGGACTCCGCGTCCGTCGCCCAGGTCCAGCTCGACGTTGACCCAGTCGGCCTTGCGGGACAGCGGGGTCTCCGGCTGGGAGTCCGCGTCGTCCGGCTCGAAGGTGCGCGGCGAGTAGTCCTCGACCTCCGGCAGCTCCAGCGGCAGCATCGACTCGGGCAGGGAGTGCGCGACGCCGTCCTCGTCGTAGACGATCGGGAAGGGCTCGCCCCAGTAGCGCTGCCGGCTGAACAGCCAGTCGCGCAGCCGGAAGTTGACCGTGCCCGCGCCGATGCCGCGCTCGGCCAGCCACTCGGTGATGGCGGCCTTGGCCTCCGCCACGCCCAGGCCGTCCAGGGAGATCCCGGCGCCCGTGGAGTTGACCAGGGCGGCGTCGTACGAGACGAACGCGTCGTCCCACTCCGCCGGGTCGGTGCCGCGGCCGTCGGTCGGGGCGACCACGCAGCGCATCGGCAGCTCGAAGGCGCGCGCGAACTCGAAGTCGCGGCTGTCGTGCGCCGGCACGGCCATGATCGCGCCGGTGCCGTAGCCCATCAGCACGTAGTCGGCGATGAAGACCGGGACTTTCTCGCCGCTGACCGGGTTGACGGCGTACTCGCCGGTGAAGACACCGGTCTTGTCCTTGGCCTCGGCCTGCCGCTCGACGTCGGACTTGGCGGCGGCCTGCTTGCGGTACTCCGCGACGGCCTCGGCCGGGGTGGCGTGCCCGCCGGTCCACACCTGGTGGGTGCCCTCGGGCCAGGCGGCCGGGATGAACTTCTCCACCAACGGGTGCTCGGGCGCCAGCACCATGTAGGTGGCACCGAACAGCGTGTCGGGGCGGGTGGTGAAGACGGTGACGGCCTCGTCGCCCAGCGCGAAGTCGACGCGGGCGCCCTCGGAGCGGCCGATCCAGTTGCGCTGCTGCAGCTTGATGGCCTCGGGCCAGTCCAGCGCGTCCAGGTCGTCCAGCAGGCGGTCCGCGTAGGCGGTGATCCGCATGTTCCACTGGCTCAGCTTGGCCTTGAAGACGGGGAAGTTGCCGCGCTCGGACCGGCCGTCGGCGGTGACCTCCTCGTTGGCCAGCACGGTGCCCAGGCCGGGGCACCAGTTGACGGGCGCGTCGGAGGCGTACGCCAGCCGGTAGCCGTTCAGTACGTCGGCCCGCTCGGCGGCGGTCAGGTCGGCCCAGGCGCGGCCTCCGGGGACCTCGCGGGAGCCGGTCTCGAAGGCGGTGACCAGCTCGGCGATCGGGCGGGCCTTCGCGGCCTCGGTGTCGTACCAGGAGTTGTAGATCTGCAGGAAGATCCACTGGGTCCACTTGTAGTAGTCCGGGTCGATCGTCGCGAACGAGCGGCGCTTGTCGTGGCCCAGGCCCAGCCGGCGCAGCTGCGCCTTCATGTTCTCGATGTTCGCCTCGGTGGACACCCGCGGGTGGGTGCCGGTCTGCACGGCGTACTGCTCCGCCGGCAGGCCGAAGGCGTCGAAGCCCAGCGTGTGCAGGACGTTGTGGCCGGTCATCCGCTGGTGGCGGGCGTAGACGTCGGTGGCGATGTACCCCAGCGGGTGGCCGACGTGCAGGCCCGCACCGGACGGGTACGGGAACATGTCCATGATGAACTTCTTGGGCCGCGCGACGACCGCGGGGTCACCCGCCAGGTCACCGGTCGGGTTCGGGGCCTCGTACGTCCCCTCCGCGTCCCATACGTCCTGCCAGCGTGCCTCGATGTCGGCGGCCATCGCAGCCGTGTAACGGTGCGCCTCGGCCGCCTCGGTGGCCGGGGTGTTCGTCTCGCTCATGATTCCTACAAGCTCCATCGATCGTCTCTGCCGTCTTCGGCCCCAAACGAAAAAACCCCTCGCACAGGAGGGGACGCCGCGCCGGGTCCGACCGGGATCCGTGCCGGTCGGCACTGTTCAGCGCGGCTCGGTAAGCAGAAGGCGTACGGCACGCATGGCGCCCAGGGTACCGCAGCGGTCACGGGGGCCGCTCGATCGTTCCGTACAACGAGAAGCGGGCCACCCGATCCGGGTGGCCCGCTTCTGCACTGTGGAGCTAAGGAGAATTGAACTCCTGACCTCTTGCATGCCATGCAAGCGCTCTACCAACTGAGCTATAGCCCCTTGTCCTGCTCGCCGCCTGGCTTCCCGGCCGGTTTCCCGCTCCGCTCTTCCCTGGCGACACCCAGAACATTACACGGTCATGGCCCAGGACCAAAAATCGGTTTCACCCATGTCCGATTTGCCGTGACGTGTACGGATTCCAGGCCATGGCGCGTCCGGATCTCGGGCCATGATGCGTACGGACAGGCCATGACGCGTACGGTCTCAGGCCCGGGCGAAGCTGTAGAAGCGCTTGAGCGTGCAGTGCTCGTCGAGCAGCCGGCCGTAGATCGGCTCCCCCTCCAGCTCGCGGTACGTCTCGATCGGGTCGCCTTTTATGATCAGCGCCCGCGCGCATTCCTCGCACCAGTACTGGTAATCGGGGTTCACCGGGTCCATGTCCCGCACGATCGGCGTGCCGTTGTCGCACCAGTCGCACCGCCGTCGGTGTGCACCCATCCGTCAGCGACTCCCTCCCGCGTCGGGCCGTCGTCTCCCCCTCCGGCCGTCCGATTCTGCCATGTCGGTGCGGTGGGGGTCAGCAGGTACAAAGACCAAGGATCCCGCCCCCTGTTGGGGACGGGATCCTTCTTCTGTGGAGCTAAGGAGAATTGAACTCCTGACCTCCTGCATGCCATGCAGGCGCTCTACCAACTGAGCTATAGCCCCGCTCTCCACCGCGTTTCCCGCTCTTTCCTGCGGTCCTCGCTGCGGACAAGAAGAACTCTAGCCTGTGACCAGCCGGAAAGTGAAATCCGGTCGGCGGGCACCGGCGGCGGCCGTCGGCGAGGCCCTCAGTCGTCGTCGCCGAGCACCGGCTCCGGCAGGGTGCCGGCGTTGTGCTCCAGCAGCCGCCAGCCGCGGGCGCCCTCACCCAGGACCGACCAGCAGCAGTTGGACAGCCCGCCCAGGCTCTCCCAGGAGCGCGCCTCCAGGCCGAGCAGCCGGCCGATGGTGGTGCGGATCGTGCCGCCGTGGCTGACCACGACCAGCGTGCCGTTCCCGGTGAGCCGCTCCGCGTGGCGCAGCACCACGGGGGCCGCCCGTTCGGCGACCTCGGTCTCCAGCTCGCCGCCGCCGCGGCGCACCGGCTCGCCGCGCTTCCACGCGGCGTACTGCTCGCCGTACTTCTCCAGGATCTCGTCGTGCGTGAGGCCCTGCCACTCGCCCGCGTACGTCTCGCGCAGCGCCTCGTCGTGCTCGACGGACACCCCCGTGATCGCGGCCAGCTCGGCGGCGGTCGCGGCGGCCCGCTTGAGGTCGGAGGCCACGATGGCCTCGGGCCGCATGGAGGCCAGCAGGCGGGCGGAGCGGCGCGCCTGCGCCACCCCGGTCTCGGTCAGCTCGATGTCCGTGGAGCCCTGGAAGCGGCGTTCGAGGTTCCAGGAGGTCTGGCCGTGCCGCCACAGAACGATCTTGCGGCCGGGCCGGGTGCTCGTCGTGCTCAGAACAGATCACCGTCCACGTCGTCCTCGGCCTGCGCGGCGCGCAGCTTGGCGTGCTCCTCCGCCTTGCCCTTGGTCTGCTTGGCGTCCTCGGGCAGCTCGATCTCGGGGCAGTCCTTCCACAGGCGCTCCAGCGCGTAGAAGACCCGCTCCTCGCTGTGCTGCACGTGCACGACGATGTCGACGTAGTCCAGCAGGATCCAGCGGGCGTCGCGGTCGCCCTCGCGGCGGACCGGCTTGGCGCCGAGCTCCTTGAGGAGCTTCTCCTCGATCTCGTCGACGATCGACTTGACCTGGCGGTCGCTGGGCGCGGAGGCGAGCAGGAAGGCGTCCGTGATCGACAGCACGTCGCTGACGTCGTAGGCGATGATGTCGTGCGCGAGCTTGTCGGCGGCCGCCTGGGCGGCGACGTTGATGAGCTCGATGGAGCGGTCCGTGGCGGTCACTGGCCATGCTTTCGGGTCGGCGGGCAGATCCGTACAAGGGTCTCATGTGCCACGGACACCGCCCACGTCATTACCCGCGCCCCTGGTCAGGGCGCCTTGAAGTCCTTGCCGAGGGTGACCACCACGTCCGCGTTGACCGTGCTGTCACCCTTTGTGACGGCCGTCTCCGGCAGGCCCAGCGTCTTGGCGACCTCGACCGCCTTCTCCCGCTGCGCGTCGTCCCGGTACGTGATCTGCGACGTGGTCCGGGTCTGGCCGGCCCGGCCGCCGTCCACCAGCGCGTAGCCGCCGTTCATCAGGGCCGCCCGCGCCGCGTTCTGCGTCCTGTCGTCGCCGGTGGCGTCGCGCAGGCCCACGCGGGGCGCGGCGCCGCTCTGCGCCGCGCTCGGGGTGCCGCCGAGGAGTTCCCTGACGACCTTGCGGCTCGCCTCGTCGGTGAGCGTGCCGTCGGCCTTCACGGTGACCGTCTCGGTGCGGTGGTCGCCGACCTTGGCGTGCTCGGCGAGCTTGGCGAGCGAGGTGCCGAGCGCCTGCTCGTTCAGCGAGGGGTCCAGGATCTGGGCCAGGGTCTCCACGGTGACGGTGGCCGCCCGCGGGTCGCTGGAGACCTTGCGCAGGACCGCGTGCAGCACCTTGCCGAAGCGGCCGAGCTGCTCGGCCTCGGGCTCGTTCGGGGCGGCGCGGTGGGTGGCGTACGCGACGGCCATCGCGCCGTTCAGGGTCTGCTTCGGGCCCTGGGCGACGGCCGGCGTCCTCGCCTGCTCGTCGGCCGGCACGGCCGTGTCGGTGTCCACCTCGATGCCGCCGACGAGCTCGACGAGGTTCTCCAGGTACGGGGTGTCCAGCCGCCAGGTGCCGCCGATGCGGGTGCCGAGGATCGAGTCGAGGGCCTCGCGGGTGCCGCCGAGGCCGTCCTCCTCGACGGACTTGCCCAGCCCGACCGAGGTGCCGTCGTCGCGCGGGACGGCGAGGGCGTTCGGGAGCAGGACGGTGGCGCCCTGCCGGGTGGTGGCGTTGTCGACCAGCAGGGCGGTGGAGGTGCCGCCCTTCTTGGTGTGGTGCAGGTGGACGACGATGATGTCGCGCTGCTGCGGCCCGACGGGAGCGCCGGCGGCAGCGGGCTCCGGCGGTCCGCCGAGGCCCGGCAGCCTGCCCGCGTACCAGAGGTAGCCGATGCCGCCGACGACGAACAGGGCGAGGACGACGATCAGGGCCACGACGCGGTTGCGGCCGCGGCGGCGGGCCTCCTCGCGGCGCTCGGTGCGGCTCTCGGTGAACTTCAGCCAGTCGATGACGTCGTCGGAGTCCTCGTCCGGCTGGTCGAGGAAGGCGAACTGCTCGGTGCGGTAGTCCGGGGTGGGCGCCCGGTTGGGCTCGCGGCCGGGCTCGCCCCTGCGCGGTTCGGGCACCTGGGCGGCGCCGGGTCCGGGGGCGGCCGCCCAGGAAGCCGGGGCCTGCTGGGGGATCCACTGCTGGGGCTGGGGCTGGGGCGGCTGGACCGGGGCCTGCGCGTCCGGGTAGGGCTGCTGTCCGTACGGCCGGCCGTACTGCTGGCCGTACTGCTGCTCGTACGGCCCGTACTGCTGCCCGTACGGCTGCCCGTACGGCTGCCCGTACGGCTGCTCCTGGAGGGGGTACTGCTGCGGGGGGTGGCCCTGGCGAGGGGGCACGGCGGCGTACACCGGCCGCCCGTAGGCGTCGTACCCGACGAGCTGCTGCTCCTCGTTCACCGCGGTGCCCCTCTCTGCCGGATCCGGACCCTCAGGCTCCCCGGTACAGCTTCCGCTTGTCGATGTAGCGCACCACACCGTCCGGCACGAGATACCACACAGGATCGCCCTGGGCCACCCTCGCCCGGCAGTCCGTGGACGAGATGGCCAGCGCCGGCACCTCGACCAGGGAGACCCCGCCCTCGGGCAGGCCGTCGTCGGTGAGGTGGTGGCCGGGGCGGGTGACGCCGATGAAGTGCGCGAGGGAGAAGAGCTCCTCGGCGTTGCGCCACGTCAGGATCTGCGCGAGGGCGTCGGCGCCGGTGATGAAGAACAGGTCGGCGTCGTCGTTGAGCGTCGCCAGGTCCCGCAGCGTGTCGATCGTGTACGTCGGGCCGCCCCGGTCGATGTCGATGCGGCTGACGGAGAACTGCGGGTTCGAGGCCGTGGCGATGACCGTCATCAGATAGCGGTCCTCGGCGGGCGAGACCGCCCGCTGCGACTTCTGCCACGGCTGGCCGGTCGGTACGAACACCACCTCGTCCAGGTGGAACAGCGCGGCCACCTCACTGGCGGCCACGAGGTGTCCGTGGTGGACCGGGTCGAACGTCCCGCCCATCACGCCGAGCCGGCGCTTGACCGGGCCGGTAGGCATTTCCTGCTCTCCCATGAGCGCAGACCCTACCGGCCCGCCGCGGGGACTCAGCGGTCGCGGTTGAGGCGGGTGGTCACCCACAGCATCAGCATGAGGATGACGAACGCGCCGCCACCGGTGAGGTAGGGGTTCAGGCTGTCGTGGTTGCCGCCGTGCTGCTCGGCCCCCTCCGAGGCGAGGAGAACCAGGCTCTGGGCGGTGCTGGAGAGGCTCATCAGACAGGTACCTATTCGGGTCGGGAAGCGAGCGGAGACTTCGCTCACATCGTAAGTGGGTGCCTGGGGCACGCTCACGCCGACTCAGGCGTTGGAGAGGATAGACGAGAAGGCACGGCAGGCCGATCAAGGGGGAGCAGGATGACAGAGAGCACCACGGGGACCGTTCCGGCCCGGGACCGCAGGAGGTTCCCGGGCATCTCCTCGCGGGCGTACGAGCATCCGGCGGACCGCTCGGCCCTGGTGGCGTTGCGCAAGCTCAACGGGTTCGACACGGTGTTCAAGGCGCTCAGCGCCCTGCTCCCGGAGCGCAGCCTGCGGCTGGCGTTCCTGTCGGAATCGGTGCGGGTGGGCGAGACCCAGTTCCCGCACCTGCACGCGATGCTGCGCGACGCCTGCTGGATCCTGGACCTGGAGAAGGTCCCTCAGATGTACGTGCAGCAGGACCCCATGCCGAACGCCATGTGCATCGGGCTGGACGAGCCGATCATCGTGGTGTCCACGGGCCTGGTCGAGCTGCTCGACGAGGAGGAGATGCGGGCGGTCATCGGCCACGAGGTGGGCCACGCGCTGTCGGGCCACGCGGTCTACCGCACGATCCTGCTGTTCCTGACGACCCTGGCGCTGAAGGTCGCGTGGATCCCGCTGGGCAATGTGGCGATCATGGCGCTCGTGACGGCGCTGCGCGAATGGTTCCGCAAGTCGGAGCTGTCGGCGGACCGGGCGGGCCTGCTGGTCGGGCAGGACGTGCAGGCCTCGATGCGCGGCCTGATGAAGATCGCGGGCGGCAACCACCTGCACGAGATGAACGTGGACGCCTTCCTCGCCCAGGCCGAGGAGTACGAGGCCAGCGGCGACCTGCGCGACTCCGTGCTCAAGATCCTCAACGTGCTGCCCCGCTCGCACCCCTTCACCACCGTGCGGGCCGCGGAGCTGCGGAAGTGGTCGCAGAGCCGCGACTTCCAGCGGATCATGGACGGCCACTACCCGAGCCGCGAGGACGACAAGGACACCTCGGTCACGGACTCCTTCCGGCAGTCGGCCGCGCACTACGCCGACGCGGTGCGCACCAGCAAGGACCCGCTGTTCAAGCTGGTCGGCGACATAGCGGGCGGCGCCAGCGACCTGGCGGGCGACATCGGCGGCAAGCTGCGCGACAAGTTCGCCGGCTCCGGATCCGGATCCGGCAGCGGCGGCACCGCCGCCGGCAAGGACGGCGCCACGGACTAGCTGGCTAGAGGCGGCCGGGTGGTGGCCTACCGGTCCGGCTGGGCGGACGGCGCCGACGGCGGGTCCGTCGGCGCGGCCAGTACGCCGCACAGCCCGGCCGTGCGGCGCACCTGCCCGCTGGTGTAGGGGTCGGTGGCCGGCGGGCCCACCGTGGTGGCCGTGGACCCGGCCGGCAGCGGCCGGAAGGCGTCGGCCGTCTCGGCCGCGCAGTCCTGCGGTCCGGCCACCACGTACGCCGACACCAGCTCCGCCCGGCGGGCGACCAGGTCGTCCCGGTCGAAGCGGAGCCGCAGCTCGCGCCGGACGGTGAAGAGCGAGGCGCTGTCCGGCGAGCTCTGCGGGGCGGCGCCGGCGGGCCGGACGGCGTACACGAAGGTGTGGTCCGTGGTGACCTCCAGCACGTCCGGGGCCACCTCGTCGACGTCCAGGGTGCCGCTCACCCGGACGCGGGAATCGGCCACCACCGCGGTGGCCGGGTCGAAGCGGACCAGCCAGCCGGTCACCGCGTGCCGCCCGTCGCCCGACGGGGAGTTCAGGCTGCGGTCGAACTGCCCCACCTGGTCGAGGTCGAGCAGCAGCCGTACGGGCCGGGTCGCGGTGCCGGCCAGCACGTCCGGTTCCAGCGAGGACTGCACGAGGTAGTCCTTGGCGATGGTCAGGGCGGTGACGACCTGTGCGTCGGTGAAGTGCTGGGTGCGGTGCACGGCGGGCATGGTGATGCCGGCCGCGCCGATCCGGTAGT
Organism: Streptomyces bambusae; assembly: GCF_019400985.1. Classification (GTDB taxonomy): domain Bacteria; phylum Actinomycetota; class Actinomycetes; order Streptomycetales; family Streptomycetaceae; genus Streptomyces; species Streptomyces bambusae_A. Next base: position 14,184 of record NZ_WTFF01000020.1, read on the forward strand.
CGGCGGCCGGGCTCTGGGCGTACAGCTCGGCGGGCCGCCCGCCGGGGACCGTGCGCGACGGGGTGAGGGGGACGACCGTGCTGGTCAGCGGCTCGGCGCGGGTGTCGGCCGGGGTCACGTACGGGGTGCGCATACCCATGTAGACGGCCGCGGCGAAGGCCGTCGCGATCAGCAGCACCAGCAGCAGGCCCTGCCGGGAGCGGCGGCTGGGGGTGCCGTCACCGGGGCCGCGGCCGCCGGACCACAGGGAGCGGCTGCGCACGGCGCGGGCGTGCTCGCCCATGCGCTCCTGTGCCGAGAACTCCTGGAGCCGGGCAGCCCGGACGAAGTCCTCGTCGAACACCACCGACCGGTATTCGTCCTCGGGGGTGCCGTCAGGTGGATCTCCTGGTACGGCCATGGCGTCTCCCCGCCGTCGCGCGCGAGAGGGGTCGTACTTTCAGGGTTGGCGGGAGGCGGGATACATAAACGCGCCAGTGCCGGTGACTTCGGTCAGCGGGGTGCTGGAAGGCGCCGGCGCGGGCGGTTCGGGGTCGTTGGAGGCGCCCCGGTAGACGGCGGTGAAGGCGAGGGCGACCATGCCGATGCCCATCACCACGGCCAGGACCCAGGCGACGGGCCGCAGCCAGCGGGAGCGGCCGCGGTAGGGGCGCAGGGCGCCGCCGTAGGCCCCGTACGGGCCGTATCCGTAGCCCTCGCCGTAGCCGCCGTACGGGTAACCGTCCGGGCCGTAGCCGTACGGGGAGCCGTCGGGCCCGTAGGCGTAACCGCGTATGTCGTGGGGCTCGAAGCCCTCGTACCCGTCGTGGCCGTGGGCGACCGCGCGGGCGGCCTCGGCGGCCCGCTGGCGCTCCGCGGCGCTCGGTTCATGGATCTCGGCGCTCCGGACGAAGTCCTCGTCGAACACCACGGAGGCGAAGTCCTGGTCCGCGCCCCCGCGGTCGTCGTCGGGCTCCCCGTCGTCCGGGAACGGCTTGCCCCCCACGTCGTCCGGCACGGGACCAGACTAGACCTGGGGGGCGGCTTTGGGCAGGCCGTGCGCGAAATCCGGCCACACGGGGATGCCCGGTGGTTACCGGATGTGACCGTCGCCGGTGACGATGTACTTGGTCGAGGTCAGTTCCGGCAGCCCCATCGGGCCCCTGGCGTGCAGCTTCTGGGTGGAGATGCCGATCTCCGCGCCGAACCCGAACTGGCCACCGTCGGTGAACCGGGTGGAGGCGTTCACCGCGACGGTGGTCGAGTCGACCAGCTGGGTGAACCGGCGGGCGGCGGCCTGCGAGGTGGTCACGATCGCCTCGGTGTGGCCGGAGGTCCAGCGGCGGATGTGCGCGACCGCGTCGTCGAGGGAGTCCACGACGCCGGCGGCGATGTCGTAGGAGAGGTACTCGGCGGCCCAGTCCTCGTCGGTGGCGGGCAGCACGGTGGCTTTGGTGTCGGTGGCGGCGCCCAGCACACGCTCGTCGCCGTGGACGGTCACGCCGGCGTCGGCGAGCGCGTCGAGGGCACGCGGCAGGAAGGCGTCGGCGATGTCGCGGTGGACCAGGAGGGTCTCGGCGGCGTTGCAGACGGAGGGCCGCTGGGCCTTGGAGTTGATCAGGATCTCGACCGCCATGTCCAGGTCGGCCTGGGCGTCGACGTAGACGTGGCAGTTGCCGGTCCCGGTCTCGATGACGGGGACGGTGGACTCCTCGACCACGGTCTTGATCAGGGAGGCGCCGCCGCGCGGGATGAGGACGTCGACCAGGCCGCGGGCCCGCATCAGCTCGCGCACGGAGTCGCGGCTCTCGCCGGGGACGAGCTGGATCGCATCCGCGGGCAGGCCGGTGCTCGCGACGGCGTCGCGCAGGATGGCGACCAGAGCCGTGTTGGAGGCGTACGCGGAGGAGCTGCCGCGGAGGAGGACCGCGTTGCCGGACTTCAGGCACAGCGCGGCGGCGTCGACGGTGACGTTGGGGCGGGCCTCGTAGATGATGCCGACGACGCCCAGGGGGACGCGGATCTGGCGGAGGTCGATGCCGTTGGGGAGGGTGGAGCCGCGGACGACCTCGCCGACCGGGTCGGGGAGGGCGGCGACGTCGCGGACGTCGGAGGCGATGGCCGCCACCCGTTCGGGGGTGAGGGTGAGGCGGTCGATGACGGTCTCGCTGGTGCCGGCGCTCCTGGCCTTCGCGATGTCCTGCGCGTTGGCCTCGACGATCTCGGCGGTGCGGGCCTCCAGGGCGTCGGCGATGGCGAGCAGCGCGGTGTCCTTTGCGGACCGCGGCAGGGGGGCGATCGCTGCGGCGGCGGTGCGGGCGGCTTGGGCGGTGGCCTGGACCGGGGAGGCTTCGTTGTGCGAGGTCATGCCGCCCAGGGTAGTACCGGGGCGTGGGGGGCCGGCCTGGGTTTCAGCAGCCGAGACGGGGGCCTTGGGGGGTGCCGCTGCGCGGGGCCTTTCCCCACCCCGCCCCTTCCCGAACCGGGGGCTCCGCCCCCGTGCCCCTGGTCCTCAAACGCCGGACGGGCTGGAAAGATCCTGGGGCTCCGCCCCAGACCCTCCCCCAGACTCCGTCCGGGGGTACCCCCACGCCTCAAACGCCGGCGGGGCTGGATGGGGGCGGGGCTGGGGTGTGGGGCGCTGGCCCCGGATTCAGTACGGGTGGACGCCCACCGGGTGGGCCGGGGGTGGGCCGTAGCCCTCGGCTACGCGTTGGTGGTAGGTGGCCCGGTCGATGACCTCCAGGCCGACGATCTCCCAGGGCGGGAGTTTCGCCGTGGAGCGGTGTTCGCCCCACAGGCGCAGGGCGACCGCTGCCGCGTCGTGGAGGTCGCGGGCCTCCTCCCAGTAGCGGATCTCGGCGTGGTCGTCCGCGTACCGGCTCGTCAGCAGGAAGGGGTGGTCGTGGGCCAGCTGTTCCAGGGCGCGCCGCACCTCCCCCAGCGGCACCGGCTTGCCGGAGACGCTCAGGGTGACGTGCCACAGCCGGGAGTCGTTCTCGTCCGCGCCCCCGCCGGGGACGCTGGTCAGCACTCGCCTCACCAGCCGCCTCCTTCGCCCTGCGTACCTGCCCGCCTCCCACAGTTGACCAGTCCTTGGCCCGTTTCGCGGCGGTTTTGCGGAACCTCAGCCCTGGAGCAGGACGAGATCGTCCCGGTGGACGACCTCGCGTTCGTACTCCGGTCCGAGTTCGCGCGCGAGTTCGCGTGTGGAGCGGCCCAGCAGCCGCGGCAGCTCCTTGGCGTCGAAGTTGACCAGCCCGCGGGCGACGGCGCGGCCGTCGGTGGTCCGCAGTTCCACGGGGTCGCCGGCGGTGAAGTCGCCCTCGACCGCCGCGATGCCGGCCGGCAGCAGGGAGCTGCCGCGCTCGGTCACCGCGCGGACCGCCCCGTCGTCCAGGACGAGGTGGCCCTGCGGGGTGGAGGCGTGCTGGAGCCAGAGCAGCCGGTCCGCCGAGCGGCGGCCGGTGGCGTGGAAGAACGTGCCGGTAGGGCGGCCGGCGAGGGCGTCGGCGGCCTGGCTGGCGGAGGTCAGCACGACCGGGACGCCGGCCGCGGCGGCGATCCGGGTGGCCTCGACCTTGGTGGCCATACCGCCGGTGCCGACGCCGGCCTTGCCGGCGCTGCCGATCGAGACGTGCGCGATGTCCTGCGGTCCCCGCACCTCGTCGATACGGGAGGTGCCGGGCAGGGACGGGTCACCGTCGTAGAGGCCGTCCACGTCGGAGAGGAGGACGAGGAGGTCGGCGCGGACCAGGTGGGCGACGAGGGCGGCCAGCCGGTCGTTGTCGCCGAAGCGGATCTCGTCGGTGGCGACGGTGTCGTTCTCGTTGACGACCGGCAGGGCGCCCATGGCCAGCAGCTGGTCCAGGGTGCGGTACGCGTTGCGGTAGTGGGCGCGGCGGCTGGTGTCGTCGGTGGTGAGCAGGACCTGGCCGACGCGTACGCCGTAGCGGGCGAAGGAGGCCGTGTACCGGGCGACGAGCAGGCCCTGGCCGACGCTGGCGGCGGCCTGCTGGCGGGCGAGGTCCTTGGGGCGGCGGCGCAGGCCGAGCGGGGCGAGTCCGGCGGCGATGGCGCCGGAGGAGACCAGGACGATCTCCTTCTCCCCGCCGCTGCGCGCCTTGGCCAGGACGTCGACGAGCGCGTCGACGCGGTCGGCGTCGAGGCCGCCCGCCGCGGTGGTCAGGGAGGAGGAGCCGACCTTGACCACGACCCTGCGGGCCCCCACGACTTCCTGCCTTGCCCCTGACACGTCCATCCCCTTGCCCTCGTAAGCGTGCGTACGAGCCCGTCCGGCCGGGTGGCCGGGTGGCCGGGACGGCCGGGCTCTCGACGCTCAATCTACGGGGTGCGGGCGCGGGGCCGCGTGCCGGTTTCAGACCGTGGACGAGCTGCGGGCTGCCTGCTCGGTCCCGCCCGGGCCGGCGGCCGGCCGGGCGGCACCCCGGGTCAGGATCCTGCGCGAGAGGAGGAAGGTGAACGGGATCGCCACCACGGCCGCCACCAGCGGGGCGATCCGGGTGTCCAGGCCGGCCCAGGTCACCAGGGCGTACAGGCCGACGGACTGGATGACGTAGTTGGTGACGTTGGTCAGCGGGAAGAGCAGGAACTTCTTCCAGGTCGGCCGGGTCCGGTAGGTGAAGTAGGTGTTCATGAAGAACGACCCGACCATCGACAGCAGGAAGGCGAGCGTGTACGCGAGGAAGTACGGCATCCACGGGTGCAGCAGCAGGTAGATGCCGAAGAAGGTGGCGGTGTTGACGCCGCCGACGAGGGCGAACCGGAGGATCTGGCCGAGCTGGTCCTTCATCGGGCGCTGCGCTCCGGGGCCGGTGCCGAACGCTCCGCCACGGCCTCCGTGGCCGCCGCGGGGTCGAGCGGGGCCGCCCCGTGGGACTCCTTGACCAGGAAGTGCGGGCGGCGCTTGGTCTCGTAGTAGATGCGGCCGATGTACTCGCCGATCAGCCCCAGCATGATCATCTGTACGCCGCCCAGCCCCACGATGATCGCGACGAGGGTGACGTAGCCGGGCGCGTCGACGCCGTGGGTGATCGCCGACACGGTGATCCACAGGGCGTACAGCGCGGTCAGGGCGACCAGGGAGACGCCGAGCCAGATGCCGATGCGCAGCGGCCGGTTGTTGAAGGAGATCAGGCCGTCCATGCCGTAGTTCAGCAGGGAGCCGAACTTCCATTTGGTCTCGCCGGCCTCGCGCTGGGCGTTGCGGTAGTCGAAGTGGACGGTGTCGAAGCCGATCCAGGAGAACAGGCCCTTGGAGAAGCGGTTGTACTCGGGCAGCGACAGCAGCGCGTCCACGGCCGGGCGGGACAGCATGCGGAAGTCGCCGACGCCGTCGGTGAGCTCCACGTCGACCCAGCGGTTGATCCCGCGGTAGTAGATCCGGCTGAGCGCGGTGCGGACCTTCTTGTCGCCCTCGCGGGTGCGCCGGGCGATGATCTGGTCGTGGCCCTGCCGGTAGAGGTCGAGCATGGTGGCGATCAGCTCCGGCGGGTGCTGGAGGTCCGCGTCCATGATCACGATCGCGTCGCCGGTGGCCTCGCGCAGGCCGGCGAGCATGCCGGCCTCCTTGCCGAAGTTGCGGCTGAAGGAGACGTAGCGCGTCTGCCGGCCGTGGTCGGCGGCGATCTTCCGGAGCTTTTCGAGGGTGCCGTCGCGGCTGCCGTCGTCGACGTAGCAGACCTCGTACTCGACGGGGAGGGAGTCCAGAACCCTGCGGATCTCGGTGTCGAACGAGTCGATGACAGCTTCTTCGTTGTAGCACGGAACGACTACGGACAGCTTGGTCATGAACACTTCCTGCGGGGTCCGAACGGGTGATTGTCAGCGACCGGACCCGACACCACCTCTTCCTTAGAAGTATGCACGGCGGATGCATGGTGAATGTCGGCCTGCCGGAGTCCAGCGCGGCACACGGTAGCTTTGCAGGGTTAAGCGGAATGGAACGAAGGGATCGAGGTGCACGTGCCTGACGTCTCCGTGGTCGTCATCGTCTACAACGACGCAGAGCGTCTGCCGACAGCCGTCCAGTCGGTCTTGGACCAGACCCTGGGCGGGGTCGAAGTCGTGATCGTCGACGACTGCAGCAAGGACCGGTCCTTCGCGGTGGCCGAGGAACTGCAGGCCGCACACCCCGGACGGGTGCGCGCCTTCCGGCTCCCCGAGAACAGCGGTGGCTGCGGCGCTCCGCGCAACCACGGCATCAAGCAGGCCACCGGCACGTACGTGATGTTCCTGGACAGCGACGACGTCCTGGACCGCAACGCCTGCCGCAACATGCTGGAGGCGGCCGAGCGGACCGGCTCCGACCTGGTGTCCGGCATGTGCGTGCGGGTCTTCGTGGACAACCGCTTCGGCAAGACCTCCGAGTGGTACCCGTGGATCTACTCCCGCACCCGCACGCTGGAGTCGATCAGCGACTACCCCGACCTGCTGGTCTACGACACGCTCTCCACCAACAAGTGCTACCGCCGCTCCTTCCTGCTGGAGCAGGGCCTGGAGTTCCCGGTCGGCATCCACTACGAGGACCTGCTGTTCTCGGCGCAGGCGTACGTCGCGGCCCGGCGGATCACCCTGATCCCCAACCGCGTCTACCACTGGAACGTGGTCGAGAAGGCCTCGGCGAAGTCCATCAGCAACCGGCGCCACGAGATCTCGAACTTCGTCCACCGGATGGAGATCCACCGCCGGGTCGACGAGCTGCTCGCCGCCAAGGGCCACGACGCGATCAAGTCCGCCAAGGACGCCAAGTTCCTCAAGCACGACCTGGTGCTGCACCTTCGCGACCTGCGGCTGCTCGACGACGAGTACCGCCAGGAGTTCGCCCGGCTGGCCAACGGCTACCTCGCCGGCATCGACCCGGAGGCGTACGAGCACATCACCCACCTCCAGGCGATCTGCGCCTACCTGCTCGGCAAGGAGGACTGGGACAACCTGCTCCCGGCCGCCGACGCCATGGTCAACAAGGGCCGGCTCACCTCCCCGCTCGCCATGCGCGACGGCCGCGTCTACTGGTGCGCCGGGCATCTGGACGATGCCGAGGGCCGCCGGATACTGGACGTCACCGACCAGGGCTTCCACACCACCCCGCTCGCCTCCCTCCAGCTGGGCAACCGGCTCACCTCGTACGCGGACGACGGCCGCGGCACGGTGACCCTGTCGGGCTCCGTGGTCAACCCGCTGGGCCGGATCGCGCCGGACGCGGAGCTCAGCGCCGAGCTGGAGTTCCGGGCCCGCCGCCAGATCGGTGTGCGCTCCTTCACGTTCCCGGTCGCCGAGGTCCGGCACGCCGGTGACACGATCGAGTGGTCCGGCAGCGCCGACGTCGGCGGCACCGTGCGCCCGCTCGGCATCATCGACGCCGTCTGGGACGTCCGGCTGAAGCTGAAGGCCGGCGACGAGCGGCTGTCCACCCGGGTCTCGGTCGGCGGGGTGGACCTGGAGCAGGCCACCGCGCTGCGCGTGCGCCCGCGGCTGACCCGGCTGGTCTCCGACCGCTTCGAGCCGGAGGTCACCAAGAAGGGCAACCTCTCCTACGTCCTGACCGCCCAGGGCCAGGCCGCCGTCCGCACCTCCACGCTGATCAACAGCGCCATACACGGCAAGGCAGCGGGCCTGGTCAAGCGCGGCCTGCGCGGAGCCCTGCGCGCCCGGCGCAACCTCGGCTCCGGCGAGCAGAAGGTGAAGGTCTACCACGAGGTCTTCTCGAAGCTGCCGGTCAAGAAGGGCACGGTCGTCTTCGAGAGCCACATGGGCAAGCAGTACAGCGACAGCCCCAAGGCGATCTACGAGGAGATGGTCCGCCAGGGCGTCGCCTTCGACGCGGTCTGGTCGTACGCGGGCGCCAAGCCGACCGGCTTCCCCAAGGAGGCCACCCTGGTCAAGCGGTGGAGCTGGCCGTACCTGCGGGCGCTGGCCCAGGCCGAGTTCTGGATCGACAACCAGGGCTTCCCGCTGGCGCTGGCCAAGCGGCCGGGGACGACGTACATCCAGACCTGGCACGGCTCGGCGCTCAAGCGCATGGGCTTCCACGAGCCGCGCACCAAGGCGCAGGGCCGCGCCGGGCAGGCGAAGTTCCAGGCCGCCGTGGACCGCTTCGACCACTTCCTGATCCGCTCCGAGCACGACGCGCGCACCCTGGCCAAGGGCTTCCGGCTGCGCGACGAGGTGCTGCTGCGCACCGGCTACCCCCGCAACGACGCCCTGGTCGCGGCGCACCGGGCCGAGGCCGACAGCGGCGAGCGGGTGCGCGGGCCGCTGGCCGCGGAACTGGGCATCGACCCCGACAAGACGGTGCTGCTGTACGCGCCGACCTTCCGGGCGAACGCCGAGGGCCAGGTCGAGGGCTTCACCTTCCCCTTCGACGTCGAGGAGTTCGCCGAGCGGCTCGGCGACCGCTTCACGCTGCTGGTGCGCACGCACTACCTCAACAGCGTCTCGCTGCCCCCGTCCGTCGAGGGCCGGGTGATCGACGTCTCCCGGCACCACGACATCACCCCGCTGCTGGCCCTGGCCGACGGACTGATCACGGACTACTCGTCGGTGATGTTCGACTACTCGGTCCTCGACCGGCCGATGCTGTTCTTCGCGTACGACTACGACGCCTACGCGAACGACATCCGCGGTACGTACTTCGACCTGAAGGAGAAGGCCCCGGGCCCGGTCGTGGCCACGGCGGACGAACTCTTCCAGGCGGTCTCCGCCTTCGAGGAGGCCGACGCCAAGTACGCCCAGGCGCGCCAGCGCTTCCTCGCCGAGTTCGGCGAGTACGACCGCGGGGACGCCGCCCGCCAGATCGTCGAGAAGTTCTTCACCAGGAGCGGCAAGTGAGCCAGGGCCGTGACGTCTTCATCGTCTCCAACAGTGTCGACGAACTGGGCGGGGTGACCACCTGGTCGCACCAGATGGCCCGGCTGTTCACCGACCGCGGGCACCGGGTGCACATCGTCGGCATCGCGCCCGTCGCCGAGGAGATCCGCCAGAAGCTCCCCGCGGACCTGCCCTACGCGACGACCACCCTGTACGACGCCCATCCCCCCAAGGCCCGCCGCCTGAGCGGGATCAAGGGCCGGCTGAACGCGCCCGAGCGGCGCCGGCAGGCGGCCCGGCGGGCGAAGATGCGGGTCCAGGCGGACAAGCTGAGCACCCTGTTCCGCCAGGCCCGCCCGGGTTCGGTCGTGATCGTCACCCAGGTGTGGGCGATGGAGTGGGTCGCGCTCGCCGACACCAAGGGGCTCAGCGTCATCGGCATGAGCCACGAGTCGTACGAGGCCAGCCAGAAGTCCACCCGCGGCAACCGGGTCCGGCGCTACTACCCGGAGGTGGACCGGCTGCTGGTGCTCACCCCCGAGGACGCGGACGCCTGGATCCGCTCGGGCATGGAGAACGTCGGCAGCATGCCCAACCCGCTGCCGTTCATGCCGGACTCCCCCGCCCCGCGCGAGGCGAAGGTCGTGGCGTCCGTGGGCCGGCTCGCCTTCGAGAAGGGCGTGGACCTGCTGCTCGACGCCTGGGCCGACGCCGCCCCGCTGCACCCGGACTGGACCCTGCGGATCTACGGCGCGGGCGTGGAGGAGGCGGCCCTGCGGGCGCACTGCACGGAGCTGGGCCTGGACGACTCGGTCGAGTGGATGGGCAGCACGGACGACGTGCTGGGCGCGCTGCGCGGTGCCTCGGTGTTCGCCCAGGCCTCGCGCGCCGAGGGCTTCCCGATCACCCTGCTGGAGGCGATGGCGGCCGGCGTGGCCCCGGTCGCCTTCGACTGCGCGCCCGGCGTACGGGAGATCGTCACCCCCGGCGAGGACGGGCTGCTGGCCCGCCTCGGCAACACCATGGAACTGGCCGGGCACCTGCACACGCTGATGTCGGACGAGTCGCTGCGCGACCGGCTCGGCGATGCGGCGTTCCGCAGCGTCCAGCGCTACTCCGCCAATGAGATCACTGACAGGTGGGAGGAGCTGTTCGCGTTCCTGGAGCGCTGAGCACTTCGCTGAGCACTTCCCCTGAAGGCGCGAAAGAGCCGCCCGCCCCGGAGAACATTCCGGGGCGGGCGGCTCTTCGTCGTACGGCGTGCGGCCGTCAGCGCTCGCGGGAGACCCGGACGCGGTTCGCCTGCCAGCCCTCCCACGCCGAGGTGATCATCTCGGACACGTCGTGGCGGGCCTTCCAGCCCAGCTCGGCGGCGATCCGGTCGGCCGAGGCGACGACCTTGGCCGGGTCACCGGGGCGGCGCGGGACGACCACGGGCTCCACCGTGTGACCGGTGAGCTCGTTCATCAGCCGGGCCATCTCCCGTACGGAGACGCCCTCGCCGCGGCCGATGTTGACGGTCAGGTCCCGGTAGTCGCCGGCCCGCGCCCACTCGGCGAGCTTGCGGGCGGCCACCACGTGGGCGTCCGCGAGGTCCTCGACGTGGATGTAGTCGCGGATGCAGGTGCCGTCCGGGGTCGGGTAGTCGTCACCGAAGATCCGGGCGCCCTCGCCGCGGTCGTAGCGCTCGAAGACCATGGGGACCAGGTTGAAGACGCCGGTGTCGGCGAGTTCGGGGGCGGCCGCGCCCGCCACGTTGAAGTAGCGCAGGCAGGCCGTGGCGATGCCGTGGGCCCGGCCGGCGGCACGCACCAGCCACTCGCCGGCCAGCTTGGTCTCGCCGTACGGGCTCATCGGCAGGCAGGGGGTGTCCTCGGTGACCGAGTCCACGTCGGGCATGCCGTAGACGGAGGCCGAGGAGGAGAACAGGAAGTTGCGGACGCCGGCGGCGGCGACCGCCTCCAGCAGGACCGTCAGGCCCTGCACGTTCTCGTGGTAGTAGTACATCGGCTTCTCGACCGACTCGCCGACCTGCTTCTTGCCCGCCAGGTGCACGACGCCGGTGATGTGGTGCTCCCGGAGGGTCTTCTCCAGGATCAGCCGGTCCAGGACGGAGCCGACCACCAGCGGGACGCCTTCCGGGACACGGTCCTCGATTCCGGTGGAGAGGTCGTCGAGGACGACGACCTTCTCTCCTGCGAGCAGCATCGCGCGGACGACGTGCGCGCCGATGTAGCCGGCGCCACCGGTGATCAGAAACGTCATGCGTGTCTCCCTCTGCTTGTGGCTAACGGGAACGGCGGCCCATACGGGCCCGGCCGAGACGGTTTCGTACGAGGTTCAGGGCGCCTTCCGCGCCGGGCGCGAGGCGCAGCGCGAGCGAGCCGGCGGCCGTCCGGTAGGGCTGCGTCAGCAGCACACCGTAGCGGCTGCTGGGCAGGACCCGGCGGCGGAGCAGAGAGCCCAGGGGGCGCAGGGAGGTGAGCAGGGAGCTCCCGTCCGCGCACTCCACGCCCACCCGGACGTCCCAGGCCTGCATACCGCGCCGGCCCGCCCGGCGGCCGACGACGGCCAGCGCGGCCAGGCGGAACGGCAGGTCGGCGGTCCAGACGCCGTCGCCGTCGGCGCGCAGCGCTACGGCCTCGCCCTCGACCGGCACGCCGCCGGTGCGGGGCACGAAGCGCAGGGTGGCCGTGCGCGGGGCGGCCTCGGCCAGGCGGCCGTACAGGTCGTGCACCCGCACCCGCAGCAGGGAGCCGGCCGCTTCGGCGTCGACGGTCACCGGCAGCTCGGCCACCGGCAGCCCGGCCAGCCCGTCCAGTTCCGCCGGGACCTCCTCGCTCCAGACGGGCACGCCGTCGGCGAGGGCGTACGGGGGCAGCAGGCGGGGCGGCTCGGCCGCGAACCGGGTCAGCCGCTGGAGGTCGGCGGGCGGGGTGGCGGTGGCGCGCAGGACGCGCACGATCCAGCGGGCGCGTGCGGCGGCGGACTCCACGGCGGCCTCGTCGAAACCGGCGAGGTAGTCGCGGGTCTCGGTCCACCAGGCGGCCTGGTAGTCGGGGTCGGAGCCGACCTCGCGCAGGTACATGCGCAGGTCGTACTCCAGGAACTTCACCTGGCAGGCGCGCGCGAGCTCCTCCGAGGCGCCCCGCAGGATCTCCACCGCCCGGCGGTGGGCCGCGATGCGCGAGCGCCAGTTGCCGACGTCCTTGCGGTCCAGCGAGATCGACTTCCGGGCGGCGCTGCGCCGCACGTGCCAGACGTAGACCAGGTCGTCGATCACCGCGATGCGCGGGGCCGCGGCCAGCACCTGCGCGGTGAAGACGAAGTCCTCGTAGATGAAGCGGCCGTCCGGGAAGCGGATCGCATGCTTGTCCAGGAAGGCGCGTTCGTACAGCTTGTTGACGCACAGCGTGTCCCGGACCAGCTCGGGCCGGTCCGCGGGACGCTCGATGACGTCACCCGGCGTGTACAGCCCGGGCACCCACGGCACGTCGTTGCCCTCCGGCAGCTCGCGCCGGACGCACGCGCCGACGGTGACCGGGGCCTCGTGGGCGGTCGCGGCGCGCAGCAGCGCCTCGGCGGCGCCCGGCGCCAGCACGTCGTCGCTGTCGAGGAACAGCACGTACGGGGCGGTCGCCGCGGCGATGCCGTCGTTGCGGGGCGTGCCGCAGCCACCGCTGTTCTCGGTGCGGTGCACGACCTTCAGCCGCGGGTGCGCGGCGGCCAGCTCGTCCAGCACCGCCGAGGTGCCGTCGGCCGACTTGTCGTCGACCGCGACGACCTCGCTGACGGCCGGGCCCTGGGCGAGTGCCGATGCGACGGCCTCGCCCACGAGCCCGGCGTCGTTGAAGGCGATCACGACGACGCTGACGCTTGGGTTGCTCACCGGACGGATCCTACGGGAGCTGCGTAAAGCCCAGCTCAAGCCGTCAGAAGGGCCGGAACTCGTCGAACTCCCGCTGCGCCGAGTCGCCCCGCTGGGCCTCCTTCTCCTTGCGGCGCTGGACCGCCGGACGCGGGGCGTCCATGCGGTGGTCCTCGCCGCGGCGGCCGAGCATCTCGGCGCCGGCCATCATGGTCGGCTCCCAGTCGAAGACCACGGCGTTCTCGTCGGGGCCGATGGCCACGCCGTCGCCGGCCCGGGCGCCGGCCTTCATCAGCTCGTCCTCGACGCCGAGGCGGTTGAGCCGGTCGGCCAGGTAGCCGACGGCCTCGTCGTTGTTGAAGTCGGTCTGCTTCACCCAGCGCTCCGGCTTCTCGCCGCGCACGCGGTACAGGTCCTCGGCCTCGTCGTAGGTGACGGTGAAGCCGGCGTCGTCCACGGCCTTCGGGCGGATGACGATGCGGGTCGCCTCCTGCTTGGGCCTGCGGGCTCGGGCCTTGGCGACGATGTCGGCGAGGGCGAAGGAGAGCTCCTTCAGGCCGGTGCGGGCCACGGCCGACACCTCGTAGACCTGGTAGCCGCGCTCCTCCAGCTCCGGGCGGATCATGTCGGCGAGGTCCTGGCCGTCCGGGATGTCGACCTTGTTGAGGACGACCAGGCGCGGGCGCTTCTCCAGGCCGCCGCCGTAGATCTTGAGCTCCTCCTCGATGACGTCGAGGTCGGAGACGGGGTCGCGGTCGGACTCCAGGGTGGCGGTGTCCAGCACGTGCACCAGCACCGAGCAGCGCTCGACGTGGCGCAGGAACTCCAGGCCCAGGCCCTTGCCCTGGCTGGCGCCCGGGATCAGGCCCGGGACGTCGGCGATGGTGTAGACGGTGGAGCCGGCGGTGACCACGCCCAGGTTCGGGACCAGGGTGGTGAACGGGTAGTCGGCGATCTTCGGCTTGGCCGCCGAGAGGACCGAGATCAGCGAGGACTTGCCGGCGCTCGGGTAGCCGACCAGCGCCACGTCGGCGACGGTCTTGAGCTCCAGGACGATGTCGCCCGTGTCGCCGGGCTCGCCGAGCAGCGCGAAGCCGGGCGCCTTGCGGCGGGCGGAGGCCAGCGCCGCGTTGCCGAGGCCGCCGCGGCCGCCCTGGGCGGCGACGTACGTGGTGCCCTCGCCGACCAGGTCGGCCAGGACGTTGCCCTGCTTGTCGAGGACGACGGTGCCGTCGGGGACGGTGAGGACCAGGTCCTGGCCGTCCTTGCCGGAGCGGTTGCCGCCCTCGCCGGGCTTGCCGTTGGTGGCCTTGCGGTGCGGGCTGTGGTGGTACTCCAGCAGCGTGGTGACCGACTGGTCGACGACCAGGATCACGTCGCCGCCGCGGCCACCGTTGCCGCCGTCGGGGCCGCCCAGCGGCTTGAACTTCTCCCGGTGCACGGAGGCGCAGCCGTGGCCTCCGTTACCCGCGGCGACGTGCAGCTCGACGCGGTCCACGAAGGTGGTCATGGTTGTTCCTCCAGAGCAGTACAGCGATGTACGGAGATGTACGGGAAAATCTGTGCGCTACAGCCTGTGTAACGCGCCGAGGGCGGACCCGCTTCCCGACGACGTGCGCCGGGAAGCTGAGATCCGCCCTCAGAAGTTACGAACGCCTGGTGATTCAGGCGGCCGGAACGATGTTCACGACCTTGCGGCCACGGTGGGTGCCGAACTGCACCGCGCCGGCCTGCAGGGCGAACAGCGTGTCGTCGCCACCACGGCCGACACCGGCGCCCGGGTGGAAGTGGGTGCCGCGCTGGCGGACGAGGATCTCACCAGCGGAGACGACCTGACCGCCGAAGCGCTTCACGCCGAGCCGCTGGGCATTGGAGTCGCGACCGTTCCGGGTGGACGATGCGCCCTTCTTGTGTGCCATTGCTCAGTCCCTCTTTACTTCGCGGCCGTCGGGATGGACGTGACCTTGATCGCCGTGTACTGCTGACGGTGACCCTGGCGACGGCGGTAGCCGGTCTTGTTCTTGTAGCGCAGGATGTCGATCTTGGCGCCCTTGTGGTGGTCCACGACCTCGGCCTGGACCTTGATGCCGGCCAGGACCCACGGGTCGGAGGTCACGGCGTCGCCGTCGACCACGAGCAGGGTCGAGAGCTCGACCGTGTCGCCAACCTTGGCAGTGGAAATCTTGTCAACCTCAACGATGTCGCCGACAGCAACCTTGTGCTGGCGACCACCGCTGCGCACGATGGCGTACACGCGGATCTCTCTCTCGCTCGATGGGAACCCCTGAAGCCAGCCGGCCCCGCGGGAACCGCAGGCCGGCCTCCCCCGCGCCGCGAGGCGGTACGGGAGGTGAGGTGCTCAGTGGATGGCGTGCACGTAGACACGCCGACGGTCAAGGTTACGGGGCCCGGTTTGAGAGGTCAAACCGGGCCCCGCGGTCCTCACTCGTAACGGAAGACGATCTGCTGCCCGTCCTCCAGACCCGCGATCTTGGATGCGAGCTCCGCCCGGAGGCGCAGGGCCTTGGCCGACTCCATCAGGACGAGGTTCTCGACCGAGAACTCTCCCCCCAGCACGAAGGGAGTGGCCGGGACCAGACGCATCCCCGACGGAAGCCGCCCGTTCCGCTCCTGCCATTCCTCAGCGAGCGGATATCCCGTGAGGACCTCGGGATCCTCAAGCACCGCAGCACACCAGCCCTCCAGGTCCTGCGCAACGAACTCCAGCTCTCCGGTTTCCGGATCGAGGGAATGAATTCCTGCCGCCGAGATGAAGAAGGGGCCGCCGAAAACATCTTCGGCAAACGCGGTCCAATCTGCAGGGACCCCAGGATATCCCGACCGCCAAAGTTTCGGAGCGTTCCACTCTTCGAGTGAAACCTCCCCCACGCATTTCCCGGCCGGAAAGACGTGCAGCGCCGAGAGGAACGCATAGAACCCATTACGCCGGGACAGCAGGTCCGCCAAGGGGGCGCCGGGCGCCACGGGCTCGCCCAGCGGAGGCGAAGCCGCTTCGAGCAGCCTCTCGATGTCACTAGTTCGCATAGACCACTACCTTTGTCCCGTCCGGATACTGACCGAGATCATGCCCCATCGTGGAGCCGGCTCCACGATTGTCACTCGGATCAATGTGGCGCACACTCGCCCCGGTACCACCCTCTTCGAACATGGCGGGCGGGTACTCGTCCCGGTCCTTCTTTTTCTGCGTCTTGATTCCACGCAGAGAGTCCTTGCGATTCTGCTTGGCTCCGCCGCGATTGATGGTCAGAAGGTTCGGGTGACCTGCCGCCTGGGAATCGGCGACGTGCTGGGCCGCCTCAGGGTACCGCGAGCTGTCGATCACAATGGTCGGCAGGATGCACACGTCGATCGGGCCGCTGTTGTGGACGAGGACCGGGACGGCCCCGGCCAGAACGTAGTACGCGTGGATTCCGTCGACCGTGAGGTCGTGCGTCCGGCGCCGCTCGTCGAAGAAGGACAGGTCCTTGAGCGCGACCTTCGTGCCCTCCGGCGTCCGCAGGAGCATGCCCGCACGGAGTTCACCGGCTTCCACGAACCGCTGCTCGTCCTCCACCCAGAACGGGTGGGTGACCGTTGACACCAACGACACTTCGCCCGTGCTGTCCGCGAGGGTCAGGTCGACGAAGTGCTTGTCGTCCTCGGTGACGATGGTGCCGGTGACCTGACGGGTGACGGTCTCGCCGCTCTCCGGATCCGTCGTGGTGACCAGGTCGCCGAGTTCGACATCCTCGATGTTCTTCGTCAAACCGTCCGCGAGCAGCACCTGGGTACCGGGAAGGAAGCTGTGCGGCGTCGGGCAGCCGCCCCTGCCCCTGGTGAGCCGGGCCTTGGCCGCCTCAAGGGCACCCTTGGCCTTCTTGACCTTGTCGGAGGCGTTCCACCAGGCCTTGGCGCCGTCGATCAGGTCGCCCGCCAGGCCGGCCAGGCGCTTGATCAGCTTGCCGGCCTTCTCCCACTTCCACGGGGCGCCGTACTTGGCGAGGACCTTGCCCGCGATGCCGCCGGCGAAGCTGCCGGCGATGTTGAGCGCGGTCTCGCCGCAGGCGCCGAGGTCGCCGCTGGAGAAGCAGTCCAGGGCCGCCGTCACACCAAGCTCGTCCATGAGGATCTTGGTGATCTGCTTGACGGCGTTCTTGACCTTGTCCTTGGCGCCGGTGAGCTCGCGCTCGGAACGGTCGACGTCGTCCTGCGCCTTGTTGACGTCCTGCTGTTCCTTGGTCTGGTTGGTCTTGACCTTGCCGCCGGAGCAGCTGTTCGGGTTGCTCTGGCAGTACGCCCGCTCGTCCGGGTCGTACAGACCCGTCGGGTCGCTCGCCGTGACCGGACGGTTGTGGGCGTAGGCGTAGGCGTTGAGCTGCTGGGCGTCGTTCGTGTCGACCACCGGGTCCGGGCTGATGAACTTGCCCAGGAACGGGTCGTACTCACGGGCGCCGATCGTGGTCAGGCCCGTCGACGCGTCGATCGTGCCGCCGACGAAACCCTTCTCCCCCGGCCAGGTGCCCTGCGGAACCCCGCGGGGGTTGCCGTACGGGTCCATCCGGCGCTGGACGATCGCGCCGGTCGTGGCGTCGATCGCCAGCTCGCCCGTGCCGTGGTGGTCCGAGGCAAGGAAGGACAGCTTGTTGTCCGGGGTGCGGACCGCGATGCTCTGGCCCGCGAACGCGTAGTACCGCGTCGCCTTGGCCGTGGTCGTGCCCGCGTCCAGGCGCAGTTCCATGCCCGGCAGGTACACCGTGGTGCCGGTGGCGTCCTTGCGCTGGATACGGCTGCCGTCGGCCCCGTAGAGGAAGATCGTCTCCGACGCCTCGTTCTTGCCCGGGGTGGTGACGTCGTCCGGCTGGCTGTTCCGGGTCACCTTCCCGAGGGCGTCGTACTCCAGCGTCTGGGTGTTGCCTCCGATCGTGCGGCGCTCCATGTTGCCCGCCGCGTCGTAGCCGTAGGTGTACTGGCGGTCGCCGGTCGGGGTGTTCTCCACGACGTTCTCGACCCGGTGGGTCCCCGCCTTGTAGGTGAAGGTGCGCTTGACGTCCTTCGCCGCGTTCAGGCCGGTGTCGTGCGCCGTCTCCGAGAGGCGGTTGCCGACCGTGTCGAAGGTGTACGAGTTCCAGTACGGCGCCGGACCGCCCAGGGCGGCCGAGCCGGGAGCCTGGTCACAGGCGGCCGGGCCCGAGCCGGAGACCGGGACCTGGCTGCCGACCGTGCCGGAGGCCTGGGCCGCCGTCTTCGTCGTCGCCGGGGTCCAGGACTCCGTCATGCGGTTCTGGTAGTCGTACGCGAAGCACTGCAGGTCCGGGGTGCCCGCACCGGCCGTGTCCGCGATGGACCGGACGTTGCCGATCTGGTCGTAGGAGTAGTTCGACTCCTTGGCCGGACCGGTGGTCGAGCCGTAGACGTCCACCTTCGACTGCATCAGCCGGTCGGTGCCGGCCTCGTACTGGAAGGTCTGCCAGGCCTTCTTGCCGCCGGCGTTCAGCTCCAGCTGCTGGAGCAGGGTGCGGCCGGACCAGATCGTGTTGGTGACGTACGACGTCGTGCCGGTCATCGACTTCAGGCGCTGGATGTCGTCGTAGCCGTAGGCCAGCCCCTCGGCGGGAAGACCGCCGGCCGCCGGGAGTCCGTCGCTCTGCTTCGTGCCGTCACGGTTGTAGGCGCTGGTGTAGACGTACGTGCCGGCGAGGCCCGTGCCCGAGGAGGCCGGAACCGTGTAGGCCGTCTTCAGCGGCTGGTAGAACTCGTCCATCCCCTGGACGACGGTGGCGAAGTACTCCGTCGCGTTGATGTAGCGCAGCGACGCCCATTCCTTGCCGAGCCAGCCCGCCTTGTCGTAGCGCTGCTCGGTGAGCTTGGTGCCGGCGGTCGGCGCTCCGTCCCACGTCGTCAGCGTGCGGCCGAGCTTGTCGTAGACGGTGGAGATCGTCTTGCCGCGGGCGTCCGTCACGGACACCGGCCGGTCGACCTCGTCGTACGCGGTGGTCCGCTTGCCCGAGTCCGGGTCCACGGCTTCCGTCATACGGCCCAGCTGGTCGTACTTGTACGTCCAGATGTTGCCCGCGGCGTCCGTGAGCTGGGACAGCTTGCCCGCCGGGGTGTACGCGTACTTCGTGGTGTCGTAGCCCGTGGTCGGGCCGGCCGGGACAGGGGAGGCGCCCTTGTAGTGGCGGACCTCCGTCGTACGGTCCTGCGCGTCCGTCAGCGTGGTCGTCGGCGTGCCGCCGACCGGCGGGTCGATGTGGACCCGGTCGCCGCCGTGGACGTAGGTGGTGCGCCACTGCTCGCCGCCGGCCACCGAGAAGATCTCGGCGGTGGTGCGGCCCAGGCCGTCGTACTGGTACCGGGTCTGGGCGCCGACGTCACCGTTGCGGACGATCAGCAGCTCGCGCGAGGGCGCTCCCGCCGCGTTGTAGGTGGCGTTGGCCTGCGCGACCTTGCCGGTCGGCGTGTAGAAGGTATCGGCCACCATGCGGGTGCCGGACGGGCCCTCGGTCTGCTTCTGCCGTGGGCGCAGCATGCTGTCGTACAGCTGGTACTCGGCGCCGTACGAGCCGTCGATCTCGATCTTCTCCGTCTTGACGGAGACCGGCTTGTCGGTGCGGTAGTCGTAGCTGTACTTGATGCTCGGGGTCTGGGCCGCGGACTTCGAACGGTCCGGGAGCCACACCGAGACCAGGCGGCCCAGAGGGTCGAGCGCGAGGTCGCTGCGCTTGCCGTTCGGGTCGGTCTGGCCGAGGGACTGGCCCCAGGCCGGGGCGTAGTCGGTGGTGGTGACGTGGCCGAGGGCGTTGGTGACCTGGACCTTGGAGATCAGGCCGTTGACGTCGGTGTACGCCGTCTTGGTCTCGGCGCCCGCGGCGTCGGTCTGGGAGGTCGGGCGGCCGAAGCCGTCGTAGGTGGTGGTGCCGGTGACCTGGTAGGTGGCCGTGGTCCCGTTGTGGGACGTCATGCGCTCGGTCTTCGTCGCGTTGCCGATGGTGGGCGCGGCGCCGAAGGCGAGGTTGTCGTACGAGGTGCGCTCGTCGGAGAGCACCTGCGTGCGGCGGTCGGGGGTCGTGGCGCACTTGACCGAGACGGTCTCGACCCGCGAAGGCAGGCTGAGGACGTTGGCCGCCGTGTTGTCCGCGTAGGACGTACGGGTGCAGGTGTCGTCAGCGGTGGTGGACAGGTCGCCGAGGTCCTCGGAGGTGAGGATCCGGCCGGTGCCGTTGGCCAGGTCGTACGTGGTGTTCGACTCGGTCTCGCGGCGGCCGTCGCCGCCCTCGGTCACGGTGTAGCCGCGCGTCTTGACGGTCTTGGTGAGCGAGGCGTGGCGGGTGCCCCAGGTGTTGGTGTCCGTCGCGGTCCAGTGCCGCATCGGGGTCTTGATGACCTTGGAGACGAGCTTGGTGCCGTCGTAGGTGGCGGCCTCCAGCTCGTGGCCGGTGAACTCCTTGTGGTCGGTGTACGTGCCGCCCTCGGAGTCGGTGACCGTGACCGAGCGGGTCGTGCCGTCCGGCTTCTTGTCGCCGTCCGTGCCCTGGAGGTAGGTGTAGTCGATGCGGGTCGGCTTGGAGGTCGCGGAGCCCGTGGTCACCTTGACCTTGCCGTAGCCCTGCCAGCCGCCCCAGGTGAGGTACTTGTCCTCGGTCATGCCGTCGGGCTCGGCCTTACGCCAGGCCGCGGGGCCCTGGTACTCGTACTCGGTGACCTGCTCCGGGGCGCCGCCGGTCCGGTCGGTCTCGATGACCCGGGCGACGACGTACTTGTGGAACCAGTCGGTGATCGGGTCGAGGAAGCCGGGGGGCGACCAGACGACCGGGTAGCAGCGCTTGGTGGACTCGCCCGGCTTGGGCAGGGCGTCCTTGGTGCACTCCGCCGGGGCGTAGTTGACGTCCAGCTGGGCGCCGGTCTCGCTCAGGACGGTGGAGAGCCGGAAGCGGTGGAAGGGGGCGATCGACTCGCCCAGGCCGTCCACGCGGTTGGCCAGCTGGGTGCCCATCAGCTCGACCGACGGCACCTTGGCGCTGCCGCCCTTGCGGCCCTCGTGGTCGATCTTGGACAGCCACAGGGTCTTGGACTGGTCGCCGTTGTCGGTGAACTGGTGCGTGAAGGTCCACGCGTCCACGTCCTCGTAGGCGGTGGCGTCCTTGCGGATCTGGGTGGTGACACCGGTCAGGCGCTGGCGGGTCCAGAAGGACGCCGCGACCTGGCTGGCGTTGCACTTGGTGTTCGCCGCGCAGTACCGGTCCATCGGGACGTCCGGCCAGTACGCGGCGTTGGCCTTGGTGAAGTCGGCCGGCAGGCACTTGAAGGTGTCGGTCGGCAGGCAGCGCTCCGACGTCGTGAAGACGACGCGGGCCGGGGCCTTCTCCGTGTAGACGGTCGCCTCGCGCTGGCCGTAGTCGACGCGCTTGAGGTAGCCGCCCGCCGTGTACGGGGTGCCGTTGACGTCGGTCTTGCCGTTCAGGGCGTAGTGGTTGGTCTCCTTGCCGTAGAAGTACGACATGACGTTGCCCTGGCGGTCCTTGACGTAGTCGAGGTTCCAGCGCCACGCCTGCTGGCAGGAGGCGTTCGCGAAGGTCGCGTTGTAGCAGGGCTCGCCCGTGTTGTTGCCGAAGACCGGGGTGGTCCAGACGGAGGCGGTCTCCTCCTTGCCCGTGGCCCAGCCCGGCAGACGGTTCTTGCCGAAGTAGTACTCGGTGCCGTCGGTCGTGGTGATCCGCCAGTGCTCACCGTTGTTGTCGCCGTTGACGGCGCCGGTGAGCTGGTCGATCCGGGAGCCGTCGTCGGAGGCCATCCGCCACTTGCCGTCGGCGTCGCCCTTGATCAGCTCGGTGGAGTTGCCGTTGAGCATGACCGTGGCGTTGTCGAAGGCCCAGCACTGCTCGGCGGAGGACGACTGGCCGTCCTTCGCGCAGGGCTTGTAGCTGCGCTCGATGTAGCCGGCCTCGTACGAGAAGCCCTCACCGACCCAGGAGCCCTGGTTGTTGGTGTCGGAGGTCCGGCCGTCCGCGGACTGCGAGGAGTAGCCGAGGCCGACCGTGGGCAGCAGACCGCCGGGGGCCGGCGGCGTGCGCATCGGGTAGGACCAGGAGAAGCCGCCCGAGGAGGTGGCCACGGTCCACTTGGCCGAGGGGGCCAGCGGGGTGGCTGCGTAGTTGCCCTGGGAGGAGGAGTCGCCGGCCGCGAGGGCGACCATCGTGGCGCCCGCGGTCGGGCCCGCCGCCATCGTGGACATGCCGGCCACGCGGGCCGGGGCGGTGACGTCGGCGGAGACCGTCTTCGTCTGCGGGTTGTTGACCGTCTTCAGCGGCTTCGGCAGCTCGGGGCAGGCGGCGGTGCCGGGGGCGGCGACCGTCGCACAGGCCGGGAGCTCGACGAGCTGCAGGCGGGAGCCGTAGCCGCCGCCGAAGCCGTCGGCGAAGGCCGAGTAGTCGACGTTGAGCCGGACCTGGCCGCCGTCGGCGGCCTGGTCGGCCCGCTGGACGCGCAGCAGCGCGCCCGCGCCGAGCTTCGCGGCCCGCTCGGGGGCGACCACGTCGACCTGGACCTTGCCGGGCTGCTTGGCCCCGCCGACCGCGGCCGTCCGGAAGGGGGCGGCCGACGCCTGCGGCGCGGCCTCCTTCGGGGCGGTGACGGTGACGGGCAGGCCGCCGACCTTCACCTGGGCCGCGGCGACGCCCAGCTCGGCGCTTCCGCTGCCGGGCCAGACGGCCTTGTCCAGCTTCTTGACGGCCGCCTTGGCGGTGGCGTTCGCGGGACGGCCCTTGGACTTGGCGCTCGTGCCCTTGACGGGGTCGCCGAAGTCCTGGACTCCGGGGCGCTTGGTACCGCCGGGGGCGGCCTCCAGAGCCTGGACGGAGGAGGCCGACAAGGCCAGGCTCAGCCCGATGACGACGGACCCGAGGGCCCGCCGGGGTATGCGCCGATTCAGCAATCGGCCGCGTAGAGACATCAGTGCACTCCACAAGGAAGGGGCGGGAAGGTACCGCGGGCGGACAGGTGTGCCCGCCCTGCGAGGGGCGGGCACACCTGTCCCGGGGACGGACGGACCTAGCGGTCCGTCAGCTCGATGGCGGTGGCGAGCTGGGCGACGGCCGTCGGGTCGACGGCGCCGTTGTACGCACGCACCTCGTCGATCGCTCCGGCGAAGTACTCCGGGTTGCCGCGGGCCGAACGGCCCACCTGGAGACCGCCGGTCGCGGCCCAGGTGGTGTTGTCCACGCCCTGGGCGGAGGCCGCCAGCTGGCCGCCCACGTACAGCCGGATCTGTCCGGCGAAGGCGTCGTACACGACGGCGAGGTGCTGGCCGACCGGGTTGGTGTCCGGCAGCGCCTGGTTGTCGGAGAACGTCTTCACCGTGGCGCCCACGGTGTCGGCGGTGGCCACGGCCAGTTCCCACTGCTTGGTGGCGCCCTGGTAGCGGACCTGGACGCGGTTGGTGTTGGCACCCGGCAGGGAGAACACCGTCTGCGAGGCGGTCGCGTCGACCGAGCTCACCTGGACGCGTGCCGAGAGCGTGAAGCTCGCGGCGCCGGTGACCGGGGCGGCAGCCGTCCAGGCGTAGTCACCGCTGCCGTCCAGGGCCAGGTGCCCGGCCCCGATCATGGGGGCGGGGGGAACCGTCTCGGCCAGCGGGTCGGGCTCGCCCGGAGCGTAGACGGCGGCGTCGCCCGCCAGCGTCAGCACCTGGCTGCCCGCGACCTCCGGCGAGGCGCCGGACTGGTTCGCGTTGAGCTGCCAGTAGCCCTTACGGTCCGGCTTGACCGTGGTGATCTCGGAGATCTGGGCCGGCAGCAGCGGACGGCTGAAGACGCGCACCTCGGCGAGGTCACCGGTGAAGGGGTCCTCGTAGCCGGCCTTGTCGATGTGGCGGCCGATCTGGAGCGCGCCGTACGACTTCCAGGTCGAGCGGCGCACCGACTCGCCCTTGAGCTCCTTGTCGACGTACAGCTGGAGCTTGCCGGTGGCGCCGTCGACCAGACCGGTCAGCAGGACCCACTTGTCCTTGACCGGGGTGACCCCGGTGGACAGGGCCTTCCACTCGCCGACGGTGTCCAGGTCGCTGACCGGGACCGAGAACTTCCAGGTCTTGGCGACCGCGTCGTAGCCGAGGACGAAGCCCGGCTCGCCCGTGCCGTCCTGGCTGACCACGGTCATGTCGCGGCTGAGGTCGGCGGGGCGCACCCAGGCGCTGACGCTGAAGCCCTTGAGGGTGTCCAGCACCGTGCTGCCCGCGTCCACCCAGCTGTCGGCCGTGCCGTCGAAACGGGCCGCCCGGTCGATGGTGCCGCCCGGACCGGGGACGCCGAAGGTGACGCCGGGGCCGTAGGCCGCCGGGTACTTGCCCTGCTCCTCGTCGGCGCCGTCGGCGCCCGGGTCGTCGGCCAGGTTCCACTGCGCGGCGGCGGACGCGCCGGCCGCCACGTAGAAGCTGTGGCGGGCCTTGGCGCTGGGGTGCGCGGCCCTGTCCACCGCGACGACGTCGACCCAGTGCGGGCCGGAGCGGGTCGGGGTCCAGTTCA
Organism: Streptomyces bambusae; assembly: GCF_019400985.1. Taxonomy (GTDB): domain Bacteria; phylum Actinomycetota; class Actinomycetes; order Streptomycetales; family Streptomycetaceae; genus Streptomyces; species Streptomyces bambusae_A. The sequence continues at coordinate 38,379 of NZ_WTFF01000020.1, forward strand.
CCGAGGCGGGGGCGCCGCCCGCGGTGTTGGCGATCTCCTTCTCGGGCTCGCCGTCGAAGGAGTAGCGGTACTTCACGACGTCCGTGTCGGGCACGGAGTCGTTCGGGTTGGGCGAGAAGGTGAAGGTGCCCTGGGCGCCGACACCGTCGTGGTAGACGTTCGTCGCCGGGTACTGCGAGCTGAACACGTTCGGCTTGCCCGGGAAGGACTTGTCGTACATGAACTCGCACGTGCTGCTGAACGGGCCCCAGCCGTCGCCGTCGTGCGCGGCGACCCTCCAGGAGATCACCGTGTTCTCGGGGATCGTCGAGTTGACGGTGTGCTCGAAGGGTGTCGAGGTCGTCGGCGCCTTGTAGAGCGTGTCCGCGGTGTAGGACTTGGCCGCTCCGGCCGCGTCCTTCCACTCCACGAGGAAGCGGACCTTGACCTGCTCGCCGGCGTCCGCGTCGTTGGCGAAGGCGCGCAGCGTCGGTGGTACGTCGGTGTAGGGGCGGCCGGTCCCGGTGACGCAGCCGCCGCCCGGGTTGGAGGACATCGAGGTCGTCTTGATCAGGCCCGGCAGCGTGTTGTAGCTGATGCTGAGGTACGCGTTGCCGCAGACCCGCTTCCAGCCGCCGAAGGTGCTCTCGTCCTTGGCACGGAGGCCCAGGACCATCTGGTCCCAGCCCTCGTTCGCCGCGGTGCGCACGCTGTTGGTCAGGCCGCCGGTGGCACCCGACTTGAAGTGCATGTTGGCCTGGGACTCACAGCTCGTGGGCTGGATCTTCTGGTCGAGGGTCTCCAGCGTCGTCAGCGTGGCGGTCTGGGTGTTGGACCAGTTGCTGCCGCTGTCGAGGTGGGCCGTCCGGCCGCCTATCCGCTGGAGCTGGATGGGTTCGGCACGGGCGTCGGCCCAGTACACGTGCTGGACGCGGGCGCTGAAGGTGGCCCCGAGGATCTGCTTGCCCTTGTAGAAGGACAGCGGGATCTGGAAGGCGGTACGGCGCACGCCGATGCCGGCGCAGGAGGCCGCGCTGTAGTCCGTCGGGCACTTGCCGACACCGGCGCTGCCGGAGTAGCGCCACTCGCCGATCGAGGGCTTGCCCGACATGACGGCGGTCCAGCCGGAGCGGTCGGCGGTCTTCTGGATCGGGTCGATGACCACGGGGAAGACCGTCGCGCCGTCGCGCAGCAGCTTCTGGTCCGGGACCAGCGTCAGCTTGTCCTGGGACACCTCGACGCCGAGCGCGGCGGCCTTGCCGCCGCCGCCCGGGCCCTCCAGGGCCGGGGCGAGCGCCGCGGCGGCGTCCTTCCCGGTGGGGGCGTCGGCGCGGGCGTCGGACAGCGACCGGGCCACGGCCTTGGGGCCCTTGGTCCGGGTGGCGGCCTCCTGCGAGGACGCCGAGTCCCACATGCTGGGGGCGCCGGACTGGAAGACGGTGCCGCCGACGGCGCTGTCCTCGGCGGTGACCGCGCCGTTCGCGTCCTTCTTGTACGTCAGGCCCTTGGACTTCAGGCCCAGGTCCAGGCGCTGCAGCCGCGGGTCGGCGGCCGCCTGCGGGGTCTTGACGACGAGCAGGTGGCCGAAGCCGTTGGCCTCGGCGCGCACCTTGAGGTCCACACCCGGCAGGGCGTCGGCGTAGGTGGCGGTGTCGCCGTCCAAGGCGGGCGCGGGCAGCTTGCCGTAGGGCCAGGTCAGCGCCATCTCGCGGGTGCCGCGGCGCATCGTGACGAACGGCTTGCCCGCCTCACCGCCCGAGAAGGTCAGGGCGACGGTGGCCGCCTTCGGGGTGACGCTGCCGTCGGCCCGCTTGACGAGGGTCTTGTCGATGTCGACCCACTTGCCGTTCTGCACGGCGTGCACCGGCTCGGTGTACTCGCGAGCGGTGTACGTGCCGTCCGGCGCGGCGAAGATCTCCCGCTGCTCGGTGCGCAGGCCGAGCACCTCGACCTGCTTGCCGGTCTTGCGGGCTGCGGTCAGGGCCTCCGCCTCCGTCTGGACGGGGGTGCCGACGGCGACGGGCTCCGGGGTGCGGGCGCGGTCGGTTCCGCTCCACTGCTCCAGGCCGAGGGTGGTGGCCACGAGGGCTCCGGCAGTCACCGCGGCGAGCGAGGCCCGCCGCAGCACGGTGCGGCGCAGGCCGCCGCCGCTGTGATGGTGCGTCATCGGACCACCGTTCCGAAGGCGTTGGCCTCGGCGGGCAGACCGCCCTGACCGGGCTTGAACGTCTGGGTGGGCGCGCCGCCGTCGCCGCTGATCGTCCACGGGAAGACGTAGACGGCGCGGCCCTCGGCGGGGCCGTACGGCATGCCGACGTGCAGTCCGCCCGATCCGCCGCCGATGCTCATGCCGGCGTACAGGCGCGGAGCGACCGGGGTCGGGATCTCGGATCCGGGTTCGAGGATCTTGTCCGCCCCGGGGGCGCCGATCATGGGGAACATCTGCACGACGCCCCGGTCGGCGACGCCGTTGGCGGCGTCCTCACCGGGTACGCCCACCGCGAGGCGGACGGTGCTCGCCGTGCTCGTGCTGTTCGGGGCGCTGTTGTAGGCGGCGACGCGCTGGCCGAAGTAGTCGCCGGCCTCGGCCGTGCCGCCCACGTCGGTGGTGTTCTGGTCGATCCAGTTGAGTTCCGTGTACGCCCCGGCCGCGTCGAGCTTGAACACCTGGACAGCGCCGGCGTCGACGGTGGTGGACAGGTCCTCGCCCGGGCTGCCGACGGCGAGGAGGGCCTCGGTGGTGCTGGTGGCTCCGGCGGCCCGGTAGGGCACGAGGGCGAGCGACGTGCCGAAGCCGTCGCCGTTCTCACAGGCTCCGAGGACGTTCGGGGTGTCCTGGGTGATGACGCCCAGCGGCTTGGGCACGCCGGAGGTGAGGGCGTGGCTGAAGAGGGTGACCGCGCCCGCCTCGGGGATGGTCCCCTGGGCCTCGCCCGGGGAGCTGACGGCGAGGTGGGTGGGGGTCGCCGCGATGGCGGAGCCGAAGCGGTCGTAGGCCTCCAGGGTGTCGGGCACGGCGCCCGCGGTGGCGACGTCCTGGGTGACGACGCCGACCGTCACGGTGGAGGCCCCGGAGATGTACAGGAAGCCGCCGGCGTCCACGCCGCTGGCGATGTCCTCGCCGGGCACCCCGATGACCAGGAACGGGACGCCCGCGGCGGACTTGCCCGCGGCCAGGGCGTAGCCCGCCCAGTCGTAGGCCTCGGCGGCGCCGGGCACCGGGCCCGTGCCCTGGATGTACTCGGTGGTCGCCCGGCCGCCGGCGAGGCCGGCGGGCGAGCCGTACACGACGACGGTGCGGCCGGCGTCCGCCTGGCCGGCGATGTCCTCGTAGGGCGAGCCGACGGCGAGGTCGGAGCAGCCGTCGAGGTCGGCGTCGTAGACGGCCAGCGCGTGGCCGAAGCGGTCGCCGGCCGCCGAGCTGCCGGCCTTCGCGGCCTCCTGGGTGAGGGCGAGGGTGCCCTTGCCGCCGCCGTACACGATGTGCACGACTCCGGCCTTGGCCACGCCGTTCGCGGTGGCCTCGGGGTCGGCGATGGCGGTGTCGGCGATGCCGTCTCCGTTGAAGTCCGACTCGACTCCGCTGCAGCCGGGCGCGACCGCGGCGGCGGCCGGGGAGGCCAGGGGCAGCGGGCCCGTCGTGAGGGTCAGGGCGAGGGCCGCGGCCGTCAGGGCCAGCGTCCCTCTGGCGGCGTACCGCCTGGTGGCGCCGTGCGGCGCGGGGGTTGTTCTGATCACCGTTTCTGGTTCCGTCTCCGTCGAGTGCGCGGACGCCGCAGGGCGGCCGGAATTCGATGGAGCAAGAAAGGGAGGAAAAGGTGATAAATAGGGCGCATGGATGCGTGGTCAGCGCATCGTCGGCCAGTTCCCCCCGGTTGTCGCAGATCCCCATCCGTGACAAGCCGCTTCACAGCGTGATCAGAACGATCGCTCGCCCACACGCGTCTGACAAGGGACGATGTCCGACATTCGACGATCTTGCTTGTTAACGGATTGGTCACGTCCGGCCCATGGCCCCGCAAAAGCCAGACAAAAACCCTGCCCGGCACCGGGGTTCCGGTGCCGGGCAGGGCCGGGTGACACAGTGCCCGTGAGGGCCTATTTTCAGCCTTCGGTCGAGGAGGTGACTGACGGGGCGGTCTGCTCGGCCGCCGCGGTCTTCTTCGTCGCCTTCTTGGCCGTGGTCTTCTTCGCCGTCGTCTTCTTGGCGACGGCCTTCTTCGCGGTCGTCGTCTTCTTGGCGGCGGCCTTCTTCGCCGGGGCCTTCTTGGCGGCCGTCTTACGGACCGTCTTCTTGGCCGGGGCGGCCTCCTCGGCCGGGGTCTCCCCGACGGCCGGCTCGGCGGCCTCGGCGACCGGCTCGGCGGCCTCGGCGACCGGGGCCGGCTCCGGCGTGGTGACGACCACGACCGCGGCCTCGGCGCCCGCCGGGGAACCGGCCGGGGCCGTCGCCTTGCGGG
>NZ_WTFF01000200.1 GCF_019400985.1 Streptomyces bambusae
GGCCGCTGCCGCGCCGGCCGCCGCGTCGCCGGGCGGGCCCGCCGGGGGCGGGGTCGCCAGGGCGCGGGCGGCCGAGGTGTCCAGGGCCGCGGACGAAGCCGACGGCGACCACTGCTCCCCGCGCCCTCCGGCATCCATCGCCTCGTTGGCGAGCCGGTCCGCGTGCTTGTTGCGCTCGCGCGGCATCCACTCGTACGTCACCCGGGCCGGCGACAGCACCCGCGCGGCCTCGGCGGCCAGCGGCTTCATGTCGGGATGCTTGATCTTCCAGCGCCCCGACATCTGCTCGACCACGAGCTTGGAGTCCATGCGTACGGTGACCTCGGCGTCCGGCGCGAGCTCGCGTACCGCCGTCAGGCCCGCGATCAGCCCCCGGTACTCGGCCACGTTGTTCGTCGCGATGCCGATGTACTCGGCGCGCTCGGCGAGCGTCTCGCCGGTCGCCGGGTCCAGGACGACCGCGCCGTAGCCGGCCGGCCCCGGGTTGCCCCGGGACCCGCCGTCCGCCTCGACCACCAGCCGCATCAGATTCCCGAGTCGGCCGTACGGACCAGGATGCGGCCGCAGTTCTCGTGGCGCACGACCTTGTCGCGCGGCGCGGCCTTGACCTCGTTGACCTCGGCGATGTCCAGCTCGATCTGGCAGCCCAGGCAGCGGCGCTGGTAGAGCTTGGCCGCGCCGATGCCGGCCTGCTTGACGCGGATCTTCTCGTACAGGGCGATCAGGTCGGCCGGCACGGAGGCGACGACCAGCTCGCGCTCCTTGGTCACGGACGCGACCTCGGTGTCGATCTCGGCGGTGGCGGCGTCGCGGCGCGCGGTGGCCTCGTCGGTCCGGGCCTGGATGGAGGAGACCCGCTCGGTCAGCTCGGCGACCCGCTCGGCCGCGGACTCGCGGCGCTCCATGACCTCCAGGACCACGTCCTCCAGGTCGCCCTGGCGCTTGGCGAGCGAGGCGATCTCACGCTGGAGGCTCTCCAGGTCCTTGGGCGAGGAGACCGCGCCGGAGTCCAGGCGCTGCTGGTCGCGGACCGCGCGCTGGCGCACCTGGTCGACGTCCTGCTCCGCCTTGGTCTGCTCGCGGGCGGTGTCGCTCTCCTCGGTCTGCGCGGCGACGAGCAGGTCGCGCTGCTGGGTGAGGTCCTTGGTCAGCGATTCGAGCTCGGCGTGCTCGGGCAGCGACTTCCGCTTGTGGGCGAGCTGCGACAGCCGGACGTCCAGGGCCTGGACATCGAGGAGTCGGATCTGGTCGGCGGGCTCGGCGTTCAGTTGGGGGCTCCAGAGGTAGAAGAGTCGGCAAGGGGCGGTTCGGAGGGCGCGTGCGCCGTCCAGGGGTCGGTGACCGTGCGCGAGACGTGGGTCCGCAGATCCCAGCCGTGGCGCTCGGATACGGCGTCGAGCTGGGCCGCGGCCTGCTCGCACCAGGGCCACTCGGTGGCCCAGTGGGCGGCGTCCAGGAGGGCGAGCGGGCTCTGCTCGCGGGCCTCGGACACCGGGTGGTGGCGCAGGTCGGCGGTGAGGAACGCGTCCACGCCGGCGGCCCGCACCTGCTCGAAGAGGCTGTCGCCGGAGCCGCCGCTGACGGCGACGGTACGGATCAGCGCGTCGGGGTCGCCGGCGACGCGGATGCCCTGCGCGGTGCGCGGCAGCCGGGCCGCGGCGCGGGCGGCGAACTCGCGCAGCGTCTCGGGGTGGTCCAGTTCGCAGATCCGCCCCAGGCCCCGGCGGCCGGCCGGGTCGTCCGGGTCGGGCACGAGGGGTCCGACGACCCGCAGGTCGAGGGCGCCGGCGAGGGCGTCGGAGACGCCGGGGTCGGCGGTGTCGGCGTTGGTGTGGGCGACGTGCAGCGCGATGTCGTTCTTGATCAGCGTGTGCACGACCCGGCCCTTGAAGGTGCCGGCCGCGACCGTGGTGGTCCCGCGCAGGTAGAGGGGGTGGTGGGTGACGATCAGGTCGGCGCCCAGCTTCACCGCCTCGTCGGCGATGTCCTGGACCGGGTCGACGGCGAACAGGACCCGCGACACTTCGGCGTCGGGGTCGCCGCAGACGGTTCCGACCGCGTCCCACTGCTCGGCCCGCTCGGGGGGCCAGAGTGCGTCCAGCGCGGCGATGACTTCAGAGAGACGAGGCACGGGCCAAGGCTACCGTCCGTCGCGGCCACCCCGCCGACCAGCAGCGGGACGTCCCTCCCCGGCACAGCACAACCGCCTCCCCCGTCACCGGCGAACCGCCGCGCGGCCACCCGTACGTGTGAAGCGGCGGAGCTCGTGCTGTCCGGCCGGACGTGCGAAAACTAGCTTCCTCACCGGAGGTGACGCAGGGATGACTGCCTGTGCTGTTGCTGGTCCGGCGGCGGTGGCTGTGGCCGCGTTCACGATCGCCGCGGACGGTTCGTACGCCGCCCGGCTGGCCGGGGAGGGGGACGCCCGCTACCCGGAGCGCTGGACGCTCGGCGGGCCCGAGCCGTACGCGGTCCCGCTCCCGCTGGACCAGCCGGAGGAGGCGGACAGCGAGGTGCTGCCGCTGGCGGACGGGCGGGTGCTGATCCACCGGCGGGTGGCCGAGCGGCACGCGTTCGCCCTGCTCTACCCGACGGGCCCGCGCACGGGCGAGCTGGCCCTGGGCGCGCTCACCCCGGCGGAGGGAGCCCGGGTGGCCCTGCTCCCGCCCGCGCCCGACGGGTACGGCGCGTACGCGCTCGTGGTCGGCGCCGAGTCCTCGACGGTGTGGCAGGTCACCGGGGGCGGCGCCGGCCCGGCCCGGGTCGCGCACGTGCCGGGCCGCTGCTCGGGCGGGGTCTGGCTGGACCGCGAGGGCCGGCTGCTGGCCCTCGACCGGGAGCAGGGCGGCCGCACCAAGACGGTGGCGGTGGACCTGGGCCGGGGCGGCGAGGTCTCCCCGCTGCTCCAGATCTCGGACGCCAGCGACGACCGGCTGCTGCTGGCCGACACCGACAGCGGGCTGCTGCTCGTCCGCTCGGACGCGCCCGGCGAGGACCGGCTGGGCTGGGGGGTGCTGGGCAGCTCCCGCCCGGTCCGCTTCCCCGAGTGCCTGCGGGCGGTGGGGGCGGGCGCGGTCCCGTTCGCCGTCCAGCCGGGGCAGATGCTGATGCCGGAGTCCTGCGCGGTGGCCCTGCGCCTGCCGGACCAGGGGCCGGTGGACGGCATCGCGCTGTGGCGCCCGGCCGACCGGCAGGTCTTCCGGGTCGGCGCGCCGTACGGCTGGCTCGGCGGGACCGGGCTGTGGACGCGGGAGGCCCACCTCAAGCTCCCGTATGCCACCCCGGACGTCCCGTGCGGGGTCGTCGGCGTGACCCTGCCCCAGGCCCCGCCGGCCCCGGTCGGCTTCGACCCCGGTCCGCCGGCCCCGGCCGCCCCGGCGGCGCCGCGCCCGGTCCCGCTCCAGCAGGCGCCGTTGGCGTAGCCGGCGGGCGAGGGGTCGGCGACGGGCCGTGGCACTGCTGCCGCGGCCCGTCGCCGTGTGCGCGGCAGAGTCCGTACGCGGGGTGTTCCGGGCGGCCGTTCATATGATAGGTAAGTTTCCTAACGATCGGCGCGCGATCGGCGGTCCACTCCAACTCCCCCCAGGAGGAAGTGTGTTGTCCCCCAACCGCACCAAGCTGACGGTCGCCGCCGTGCTCGGCGCGACCCTGCTCGCCGTCCCCGTCACGGCCGACGCCGCGGCCGTGCCGACCGCCCCCGCGGCCCGCCCCGCGACCGCCGCCGCGCCCGGCCTGGACGATCCCGCGAAGAAGGAGATCGCGATGCAGATCGTCTCCAGCGCGGAGAACTCCTCGCTGGACTGGAAGGCCCAGTACAAGTACATCGAGGACATAGACGACGGCCGCGGCTACACGGCCGGCATCATCGGCTTCTGCTCCGGCACCGGAGACATGCTCGACCTGGTCGAGTACTACAGCCGGATCAAGCCGGGCAACGTGCTGGAGAAGTACCTGCCCGCCCTGCGCCGGGTCGACGGCACCGACTCCCACCAGGGCCTGGACCCGAACTTCACCCGCGACTGGGCCACGGCGGCCAAGGACAGCGCCTTCCGCAGGGCGCAGGACCACGAGCGCGACCGGGTCTACTTCGACCCGGCCGTCAAGCAGGGCAAGGCCGACGGGGTCGGCGTCCTCGGCCAGTTCATCTACTACGACGCGATCGTGATGCACGGCGACGGCGACGACCCCACCAGCTTCCGCAACATCCGCAGGAAGGCGCTGGCCAAGGCGAAGCCGCCGTCCCGGGGCGGCGACGAGAAGGCGTACCTGAACGCCTTCCTCGACGCCCGGGTGTGGGCGATGAAGCAGGAGGAGGCGCACAGCGACACCAGCCGCGTGGACACCGCCCAGCGGGTGTTCCTGCGCAAGGGCAACCTCGGCCTGAACACCCCGCTGGACTGGAAGGTCTACGGCGACCCGTACCACATCGGCTGACGCGCGGGCGGGCACCGGAGCCGGCGACGGCGCGGGTCCCGGTCCGGAACTCCCCCGGTCCGGACCGGGACCCGCGCCCGAGCCTTGCCGGGACCCGACGCCCTGGCCCCGTAGGGACGCGCCGCCCCGACCTCGTAGGGACGCGCCGTCAGGACGCCCCGGCGGTACGCGCCCCAGGTACGCGCCTCCGATTGGCGTGTCAGGACCCGTGCTTGAGGCCGAGGACCTCCGCCGCCGCGAAGGTCTCGCCGGCCGGGCGGGTGTCGTAGTGCGGCGTCAGCACCCCGTCCAGCTCCTCGAAGGAGAACGCCTCCTTCGTCGTGTCGAACTTCGCCGCCACGCGGGGCCGTTCCATGACCACCACGATCCCGCCGTGCACCACGAACAGCTGCCCGTTCGCCTTCGCCGACGCCGGCGAGGCCAGGTAGCCGACCAGCGGTGCGACGTGCTCGGGGGCCAGCGGGTCCAGCTCGCCCTCCTCGGGCACCTGGAAGCCGGCGAAGACGTCCTCGGTCATCCGGGTCCGGGCCCGCGGGCAGATCGCGTTCGCCGTGACCCCGTACTTGGCCAGGGCGAGGGCGGACGACGTGGTCAGGCCGACGATGCCGCCCTTGGCGGCGGCGTAGTTGGGCTGGCCGGCCGAGCCGCCGAGGAAGGCCTCCGACGAGGTGTTCACGATCCGCCCGTACACCGGCCCGCCCGCCACCTTCGAGCGCTCCCGCCAGTGCGCGGACGCGAAGTGCGTGGTGTTGAAGTGGCCCTTGAGGTGGACCCGGATCACCGAGTCCCACTCGTCCTCCGACATCGAGAAGATCATCCGGTCGCGCAGGATGCCCGCGTTGTTCACCAGGACGTCGAGCTTGCCGAAGCTGGTGACCGCCAGCTCCACCAGCTCGCGCGCCTGCTCGAAGTCGGACACGTCCCCGAGGTGCGCGACGGCCTGCCCGCCCGCCGCGCGGATCTCGGCGACGACCTCCTCGGCCGGGGCCGCCGAGGCCTCCCCGGAGCCGTCCCGGCCGCTGCGGCCGTAGTCGTTGACGACGACGCTCGCGCCGAGCCGGGCGAGTTCGATCGCCTCGGCCCGCCCGAGCCCGCGCCCGGCGCCGGTGACGACGGCGGACAGTCCCTCAAGTGGGAGCGACATGTGGTCGGTTTCCTCTCGGCAGCGGTCAGAGTTCGATGCAGGTGCGCAGGGCCGTGCCCGTCCGCATCTGGTCGAGCGCGTCGTTGACTTCGGCGAGCTGCACCCGGTGGGTGATCAGGCCCTCCAGGTCGACGCGGCCGGCCCGCCACAGGGCGATCGTCCGCTCGTAGGACCGCAGCACGTCCCCGCCGCCGTACATGGAGGGCAGGATCCGCTTCTCGTCGAAGAACAGCGAGAACATGTTGATCTGGAAGTTGTCGTCCATCGCGCCCGCGCCGACCACGCACACCGTGCCGCCGCGCCGGGTCATCGCGTACGCCGTCTGCGCGGTCGCCGACCTGCCGACGACCTCGAAGACGTAGTCGAAGCCCTCGCCCGCGGTGATCCGGTTCTTGGCGTCGTCGAAGGCCTCGGGCGCTACCGCCTCGGTCGCACCGAAGCGCAACGCCCCCTCCCTGCGCGACGCGACCGGGTCCACCGCGACGATCTGGGCCGCGCCCTGCACCTTGGCGCCCTGGATCACCGAGATGCCGACCCCGCCGCAGCCGATCACGGCCACCGACGAGCCGGCCTCGACCCGGGCCGTGTTGATGGCCGCGCCGAGCCCGGTGGTGACCCCGCAGCCGATGAGCGCGGCGATGTCGAACGGCACGTCGTCGGGGATCGGTATCGCGCAGGCGGCCGGGACCACCACCTCCTCGGCGAAGGTGCCGGTGCCGGCGAAGCCGAAGATGTCCCCGCCGGCGCGCCGGAAGTTGGGGGTGGCGACGTTGCCGAAGCTCTCCAGGCACAGGTGGCCCTGGCCGCGCCGGCAGGCCGGGCAGCGGCCGCACGGCGGCAGCCAGCACACCAGGACCCGGTCGCCCTGCCGGTGGGTGGTCACCCCGTCGCCGACGTCGGTGACCACACCGGAGCCCTCGTGGCCGGGGATGAAGGGCGCGGGCTGGGGCAGCACGCCGCTCATCGCCGAGAGGTCGGAGTGGCACAGCCCGGTGGCCCTGATCCGGATCCTCACCTTGCCGGGGCCGAAGCCCACGGTCTCCATGTCGTCGACGACTTCGAGCTTGTCCTGGCCTATCTCGCTCTGCAGTGCTGCGCGCACGGTGCGGCTCCTTGGCTGGATGACGTGGACGTGCCCCGGCCGTACGGACGGGCGGACCGGGCGGTTCAGGGCCCTGGGCCGTGTCTTTCGGATCAGGCGTGCTCGACCACGGTGTCGGCGAGGACCGGTGCGTCGTCCCGTTCGACGGCGGTCACCGAGACCTGGACCCGGCCCTCGGTCTGCCACATGCGGATGCGCAGGGTCTCGCCCGCGAAGACGATCCCGGCGAAGCGTGTGCGGTAGCCGCGCACCCGGGAGACGTCGCCGTCGAGGACGGTGTCGACCACGGCCTTGAGGGTCATGCCGTACGAGCACAGGCCGTGCAGGATCGGCCGGTCGAAGCCGGCGAGCTTGGCGAACTCGGGGTCGGCGTGCAGCGGGTTCCAGTCGCCGGACAGCCGGTAGAGCAGCGCCTGCTCCTCCCGGATCGGCCGCCGGACCTCCCGGTCGGCCGCCCGCTCGGGCAGCTCCAGCCGCTCCGAGGGCCCGCGCTCCCCGCCGAAGCCGCCCTCGCCGCGGACGAAGATCTGCGCGTCGCTCGTCCACAGCGGGCCGTCGGCGTCTGCGACCTCCGAGCGGAGCACGATCACGGCCGCCTTGCCCTTGTCGTACACGGCGGCGACCTTGGAGCTGGAGGTGGCCGAGCCCTTGACCGGGATCGGGCGGTGCAGCTCGATGGAGTGGCCGCCGTGCAGCACGGCGGCGAGGTCGACGTCGATCCCGGGCGAGCCGAGCCCGCCGAGCATGGCCATGCCGGCGCCGGCCACGGTCGCGAAGCTGGGCAGCACGTGGAGCTTGGACTCCAGGGTGTAGCGCAGTTCGTCGGGGTCGGTCGCCGGACCCACCCGGTCGGGAGAGGTGCCGGCCCCCAGCCCGAGGTGGTAGAGCTGGATGTCCTTGTGGTCCCAGGCGATCTCGCTGCGGCGGGGATCGGCGGCAAGGGCCCTGGCGGCATCGATCGGCATGAGGATGCTGCTCCTTGTTGTGGAAGACCTCGGTGCGGCCGTCCGCACCGTCGGCCGCACCGAGGTCGTATGCGGACCGGTTCTAGAACGCGTTCTAGGCTCGGTGAGGCCATGTATAACGCACGGCCCAGCAGTTGTGAAGACTCCTGACGCGGTGTCAGGACGTCGTGTCAGAACGCCTTCCGCGGGACCTCCTGGGCCTACCCTGGCCGGGTGGACGAGATGCCCCGGGACCACCGCCCCGCCAAGTCCCTGCGGGTGCTGCTGGACCCGCCGGACCCCGCCCTGGCCGTCCTGCTCGGCCTGCAGCCGGACCTGGAGGTGGTCACCGACGTCCTGACCGGGGGCCCGCACGTGGCGCTGGTGGACGACGTGGCGACCGTGGCGGACGTACTGGCGGAGGCGCCGGAGTGCGCCGTCCTGGTGATGACCGGTTCCGCGCACCCCGGCCTGCTGGTCGCCGCCCTCGCCGCCGGCGCGTCGGGGCTGGTCCTGCGCGACGGACCGGTCGAGGACCTCGCGGCGGCGGTCCGCCGCGCCTCCATGGGCGAGACCGTGGTGGACCCCGGCCTGAAGGAGTGAGCCGGGTCCGCCGTCGGCGAACCCCCTGGCCGCCGCCGGCCCGCGGTGCTTGGCTGGGCGGCATGGAGATCTTGGTTCTGGGTGGAACGGCCTGGGTGGGCCGGGAGATATCGCAGCAGGCGGTCGGCCGCGGCCACAAGGTGACCTGCCTGGCGCGCGGCGAGAGCGGTGCGGTGGCACCGGGGACGACCCTGGTGGCCGCGGACCGGCGCGACCCCGGCGCGTACGAGGCCCTGCGTGAGGGCGCGTGGGACGCTGTGGTCGAGGTGTCCTGGCAGCCCGGCTTCGTCCGCGGGGCCCTGGCCGCGCTGGGCGACCGGGCCCGGCACTGGACGTACGTCTCCTCCATCAGCGCCTACGCCTCCCACGGGGCGGCCGGCGCGGACGAGTCGGCGGAGCTCCTCGCCCCGACCGCCGAGGACGAGGTCGACCGCTCGCTGTACGGACAGGCGAAGGTCGCCTGCGAGCAGGCCTCGGCGGCCGCCGTGGGCGACCGCCTGCTCGTCGCCCGGGCCGGGCTGATCGGCGGGCCCGGCGACCACACCGGCCGCACCGGCTACTGGGCGGCCCGGGCCGCCCGCGACCCGCACGGGCCGATGCTGGTCCCCGACACGCCGGCCGGCCCGACCCAGGCGATCGACGTGCGCGACCTGGCCGCCTGGGTGCTCGACTGCGCCGAGCGCGGCACGGCGGGCACGTACGACGCCGTCGGCCCGGCCGTCCCGTTCGCCGAGTGGCTCGCCCTCTCCCGCGCGGCCGGCGGCCACACCGGACCGCTGGTCGCCGCCGATTCGGCATGGCTGCTCGCGCAGGGCGTGGCCGAGTACATGGGGCCCGAGTCCCTCCCGATGTGGCTGGCCGAGCCGGGCTGGGAAGGCTGGTCGGCCCGCGCCGGCTCCGCGGCCGTCGCCGCCGGCCTGCGCCACCGGCCCCGGGCGGACCTGCTCGCCGACACCCTGGCCTGGGAACGCGCCGAGGGCCTGCACCGCCCGCGCCGCGCGGGCCTGAGCGCGCAGCGCGAGGCGGAGCTGCTGGCCGCACACGCGGCGCGCGCGGCCGACACCACCTGACGAAGCACTCTGACACCACCTGACGAAGCGCTACTGGGCCTGGACGACCATGACAGCCTCGCGTTGAACCACCTTCGGCGACTCCGCCTGGACCGTCAGGACCCAGATGCCGGGGCCCGCGGTGAGGCTGCCGCGGAGCTCGTCGCGGCCTGCCTCCGTCAGGGCGGTCCGTATCTCCGGCGCGGCCGGGTCGTGCGAGGTCAGTGTGGCCGCCACCGGCCGGCCTCGCGCCACGCCCGTCGCGACGATCTCGAAGGGCTCGCCGGCCACCGCCAGCTCCGGTGCCTCGATCCCGAAATCGTCGTCGCCGGCCAGGGTGTCGCGCGCGGACTTGCCGTGGTAGACGGCGTCCAGCTGGTGTCCGAAGGCCTCGCGGCTGATCAGCTGGCCGTGCCGGTGGCCGTTCCACATCGCCTCGTCCATGCCACGCAGCGCCCACGCCGCGAACGCCGACTCCATCGGTACCGTGCCGTCGCCCGACCAGGGGTCGATGTCGTCGAGCTCGTCCAGGAAGCCCAGCTCTCCCCCGGGGGAGACGACCACGCCGTGGGTGGTGGGGTGGCCGCTGCCGCCCAGGCAGGCCACCCGGTACGGCAGGCGGAGGTCGGGGCTGCGGCGCAGGTTGTCGAGGACCGCGGTCTCGAAGGTCTCGTGGAAGGCGAAGACGTCCTGGACCATCGCGGTGGGCAGGCCCACGTCGAGCACCGTCAGGTCCTCGTAGTAGCCCTCGGGGAACCCGGGTCTGCGCACCGCCTCGTACACCGGGAGCAGCTGCCCCACCGACGGAAAGGTGCGGCACAGTTCCGCCAGCCGTTCGCCCAGCCCGCCGGCCAGTGCGGCCGCCTTGCGCCCCAGCAGGCTCTTTCCGACGCCGTGGCCCGTCAGGAACCGTACGGCCTTGGCAGCGCCCCGGTGCGGGGTGCCGACCGTGACCAGGAGCCGGGCCGTCTCGCGGCCGCCCAGGCACTCCAGGTAGTGGCGGGCGACGAGCCCGCCCATGGAGTGGCAGATGAGGACGACCCTCGGATCGTCCTCGGCCTTGGGGTAGTGGGTGCGGAAGTCCTCGGTCCAGCGGGCGAGTTCCCGCTCGACCCGGGCCTGCAGGTCCCGCGCCGTGAGCCGGTTGTCCAGCCTCCAGTCGTAGGGGAACGCCACGAACTGCTCCGGGAGCACCCCGTCGAGCAGGCCGGTGACCTGCGGGTATCCAAGGTTCATCAGCAGACCGGGCAGACCGGTCGGCCGGGTCATCAGCTGGTCCGCCTGCACGGCGAAGGGTCCTTCGGGGCGCCCGTCGCCGATCCCTTCGGGCAGGGCCAGCCGCTCCAGCAGCCGGCGCGGCGGCACCGCTCCCGCCAGCATCCCGGGCGACAGGGCCCACAGGTCCTTGCCGTCCCGCCGCAGCCGGGTTCCTGTGATGCCGGGGACGAAGACCACGAGGTCGTGCCTCAACTGCTCCTCCTCAACTGCTGCTCCTCGACTGCCGCTCCTCGACTGCTGCTTCTCCGCGACTGCTGCTTCTCCGCGACGCTCCTCAGCTGCTCACCGCGGACGTCCGGCGCCCCCCGCGAGGTGCCAGCGCGTCGGCTCTGAGCAGGATCTGGTCGCAGCGCTGGCGGTCCTGGAGCGCCAGCAGGATGCCCTGCCCCGCCACGGACACGGCTGCGGCCGCCTCGATGTCCATACCCCGCCACGGCACGACGGCGTTCGGCAGCGGCAGCGGCCGGCGGGCGGCCGCCTCCAACACCGCCAGCGTCCGCTCCCCACCGCACACGACCAGCAGGGGCCGCTCCGGTTCGCCCGTGAAGACCAGTGCGGACGGGGTCCCTCCGTCGTAGGCGGGCCGGCGTGTGATCCAGCGCCCGTGCTTGTGGACGGCCAGGTGGATCACGTCCCGCTCCGCCCAGGCCACCAGCGGGTCCGACCGGCCCATCACATGGTGCTCGCCCAGCGCCACCATCGCGCTGCGCCGGCCCGAGTCGGCGAGGAACGCCGAGGTCTCCCACACACCGCGGGTGGCCTCCCAGGCGCGAAAGCCCCGGCCGGTGTCGATGACCGCCCAGGTGGTGCCGTCCTTCATGGCCCGGACGCTCAGCGCGTGGGCGACGACGTCGACGGCTCCGTCCGGGGTCCAGCCGCCGTCCAGCAGGCGCAGGCGCCGTACCTGTCGGCTGTCGGGGATGAACAGGCCGGGCCGCCCGTCCTGTTCGAGGACCAGGCCCAGCCCCCGGGTGATGTCCCCGCCGTCCCCGTGGAGCGGGATGTCGTACGGCGCGGCGGCCGTCCCGAGATCGGGTGCCAGGGTCCAGACCCGCACGGTACGGCCGAACGCACAGGCGATCAGCCAACGGTCCCGGCACCACAGCGCGCGTACGGCGGTCACCGGCCGGTCGTGCCGTAACTCCGCCACCGCCCCCGCCGCCACCGCCGACTCCGCCCCCGTCCCGGCAGCCGCCCCCGCGCCGGAATCCGAGCCCGGGCCCGGGCCCGCCGACGGGTATCCGGCCACGACGAGTCCGCCCGCGACCCGGCACAGCAGTGCGGGGGTGCCGGCGGGGCCCGCCGCCAGCTCCACGACGAGCCGCTCGGTGTAGCTGCGGTCCAGGCCGGTCGCCCGCGTGGGGGCCGCCGCGGCCACGTCCAGGATGCGTACGTGGGGGCCGTCCGACACGGCGATCCGCCCGCTGCCGTCCGGGGCGCAGGCCAGCGCTTGCGCATCGCGGTGCCCGTGGACGGGAAAGGCGCACAGCCGCCGGCCCCCCGCGATGTCGTGCACGGCCACGAAACTTCCCTGGTGCAGGACGAGAAGGGGCCGCTCCTGCCAGTACCCCAGTGCCACGCCCCGGGCGTCGGGGGCCTGGAGGGAGAGCGCATGGTCCACGGTCACGTCCTGGCCCGGCCCGGCCTCCGCGAGCTGCCACACGTCAGCCGTGTGCCCGTCCACGCACGCCAGCCAGGCGCACCCGGCCGGCCGCTCCTCGCCCCGGCGGCGGCGAGGCGGCTCGGGCAGGACCGCGGTGGCCCGCACCGGCCAGCGCCCGGTGTGGGGCAGCGCACGGCGCGGCCCGAGCAGCCGGGCGCCGCGGCCCGCCGGGTGGATCTCGTGGAGCTCGGTGTCGGTGCCCGCGGACAGCAGGAAGTACCGGGACCCCAGCGGCACCAGCGCCACCCGGTCCGCGGCCAGTGCGAGGACCCCCGCGAGAGCGGCTTCGGACGCGCTCCTGTCGGCCGACCAGCGCCACGCCCACACCCGCTGTCCGTCGGCCGCCATCACCAGGAAGTCGCCGGCGCACTCCAGGGCGGTGAGCGATTTCGCGGCCCCTCCCCAGTCGAAGACCTTCCCGGGCAGGCCGGATGCGTCGTCCCACAGGAAGACGCCTTCGCCGTCGCTCGCGACGGTGGTACGGTGCCCGGCCGCGGTGGCCGCGCCCGTCACCTGGCGGACGGACCGGCTGCGGTCCGGCGTACGGCGGGTCAGGCGCTGCTTGCCACTGGCCGGGGCGTGGACCGCGACCTCCCCGATGACGCCCACCGACAGCACGGTGTCCCCGGGTGCGCCGGACCAGTGCAGTGCCCGGGCGCCGCCGCGGGCCGCCGGCCACCGCAGGTCGACGGGTACCGGACCGGCGTCCGTCCACCGCTCCTCCCACGGCAGTTCCCGGAAGCCCGGGGAGGCCAGGCGGCGGTGCAGCTCCCGATGGCTGACGAAGGCTGCCGCGCGCAGCAGCGCTCTTCGGGTGCCGGTCTCGGGCCGGGACCGGAAGGCGTCGGCGACCCGCAGGTAGAGGGCCGCGCCCTCGCACGCGCCGAGCTGGGTGACGGCCAGCGGCAGGAGGACGTCGGGATCGGTGTGGACCAGGAACTCGGGGTCGTCCAGGAGCTCCCGTAATCGATCCGCGCCGGCCTGGGCGGCATGGACCGCGAGGAACGCGCGGGTGTAGGCGTCCGCGTGCGCCCAGTCCCCGCCGGCGCGTGCCGTGAGGGCGTCGTGGATCCTGCGGTGGCCCTCGCGCGCGGTGAGGCCGAGCGGCTCCAGGACATGGGCCCCGTACCCGGCGTGGGCGAGCGCGTATCTGCCCGCATCCGCGGTGACCAGGCTTCCGGCGGCCGACTCCAGCACCTCGCGGGCCGATTCACGGGTGAGCTCGCCGCGGGGGAGGTCGCCGTGGGTGAGGTCGCCGCGGGTGAGCTCGTCACCCGTCCCGCCGGAGCCGCCCGTCCCGCCCGCGCCGCCCGGCCCCGCCAGCGCACCCTGCT
>NZ_WTFF01000201.1 GCF_019400985.1 Streptomyces bambusae
TCGCCGCGGCGGCCGCAGCCGCGGGAGCCGGGGCCGTACGCGCCGGGGCCGTACGCGCCGGAGCACCGGGCCCGCCGCCAGGAAGGGGAGGCCCGCCCGGCAGGGGAGGCCCGCCCGGCAGGGCCAGGAGCGCCAGGAGTCCCAGGACCAAGGGCCCGAGCAGCAGCCACGCGCGTCCGAGCCGGCGGCTGCTTCGCATACGTGGGGCCTCTCACGGACTATGGACGGGGGACTCGTCCCGAAATGGTACGGCCCGCACTCCGAAATGGGTTCGCCACCCGGACGCGCCAGGTGAGATCCTCGACCAGGTATGTCTACTTCCTTCGCCGCCCTGCAGACCCAGCTCGGTGAGATCTCGCTCCGCGACGCTCACCGCCTCGGCCGACGTCTCGATGGCGCCCGCCGCATCCGCAAGCCCGAGGCCAAGCAGGCGGTCCTCGACGAGATCGCCGCCGAGGCCGCGAAGGCCGCCGAGCGGGTGGCCGCCCGGGCCGCGCGCCGGCCGGAGGTCACGTACCCCGAGAACCTCCCCGTCAGTCAGAAGAAGGACGAGATCGCCGAGGCGATACGCGACCACCAGGTCGTGATCGTCGCGGGCGAGACGGGCTCCGGCAAGACCACGCAGATCCCCAAGATCTGCATGGAGCTGGGCCGGGGACTGCGGGGCATGATCGGCCATACGCAGCCCCGCCGGCTCGCCGCCCGCACGGTCGCCGAGCGGATCGCGGAGGAGCTGAAGAGCGAGATCGGCCGCACGGTCGGCTGGAAGGTCCGCTTCACCGACCAGGTGGACCAGGACGCGACCTTCGTGAAGCTGATGACGGACGGCATCCTGCTCGCCGAGATCCAGACGGACCGCGAGCTGCGCGCGTACGACACGATCATCATCGACGAGGCCCACGAGCGGAGCCTCAACATCGACTTCCTGCTCGGCTACCTCGCCCAGCTGCTGCCGAAGCGCCCCGACCTCAAGGTCGTGATCACCTCGGCGACGATCGACCCCGAGCGCTTCTCCCGCCACTTCGGCGACGCCCCGATCGTCGAGGTCAGCGGCCGTACGTACCCGGTGGAGGTGCGGTACCGCCCTCTGCTGGAGGCGGCCGATGAAGACGCAGCGGAGAGCGACCGCGACCAGATCACCGCCATCTGCGACGCCGTCGACGAGCTGCAGAAGGAGGGGCCGGGCGACATCCTGGTCTTCCTCTCCGGCGAGCGGGAGATCCGCGACACCGCCGACGCCCTCAACAAGCTGAAGCTGCGCTTCACGGAAGTCCTCCCCCTCTACGCCCGCCTCTCGCACGCCGAGCAGCACCGCGTGTTCCAGCAGCACACGGGCCGCCGGATCGTCCTGGCGACCAACGTGGCCGAGACCTCCCTGACGGTCCCCGGCATCAAGTACGTGATCGACCCGGGCACCGCCCGCATCTCCCGCTACAGCCACCGCACCAAGGTGCAGCGGCTGCCCATCGAGCGGATCTCGCAGGCCAGCGCCAACCAGCGCAAGGGCCGCTGCGGCCGTACCAGTGACGGCATCTGCATCCGGCTGTACTCCGAGGCCGACTTCGACGCCCGCCCGGAGTTCACCGACGCCGAGATCCTGCGGACCAACCTGGCCTCCGTCATCCTCCAGATGACCGCGGCCGGCCTCGGCGAGATCGAGAAGTTCCCCTTCATCGACCCGCCGGACCACCGCAACATCCGCGACGGCGTGCAGCTCCTGCAGGAGCTCGGCGCGCTGGACCCGGCCCAGAAGGACGCCCGCAAGCGGCTCACCCCGCTCGGCCGCCAGCTCTCCCAGCTGCCCGTGGACCCGCGGCTGGCCCGTATGGTCGTCGAGGCCGACAAGAACAACTGCGTCCGCGAGGTCATGGTCATCGCGGCCGCGCTGTCCATCCAGGACCCGCGCGAGCGGCCCTCGGACAAGCAGACCCAGGCCGACCAGCAGCACGCCCGCTTCAAGGACGAGACGTCCGACTTCCTGGCGTACCTGAACCTGTGGCGGTACGTGCGCGAGCAGCAGAAGGAGCGCGGTTCGTCCGCCTTCCGCCGGATGTGCAAGCAGGAGTACCTGAACTTCCTGCGGATCCGCGAGTGGCAGGACATCTACTCGCAGCTGCGTACGGTCGCCAAGACGATGGGCATCCACATCGACGAGGCCGACGCCCCCGAGCAGCACATCCACGTCTCGCTCCTGGCCGGCCTGCTGTCGCACATCGGCCTGAAGGACACCGACAAGAACGAGTACCTGGGTGCGCGCAGCGCCAAGTTCGCGATCTTCCCCGGCTCCTCGCTGTTCAAGAAGCAGCCGAAGTTCGTGATGTCGGCGGAGCTGGTGGAGACCTCGCGGCTGTGGGCCCGGGTCAACGCCAAGGTGGAGCCCGAGTGGGTGGAGCCGCTGGCCCAGCACCTGCTCAAGCGCACGTACAGCGAGCCGCACTGGGAGAAGGACCAGGCGGCCGTCATGGCGTACGAGAGGGTCACGCTGTACGGCGTGCCGATCGTGGCCCAGCGGAAGATCAACTACGGCCGCATCGACCCCGAGGTCTCGCGCGAGCTGTTCATCCGCAACGCGCTCGTCGAGGGCGACTGGCGCACGCACCACAAGTTCTACGCCGACAACCGCAAGCTGCTCACCGAGGTCGAGGAGCTGGAGCACCGGGCCCGGCGCCGGGACATCGTCGTGGACGACGAGACCCTCTTCGACTTCTACGACCGGCGGATCCCCGAGCACGTCGTGTCCGGGGCGCACTTCGACTCCTGGTGGAAGCACAAGAAGCGCGAGGAGCCCGAACTCCTCGACTTCGAGCGGGAGATGCTGCTCACCGAGAAGGCGAAGGGCGTCACCAAGGCGGACTATCCGGACAGCTGGCGGCAGGGCCCGCTGAAGTTCAAGGTGACCTACCAGTTCGAGCCGGGCGCGGATGCCGACGGTGTGACCGTGCACATCCCGCTCCAGGTGCTGAACCAGGTCACGGACGAGGGCTTCGACTGGCAGATCCCGGGTCTGCGCGAGGAGGTCGTCACCGAGCTGATCCGCTCGCTGCCGAAGCCGATCCGCCGGCACTACGTGCCCGCCCCGAACTTCGCGACGCGCTTCCTGGATACAGCTGTTCCCCTCCAGGAGCCGCTGACCACGGCCCTGGCGCGCGAGCTGCACCGGATGGTGGGCGTGCCGGTCGCCGCGGAGGACTTCGACACCTCACGGATCCCGGACCACCTCAAGATCACGTTCCGGATCGTCGACGAGCGGCGCAAGAAGCTCGCCGAGGACAAGGACCTCGAAGCCCTCCGGCTGAAGCTCAGGCCCAAGGCCCGCCAGGCGCTGTCCAAGGCGGCCGCGGCCACCGCCGAGCGGGCGGGCGGGGAGTCGCTGGAGCGCACGGGGCTGACCGACTGGACCATCGGCGCCCTGGTGAAGGTGTTCGAGACCCGGCGGGCCGGCCAGCCGGTCAAGGCGTACCCGGCGCTGGTGGACGAGGGCGGGAGCGTCTCCGTACGGCTCTTCGACACCGAGGCGGAGCAGGCCCGGGCCATGTGGCTGGGCACCCGCAGGCTGATCATGCTGAACATCCCGGTGAACCCGGCGAAGTTCGCCTCGGACAAGCTGACCAACCAGCAGAAGCTGGCGCTCTCGCGCAACCCGCACGGCTCGGTGCAGGCGCTGTTCGACGACTGCGCGACGGCCGCCGCCGACAAGCTGATCGCCGACCACGGCGGCCCGGCCTGGGACGAGGCGGGCTTCCGCGCGCTCTTCGACGCCGTACGCGCCGACCTGGTGGACACCACCGTCCGCACGGTCGGCCAGGTGCAGCAGATCCTGGCCGCCTGGCAGGCCTGTGAGCGCCGCCTGAAGGCCACGAACAGCCTGGCCCTGCTGAACAACGTCCAGGACGTCCGGACGCAGCTGGCGGCCCTCGTGCCGAACGGCTTCGTGACGCTGACCGGGGTCGAGCGGCTGCCGGACCTGATGCGCTACCTGGTGGCGGCCGACCGGCGGCTCCAGCAGATGCCCACGGGCGTCCAGCGCGACACCACGCGCATGGAGAAGGTCCACGAGATGCAGGACGAGTACGCCTGGCTGCTGGAGCAGCTGCCCAAGGGCCGGCCGGTCCCGGAGGCGGTCACCGACATCCGCTGGATGATCGAGGAGCTGCGGGTCAGCTACTTCGCGCACGCGCTCGGGACGGCGTACCCGATCTCCGACAAGCGGATCGTGAAGGCGGTCGACGCGCTCGCTCCGTGACCGCTGGGGTGCGGCCGGATTCCGGTTCGACCGCACCCCTGGACCTGCTGTACAGTCTGACTCGCAACCAAGGTCCTGTGGAGCAGTTGGTTAGCTCGCCACCCTGTCAAGGTGGAGGTCGCGGGTTCAAGTCCCGTCAGGATCGCTTTTCACGAAGGGCCCGTATCCCCCAGGGATGCGGGCCCTTCGGCATGTCGCACTCGTCCCCATCGCACGCACGAGTGAACGTCTTCTCCCGTCCGATCCCCATTACGGGTGCAATGCCGGATGTACAAGAGGTGTCAGCTGTGACGGGAGTCACCGCACGAGTTTTTGAACTACGTACTTTTACGGCATCCCTACGTAGGCTCAATTTAATATGTGCAATTGCACCCCCCTGCGACGGGCGCGGTGACGGGCGCATTGACGGGCACAGTGGGGGCACGGCAGCGGGCCCGGCGACGGGCACAAAAAAGACCGCGCTGAACCCGGCGGAGTCCAGCGCGGTCGACGACCGAGGCACCTGTTGGGGCAGGTCCGGTCGCATGAAGCCATATGGGTTTCATCGGATTGGGGGATCCGATTCAGCCCGGGTAATGCAGGGGTGCTACGAACCTCAGGCCTCGCTGCGCTGCTGCGGAATTCCCGCCAGCAGGGCACGAACCTCGGCCTCGCGGTAACGGCGGTGCCCACCCAGGGTGCGGATGGACGTGAGCTTGCCAGCCTTGGCCCAGCGGGTCACCGTCTTCGGGTCCACGCGGAACATCGTGGCGACCTCAGCCGGGGTCAGCAGCGGCTCGGCATCAGGGGTGCGAGCGGTCATGAGCGGCCTCCTCGGGAGAACCGAACCATCTCGGTTCTTTCCTCTAAATTCTGCACCTTGGCCCGCGTTGCCCGAAATGGACATACGCGGGCCGAGTCGGTTATAGGACGAACGGCTTGTCCTCGGCACTACAACTACACCATCTGTCCAGCCTCGTCGGCCAAACCGACGGAATTGCCCTCCGAGGTGTTCATCAGCGACGGAAGCCGATGGACCCGTCCATAACGGACAGTCACCCCACTGTGACGATCAGTCACAGAGCGATCAGGAGTCACGAGACCCCCCATAGAGTGCAATGCCGAGCATTCCGCCCTTACTTGGGCGGAAGGAACCCTCCCCGGACTCCTTGTCCTATTTTGGCACGAGGGTAGGGGAAGGGCGCAAGGGTGCGGTAAGTGCGTTCCGTCACGCTTGAGTCAATGGCCCGTATCGGGACGTAGGTCCCGGCACTAAGACCCAAATGCTCGCATCAGCCCTTTGATCAGCAACTTATGCCCGTTCGGCCGATTCCACCAGCCTCCGGTCAGTTCGCGAAGACCCGTCTTCGGCTCGCGACGAGCCGTCCTCGGCTCGCGACGGCCGTCTTCAGTTCGCGAAGAGACGCATCCGCACCGCGCGCCACCGCTGGGCGAGCCTGCCGTACGCCTCCGACGCCGTCTCGGCGTCGCCGTCCCGCAACGCCGCGATCCCCGCCGCCAGGTCCCCGGCCGACCGGTCCGCCGCGAGCCGCTCCGCAGGCAGGGCGTGGACCAGGCCTCCGTAGTCGAGCTCCACCATGGACCTGGGGTGGAACTCTTCCAGCCAGCTGCCCACTTCCACCAGCCCCTCGGCCAGTCCGCCGTATCCGGGCGCCGCCCGCAGGGTGCGCAGCGCCCGGGCCAGCCGCCGGCGGGCCTGGACCATCGGCGTGCGGTAGCGCAGCCACTCGCCGGCCACGTAGTCCCGTTCCTCGTCGGCCACCAGGACGAACCAGCGCAGGGGCACCTGCCACACGCCGGTGCGGATCCACGGCCGCGCGTCCGGATTGCGCTCCCGCCACCGCTCGTAGTCCGCGGCCGCCTGCCGGCGCACCACCGGCGGCAGCGCCGCGTCCAGCACCGGCTGCGGAAAGTCTGCGACGAGCTCCTCCAGCGCCAGCCACCCGCGCAACCGGGTGCGCCACGGGCAGACCAGCAGCACCCCGTCCACCTCGGCCGTGAAGGCGTCGGGGCTCTCGTGCGCGGGCACCCCCACCGGCGGGACCGCGACCAGGTCCGCCAGGCTCCTGCGCAGCTCGTCCTGGGCGGTCGGCGCCTGCCCCTGCCGGGCGTAGTCCGCCCAGTGCGCGCGCTCCGGCTCGGCGAAGGCGCCGAGCGGCTCGTACACCCGCAGATAGGAGGCGTAGGGAACGGCCGGCGCCGAGCGCGCGGAGGGCAGCCGGGGCTGCTCGGAGGATTCGCTCACGCCTGCGTCCTCCCCCGTGCGCCGACCCGGTACTCCGCAGGGCCCCCGAGGTCTTACGCTGCTCCCACACGCCCTCCCCCACCCGCAGGGGGGCGCCCTCCGCCGCATCTCTTGCATGGGAGTCACCACCGTGACCGAAATGACCGACGGCGTCCTGCACACCCTGTTCCGTACGGAGCAGGGGGGCCACGAGCAAGTCGTGCTGTGCCAGGACCGAGCCACTGGCCTGAAGGCCGTCATCGCCATCCACTCCACCGCCCTGGGCCCCGCTCTCGGTGGCACGCGCTTCCACGCGTACGCCTCGGACGAGGAGGCCGTGCTGGACGCGCTGAACCTCTCGCGCGGCATGTCGTACAAGAACGCCCTCGCCGGCCTCGACCACGGCGGCGGCAAGGCCGTGATCATCGGTGACCCCGACCTGCTGAAGACCGAGGACCTGCTGCTGGCCTACGGCCGGTTCGTGGAGTCCCTCGGCGGCCGCTACGTGACCGCCTGCGACGTCGGCACCTACGTCGCGGACATGGACGTCGTGGCCCGCGAGACCCGCTGGGCGACCGGCCGCTCCCCCGAGAACGGCGGCGCCGGCGACTCCTCGGTGCTCACCGCCTACGGCGTCTTCCAGGGCATGCGGGCCAGCGCGCAGACCCTGTGGGGCGACCCGACCCTGCGCGGCCGCAAGGTCGGCGTGGTGGGTGTCGGCAAGGTCGGCCACTACCTGGTCGAGCACCTGCTGGAGGACGGCGCCGAGGTCGTGATCACGGACGTCCGCCAGGAGTCCGTGCAGCGCATCCTGGACAAGCACCCGGGCAAGGTGACGGCCGTCGCCGACACCGACACCCTGATCCGCACCGAGGGCCTGGACATCTACGCCCCGTGCGCGCTGGGCGGCGCCCTGAACGACGAGACCGTCCCGGTGCTCACCGCGAAGATCGTCTGCGGCGCGGCCAACAACCAGCTGGCCCACCCGGGCGTCGAGAAGGACCTCGCGGACCGCGGGATCCTGTACGCGCCCGACTACGTGGTCAACGCGGGCGGCGTCATCCAGGTCGCCGACGAGCTGCACGGCTTCGACTTCGACCGGTGCAAGGTGAAGGCCACGAAGATCTTCGACACCACGCTGGAGATCTTCGCACGTGCGAAGGCGGACGGTATTCCGCCGGCCGCCGCCGCCGACCGGATCGCCGAGCAACGGATGGCCGACGCGCGCGCCGCGCGCCAGGGCTGACGCCGCAGGGGGGACCCGCCGGAGCGGCAGAGAGACAAGACTCACTGCACTTCGGCGGGTCGCCCGTCGATAACGCGTTAAAATCGCAGCTGACCAGCGAGTACGGGGCGTCTCATGGTCACTGTGCCGGGGCACGTCATGCGGGCGGCGTACCGTATGGCCGCGGAAGCAGGTACCGTTAAAGCCCTACGGACGGTCTCTCCAAGGAGAGCCCGCTCCGAACCATGAACGCGTGTCAAGACTCTGGGGCCGTCGAGCCCCGTCACCGAGGGGGTCGAGCCATGGGGCGCGGCCGGGCAAAGGCCAAGCAGACGAAGGTCGCCCGCCAGCTGAAGTACAGCAGCGGCGGGACGGATCTGACGCGTCTGGCCAGCGAGCTGGGCGCATCGACTTCGCCGTCGCTCTCGCAGCCGCCGAATGGCGAGCCGTTCGAGGACGACGAGGACGAGGAAGACGACCCGTACGCCCGCTACGCGGATATGTACAACGACGACGAGGACGAGGACGAAGAGTCCGGTCCGTCGTCGCAGCAACAGCGTCGCGGCGCTTGACGTTCTGACGCTCGCGCTCGTCACTTCGTGGCTCACGTAGCCCCGAACCATACGGCTGAACACACGAACCCGGTCCGGGGCCTGCGCCC
The DNA here is from genome assembly GCF_019400985.1 of Streptomyces bambusae. Taxonomy (GTDB): domain Bacteria; phylum Actinomycetota; class Actinomycetes; order Streptomycetales; family Streptomycetaceae; genus Streptomyces; species Streptomyces bambusae_A. The sequence continues at coordinate 8,354 of NZ_WTFF01000201.1, forward strand.
CGGACCGGGTTCTGGTGCAGGTCAGACCGCGTAGCTCCCGACGAGGGTGGCACCCTCGGAGTGCTCGCCGCGCTCGACGATCGCGCCCGCGACCCAGGCGTCCACGCCCCGGTCGGCCAGCGTCGTCAGTGCCACGTCCACCGACTCCTGCGGTACGACGGCGATCATGCCGACGCCCATGTTCAGGGTCTTCTCCAGCTCCAGCTGCTCCACCCGGCCGGCCTTGCCGACGAGGTCGAACACCGCACCCGGCGTCCAGGTCGAGCGGTCGACCGAGGCGTGCAGGTGGTCCGGGATCACCCGGGCCAGGTTGGCCGCGAGACCGCCGCCGGTGATGTGCGAGAAGGCGTGGACCTCGGTGGTGCGGGTGAGGGCCAGGCAGTCCAGCGAGTAGATCTTGGTGGGCTCCAGCAGCTCCTCGCCGAGGGTCCGGCCGAACTCCGGGACCTCGCGGTCCAGGGACAGCCCGGCCCGGTCGAAGAGCACGTGCCGGACCAGCGAGTACCCGTTCGAGTGAAGGCCGGAGGACGCCATCGCGATGACGGCGTCACCCGTACGGATGCGATCCGCGCCGAGCAGCCGGTCGTACTCCACGACGCCCGTGCCTGCGCCCGCCACGTCGAAGTCGTCCGGGCCCAGCAGGCCCGGGTGCTCGGCCGTCTCGCCGCCGACAAGGGCGCATCCGGCCAGCACGCAGCCCTCAGCGATGCCCTTGACGATCGCGGCGACCCGCTCCGGGTGGACCTTGCCGACGCAGATGTAGTCGGTCATGAAGAGCGGCTCGGCACCGCAGACGACGATGTCGTCCATGACCATCGCGACCAGGTCGTGGCCGATCGTGTCGTACACGCCCAGCTGGCGGGCGATGTCCACCTTGGTGCCGACGCCGTCGGTGGCCGAGGCCAGCAGCGGGCGCTCGTAGCGCTTGAGCGCCGACGCGTCGAAGAGGCCGGCGAAGCCGCCGAGGCCGCCGAGGACCTCGGGGCGCTGCGTCTTCTTCACCCACTCCTTCATCAGCTCGACGGCGCGGTCTCCCGCTTCGATGTCCACGCCCGCGGCCGCGTAGCTGGCACCGGTGGTCTTCTCTGTCATGACAGGAGAGAGCTTTCGTGTCGTTACTGCAGGGTGTTGCGGTGTACGGACGTCACGGACGACGGAGCGCGTCGGCGGCGTCCGAGCCGCCCGCCAGCTCGGTCTCCAGGAGCTGCTTGCCGAGGAGCTGCGGGTCCGGCAGCTCCATCGGGTACTCGCCGTCGAAGCAGGCACGGCAGAGGTTCGGCTTCTGGATCGTGGTCGCCTCGATCATGGAGTCGAGGGAGATGTACGCGAGGGAGTCCGCGCCCAGGGACTTGCCGATCTCCTCGACCGACATGCCGTTGGCGATCAGCTCCGCGCGGGTGGCGAAGTCGATGCCGAAGAAGCACGGCCACTTCACCGGCGGGGAGGAGATCCGGATGTGGACCTCGGCGGCGCCGGCCTCGCGGAGCATGCGGACCAGCGCGCGCTGGGTGTTGCCGCGGACGATCGAGTCGTCGACGACCACCAGGCGCTTGCCCCGGATGACTTCCTTGAGGGGGTTGAGCTTCAGGCGGATGCCGAGCTGGCGGATCGTCTGCGACGGCTGGATGAAGGTCCGGCCGACGTAGGCGTTCTTCACCAGGCCGGAGCCGTACGGGATGCCGCTCGCCTCGGCGTAGCCGACGGCGGCGGGGGTGCCCGACTCCGGCGTCGCTATCACCAGGTCGGCGTCGGCCGGGGCCTCCTTGGCGAGGCGCCGGCCCATCTCGACACGGCTGAGGTAGACGTTCCGGCCGGCGATGTCGGTGTCCGGGCGCGCCAGGTAGACGTACTCGAACACACAGCCCTTGGGCTTTGCTTCCGCGAAGCGAGAGCTGCGCAGGCCGTCCTCGTCGATCGCGATGAGCTCGCCCGGCTCGACCTCGCGGACGAAGCTGGCGCCCACGATGTCGAGGGCGGCGGTCTCGCTCGCGACCACCCAGCCGCGCTCCAGGCGGCCGAGGACCAGCGGGCGGATGCCCTGCGGGTCACGGGCGGTGTAGAGGGTGTTCTCGTCCATGAACACGAGCGAGAAGGCGCCCTTGACCTGCGGGAGGACCTTGGCGGCCGACTCCTCGACGGTCAGTGGCTTGCCCTCGTCGTCGGTCTGGCCCGCCAGCAGGGCGGTGACGAGATCGGTGTCGTTGGTGGCGGCCACCTGGGTGGCGCGGCCGTCCTGCCGCGGGAGGTCGGCGACCATCTCCGCGAGCTGGGCCGTGTTCACCAGGTTGCCGTTGTGTCCCAGGGCGATCGAGCCGTGGGCGGTCGCGCGGAAGGTGGGCTGCGCGTTCTCCCACACCGAGGCACCGGTGGTGGAGTAGCGGGCATGACCGACCGCGATATGGCCCTGGAGGGAGCCGAGGGAGGTTTCGTCGAAGACCTGGGACACGAGGCCCATGTCCTTGAAGACGAGGATCTGGGAACCGTTGCTCACAGCGATACCCGCGGACTCCTGTCCACGGTGCTGCAGCGCATACAGTCCGAAGTAGGTGAGCTTGGCGACCTCTTCACCCGGAGCCCAGACACCGAAGACGCCGCAAGCGTCCTGGGGGCCCTTCTCGCCGGGGAGCAGGTCGTGGTTGAGTCGTCCATCACCACGAGGCACGACACCGAGTCTAGGCGACATCGACCACTGGTCCGAATTGGGGACGCCCGGGAAATCTCACAGCACGAAGGGTGACTGTCTACGCGCGTCTCGGTATCCGGAAATGGGATCCGACCCCCGTTTTCGCCGCGGGAGGGGATCAGCCTCGCTGCCAGAAGGTGCTTTCGCCCGGCGTGGCGCGCAGTCCCGCGCCGGTCGTGGCGGTGAGGGTGAGGGTGCCGTCCTTGATCTCGTAGTGCAGCGGGCCGCTGCGGAGCAGGTCCGCGAATGCCCGCTCGACCTCGCCGGCCGGGCCGGTGCAGGCCATCCGGGTGGCGGCGACCGGCCCGAATGCGATCGTCCGGCCGTCGATCGCGGCCCGCGCGGTGAATCGGTTGCAGCCCAGGTTGCCGCTGGTGGCGCCGTCGGCGGCGATGGTCAGCTCCGCCCGGCGCTCCGCCCCGGCCGGCAGGGGGGCCGGCCGGCCCTCCGTGACCAGCGCGTCCACCACCCACCGGGGGCCGGTGAGCGGGGGCTCGGCGAGCGGCGTGGCGGGGGTGACCGGTCCGGCGCCGCCCGGCCGCACGCTGGCCGACCCGACGCTGCCCGGTCCGACGCCGGCCGGCCCGGGTTGCGCCGCCGGACCGCAGCCGAGGAGGACCAGGGCGGCCACCGAGGCGGCCAGGACGTGCCGTGGGAGCTGCCGTGGGAGCGGCCGTAGGAGCTGCCGTGGACTGCGCATACCGGTCCGACGTACGCCCGGCCGGGGCGGTTCCGCCGCGAGCCGCCCGGTACCCCGCCCAGGCCCCGTTCGGCTCAGCTCAGCAGCGGCAGCAGCCCCGACAGGTCCGCCCGCTCCCCGCCGGCCCGCACGGCCGCGTCCTGGACCGCGGTGGCCCAGTCCGTACGGCCGGTGGCCAGCCGGATCCAGGTCAGCGGGTCGGTCTCGACCACGTTGGGCGGGGTGCCCCGGGTGTGCCGGGGCCCCTCGACGCACTGGACGACCGCGAACGGCGGGATCCGCACCTCCACCGAGCCGCCCGGCGCCCGGACCGCGAGGGCGTCGGCCAGCAGCCGGGTACAGGCGGCGAGGGCCTGCCGCTCGACGGGGATCTCCAGCCCGGCCGCCCGGTTCAGGTCGTCGGTGTGGACCACCAGCTCGACGGTGCGGGTGACCATGAAGTCCCCGAGGGACATGGCCCCGATCCACAGGTCCAGCACCCGGTCGTCCCGGTGGGTGGCGAGCGCCTCGGCCATCCGGCCGGCGGCCCGCTCGTACAGCTCGGGCAGCGGGGCGCCCGAGAGGACCTCCCCGGCCGCGTCCGCGATCTGCCCGGCGAGGGGCGCGGTGGCGAACGGCCACTCGACGGCGCTCAGCTCCGCCTTCGGCGCCGGCGGCCGGTCCAGGCCGCGGGCCAGCGAGTCCGCGATCCAGGCGATGTGCGCGGCCAGTTCGGCGACGGTCCAGGAGCCCATGTGCGTGGGACGGGCCAGCTGTTCGGGGGTCAGCGTCCGTACGGCGTCGGCGACATGGCCGAACTGGGCGGTGACCGCCGCCCGGATCCGGGCGGAGTCGTAGCTGCGGGTGCGGGTCCTGGGTGCCATGCGTCGAGTCTGCCCGACTGCACCCGGTCCGTCACGGCCTCCCGATGGATCAGCGCACCCGATCGGCCACCGCCGGCGATCAGTCGCCGCCACCGCCACCGCCACAGCTGCTCCCGCAACTGCTGCCGCAGCTGCTGTCCGAGCTGCCGCACCCGCCCGAGCCGGAGTCCGCCCCGGAACCGCACGAGGACGAGGACGAGGAGGAGGACGTGGAGGAGGCCCGGGCCTGGGCCCGGGCCCGGCGGGCGGCCGCCGCCTCACGCTGGCTCACCACGTACGAGGTGCCCAGCGGCCGCCAGTCGCGCAGGGAGTGGCGGCGGCGCGGCAGCAGCGGGGTGGCCGTCACCTCGGTGGTGATCCGGTCGATGTACAGGTGGACCGCACAGGCGAGGACGACTTCCGCGCCCTCGTACGGGGCGCCGTAGAGGATCGCCTCGCAGGGCTCGTCGTCCGGGTTGATGTCGTAATGCAGCTGGCGCAGCCGGTCCTCCGTGCCGCCCACCAGCGTCGGCCCGTCGGCCTCGTTGCGGATCCGCTCGTAGAACGCGATCAGCGGGGGCGCAGACGTCGTACGGGCGTCGGGGTAGATCCAGGCTCGGGTGAGGCGCCTGCGTACGCCCACGACGAGGGCGGGCTGCGGGGCGCCGCGCAGCCGGCGGGCGGCGAGGTGGGCGCTCACCCCGCGGCCGGCCAGCGGAATGCCGGGGACGAGCAGCAGCATCGCGAGGAACTGCTGTCCCACCGCGTCGTACGGGATCTCCCGGTCCGCGCCCAGGTCCGCGGCCAGGCCCCAGACCAGGAGGGCCGCCGCGGCCAGGCACAGCCCGGCGCCGGGCAGGAACATCGGCAGACCGCGCCGGCGGTGGGCGGCCGGGAGGTCGTCCGGCAGCGGGTGGCGGGCCTTGCCGGCGGCGGCGAGCGCCAGGT
>NZ_WTFF01000202.1 GCF_019400985.1 Streptomyces bambusae
GGTGAATCCGGCGAAGCCGGCGGCGGCGTCGAAGCCGGTGGCGGAGCATCCGCCGGGGCCCCGGCCGGCGCCGCCGGAAGCGGCACATCCGCCGGAAGCGCAGCATCCCCCGAAGGCCCGGCCGGTGTCGGTGCCGACGCCGGCGCCGGCACCGCCGGCGTTGCCGCGTCGGTCGGGGTCGGTCCCGCCGCGCCGCCGGGTCCGGCCTTGGTCGTCGGCTTCTTGTCGTGCTCCGCGTTCTCGGTCATGCGGGCTCCCCTCCCCTGTTGCCGCGAAGCGGTCAGAGTAGGCCTCTGACGTGCGGCTACGGCCTGCCCGGAGGAGCCCTGTGGCAGGACCGTGACAATCAGGCCCGCCCAGCCCGGGCCGTGGGGCTGACAGGCCGAGGGGTCACTGCGTCGGGGTCTCCGGCAGCCAGGCCGGGAGCGCCTCCGTCCGGGACAGCCACGCCTCCGGCAGGTTGCCGCCGTCGCGGGCGCCCAGGATGCCGCCGACGATCGCGCACGTCGTGTCCACGTCGCCGCCCACCTGCGCGGTGGTCCAGAACGCCGCCTCGTAGTCGTCCAGCGCCCGGGCCGCCGACCACAGGGCGAACGGCACCGTGTCGTGCGCGCTGGTGCGCCGGCCGCACCCCAGCACCGCCGCCACCGTCGTCGCGTCGCCGTAGTCGAGCATGTCCCGCGCCCGCCGCAGCCCCGCGCCGACCGCGCTGCGCGGCACAAGCGCGACCACGCCGTCCAGCAGGTCCGTCGGCGTCGGCGGCCCCGCCGGCGCCGCCACCAGGGCCGCCGCAGCGGCCACCGCCATCGCGCCGCAGACCGCCTCGCGGTGCTGGTGCGTGGTGTACGCGGAGATCTCCGCCTGGTGCGTGGCCTGTTCGGGGTCGTCGGCGTACCAGGCCCCGAGCGGCGCGATCCGCATCGCCGCGCCGTTGCCCCACGAGCCCTGCCCGTTGAAGAGTTCCGCGGCGAGCGTGCGCCAGTCCTGGCCCTCCCGGACCAGCCGGAGCATGCGGTTGACCGCCGGCCCGTAGCCGCGGTCGAAGTCGTGGTGGTGCGCGAAGGAGTCGGCCAGCGCGTCCTGGTCGATGCGCCCGTGCGTGGCGAGGACGGCCACGACCGAGCATGCCATCTCGGTGTCGTCGGTCCACTGCCACGGGCCGGGCGGCAGTTCGCGCCGCTTGAGCAGCGGATAGTTCACCGGGACGAAGAACTGGGAGCCCAGGGCGTCACCGATCGCCAGCCCGCGCAGGCTGGCCAGGGCGCGCGCGTAGCGCGCTGCGGAGTCGGGAGTGGAAGCGGCGGAGGCGGCAGGGGTCGTCATCGCGGGTCACTCTAGTCGTCTCAGTCGTCCAGATCGTAGGGCTCGGCCGTGGTCCACCGCTCGAACGGCCGGTCCAACCGGTAGCGCCCGTCGTCGCCGAGCAGCAGCATCCGGGTGCTTCCGTTCCCAGGGTTGGACAGGGACTCGAATTCGGCGACCGACCAGTGGAACCACCGCATGCAGAACAGCCGCATCGTCAGCCCGTGCGTCACCAGCAGTACGTTCGGCGGGTGGTCGGGGGCCTCGAAGCTGCGGTACAGGCTCTCCAGGAAGGCCCCGACCCGGTCGTAGACGTCGGCGCCGGACTCGCCCTGGGCGAAGCGGTAGAAGAAGTGCCCGTAGGCGTCCCGGTAGGCCTTCTGCCGCTGTACGTCCTCCCGGTCCTGCCAGTTCCCCCAGTCCTGCTCGCGCAGCCGCGGCTCCTCGCGCATCCGTACCCGCGCCGGGTCCAGCCGCAGGTCGCGGAAGGTCTGCAGGGTGCGGCGGTACGGGGAGACGTACGCGCTGATCCGCTCGTCGCCGAAGACCTCGCGCAGCCGGGCGCCGGCCGCCATGGCCTGGGCGCGCCCTGCCGGGGTCATCCGCAGGGCGTGGTCGGGCTCCCGCTCGTACACCGTGTCGTCGATGTTGCCCTCCGACTCGCCGTGCCGGAGGAGGACGATGCGTCTCGGTCTCGCCATTCCCCGACCCTAGGGCCTGGCGTCAAATTCCCGTCGTCGCCGGACACCGCGGGCACGCCGCACGGACCGCGGCCGCCGGGCGTACGATCACACGATCCAGGAGGGTTCGAGGTCGACGACGTCCCCCGTGAGCGCCTCGACGTCCGCCTCGGTCTGGGCGCGCAGCGACAGCCGCTCGACCCGTTCCTGGCGGTACTTGCCGTGCTCGGCGGCCGCCTTCCACATCGACAGGACCAGGAACTCCCGCCCCGGCGCCTCCCCGAAGAGGCCGCGCACCATGCCCGGGGAGCCGGCCATGGCGGGGTTCCACACCTTCTCCTGCATCAGCGCGAAGTGGTCGAGCCGGCCCTCCCGGACCCGGCAGTGCGCGACCCGTACGACGTCGGCGTCGGTGAAGCGCGGTTCGAAGCCGGTCTTCACGTCGAAGCGGTGGTCGAAGAGGGTCACCCGCGCGTCGGTGTACGTGCCGTGCTGGGCCGCGGCCAGCCGGTCGTGCGAGCGGGCCATGAAGGAGTCGTAGAACGACCGGCTCTCCCAGAACGCGAAGACGTGCGCCACCCCCTGCCGCCCACGGCTCCACCCTCCGCCCTGCCCGCGGAATCCGGGTTCCCCCGGCAGCCCCGCCCATTTGCGCTGCCCGCGCTCGAACCCGCGTCGGTCCGTCACCGTGCAGCGAATCCACTTGACCAGCACCGCGCCATCGTACGGTGCCCGGCGCGGCCCCGGTCAGTCTCCGGCCGGGAGGATACGCACCAGTTCAGCCGCGTCCCGATCGGACAGTCGGATGCCGAACTCCCGGTCGAGCAGGGCGATCAGCTCACCGGGCGCGACGGCCGACCGTTCCTCGGACCCGCCGGGCAGCCAGCGCACCAGCTCGCGGTCCACGAGGGCGAGCCGCCGGGAGGAGCCGGGGCGCATGGCGACCAGCCGGCCGGTGAAGAACGAGGACGGGTGGGTGGAGCTCCAGTGGTTCATCAGGACGAAGTCGACGGGGTACAGCCGCTGCGCGGCGAAGGCGTACAGGTCCCGCCACTGCTCGGTCCCGGTCCGCCGGGTCCGCAGGACGAGCACACCCTCGTCCTCCTCCGCCACGCCGAAGTCCCACTCGCCCTGGGTGACCTCCGCCCCCGGACGCAGCGGGACCGGTTCCGTCGGTCCGTTCGCCCCGAACCCGGCGTCCACCAGCCAGGGCTCGCCGTCCACGGTGACGACCAGGACCGCGTGCGTCACGGGCAGCAGGGCGTCCCCGCGCGTACGGTTGCGCGCGCCGCGGCCGGCCACCTCGAACCCGATCCGCTCCAGCGCCGCCGCGAGCAGCGAATTCTGCTCGTAGCAGTAGCCGCCCCGGCCGCCGCGCACGAGCTTGCCCTCGATGCTCGCGAGGTCCAGCTCGACCGGCCGCCCGAGCAGCACGTCGAGGTTCTCGAACGGCACGGCGGCGATGTGCGCCCGTTGCACCGTCCTCAACGTCGCCAGATCCGGCCGCAGTTCCCCGTCGTGGCCGATCCGCTCCAGGTATCCGGCCAGGTCCAGCCGCTCCCCGCTCCACATACCGCTCCCCCGTTCCTCGTAGGCCCATGACCATGATCCATGACGACGAAGAGCGGGACCCGCCGTGAGGCAGGTCCCGCTCTTCGTCAGCCAGTCAGCCAGTCAGCCAGTCAGCCGGTCAGGCGCTCAGGCCCGGCGGCCGTCGGCTCAGCTGCAGCCGCTGGTCGAGCCGCAGCCCTCGCAGATGTAGCACGAGCCGGCGCGCTGCATCTTGGTGCCGCAGGAGAAGCAGAGCGGGGCGTCGGCGGAGACGCCCAGCTGCATCTCGACGAGCTCGGCGTTGGTGTGGGCCACCTTCTTCGGGGCCGGGACGGCCTCGATCGCGGGGGCCGGGACCGGCGCGAGCGGGGCGGACTGGGCCAGGGCCTCGGTGTCCAGCTCCTCGTCGAGCGGCTCGTAGGAGCCGGTCTCCAGGTGGCGCTGGCGCTCCTCGGCGGTGTGGATGCCGAGGGCCGAGCGGGTCTCGAACGGCAGGAAGTCCAGCGCCAGGCGGCGGAAGATGTAGTCGACGATCGACTGCGCCATCCGCACGTCCGGGTCGTCGGTCATGCCGGCCGGCTCGAAGCGCATGTTGGTGAACTTCGAGACGTAGGTCTCCAGCGGCACGCCGTACTGCAGGCCGACCGAGACGGCGATGGAGAAGGCGTCCATCATGCCCGCGAGGGTGGAGCCCTGCTTGGACATCTTCAGGAAGACCTCGCCCAGGCCGTCGTCCGGGTAGGAGTTGGCGGTCATGTAGCCCTCGGCGCCACCGACCGTGAAGGAGGTGGTGATGCCCGGGCGGCCCTTCGGGAGGCGCTTGCGGACGGGGCGGTACTCGACGACCTTCTCGACCGCGGCGCGGATGGTCTCCTCCGTCTTGGCAGTGACCTCGGCCTTCTCGTCCTCCTTCTTCTTGGCGGAGAGCGGCTGGCCGACCTTGCAGTTGTCGCGGTAGATCGCGAGGGCCTTGACGCCGAGCTTCCAGGCCTCGAAGTAGATCTCCTCGACCTCCTCGACGGTCGCCGTCTCCGGCATGTTGACCGTCTTGGAGATGGCGCCGGAGATCCACGGCTGGATCGCGGCCATCATGCGGACGTGGCCCATCGGGGAGATGGAGCGCTCGCCCATGGCGCAGTCGAAGACCTCGTAGTGCTCGGTCTTCAGGCCGGGGGCGTCGATCACGTTGCCGTGCTCGGCGATGTGGGCGACGACCGCCTCGATCTGCTCCTCCTGGTAGCCCAGGCGGCGCAGGGCCTGCGGGACGGTGCCGTTGACGATCTGCATCGAGCCGCCGCCGACGAGCTTCTTGAACTTGACCAGGGCCAGGTCCGGCTCGACACCGGTGGTGTCGCAGGACATCGCCAGACCGATGGTGCCGGTCGGGGCGAGGACGGAGGCCTGGGAGTTGCGGAAGCCGTTCTTCTCGCCGAGGCGCAGGACGTCCTGCCAGGCCTCGGTGGCCGCGGCCCACACCGGGGTGTCCAGGTCGTCCATGCGCGGCGCGACGGCGTTGGCGTCGGCGTGCTGCTTCATGACGCGCTGGTGCGGCTCGGCGTTGCGGGCGTAGCCGTCGTACGGGCCGACGACCGCGGCGAGCTCGGCGGAGCGCTTGTACGCGGTACCGGTCATCAGCGAGGTGATGGACGCGGCCAGGGCGCGGCCGCCGTCGGAGTCGTACGCGTGGCCGGTGGCCATCAGCAGGGCGCCGAGGTTGGCGTAGCCGATGCCGAGCTGGCGGTAGGCGCGGGTGTTCTCGCCGATCTTCTGGGTCGGGAAGTCCGCGAAGCAGATCGAGATGTCCATCGCGGTGATGACGAGCTCGACGACCTTGGCGAAGCGCTCGACCTCGAAGGACTGGTGGCCCTTGCCGTCGTCCTTGAGGAACTTCATCAGGTTCAGCGAGGCGAGGTTGCAGGACGTGTTGTCCAGGTGCATGTACTCGCTGCACGGGTTCGACGCGGTGATCCGGCCGGACTCGGGGCAGGTGTGCCAGTGGTTGATCACGCCGTCGTACTGGATGCCCGGGTCGGCGCAGGCCCACGCGGCCTCGGCGAGCTTGCGGAAGAGCGCCTTGGCGTCGACCTTCTCGATGACCTCGCCGGTCATCCGGGCACGCAGGCCGAACTCGGTGCCGTTCTCGACGGCCGTCATGAACTCGTCGTTCACGCGGACGGAGTTGTTGGCGTTCTGGTACTGGACGGACGTGATGTCGTCGCCGCCCAGGTCCATGTCGAAGCCCGCGTCACGCAGGGCGCGGATCTTCTCCTCCTCCTTCACCTTGGTGGCGATGAAGTCCTCGACGTCCGGGTGGTCCACGTCGAGCACGACCATCTTGGCCGCGCGGCGGGTGGCGCCGCCCGACTTGATCGTTCCGGCGGACGCGTCGGCGCCGCGCATGAAGGAGACCGGGCCGGAGGCGTTGCCGCCGGAGGAGAGGAGCTCCTTGGAGGAGCGGATGCGGGAGAGGTTCAGGCCGGCGCCGGAGCCGCCCTTGAAGATCATGCCCTCTTCCTTGTACCAGTCGAGGATCGACTCCATGGAGTCGTCGACGGACAGGATGAAGCAGGCGGAGACCTGCTGCGGCTGGGGCGTGCCGACGTTGAACCAGACCGGGGAGTTGAAGCTGAAGATCTGGTGCAGGAGGGCGTAGGTGAGCTCGTGCTCGAAGATCTCGGAGTCGGCGGGGGAGGCGAAGTAGCCGTGGTCCGTTCCGGCCTTCGTGTACGTCTTCACGATCCGGTCGATGAGCTGCTTCAGACCGGTCTCGCGCTGCGGGGTGCCGACCGCGCCGCGGAAGTACTTGCTGGTGACGATGTTGACCGCGTTCACCGACCAGAAGTCGGGGAACTCGACGCCGCGCTGCTCGAAGTTGACCGAGCCGTCGCGCCAGTTGGTCATGACGACGTCACGGTGCTCCCAGACCACCTCGTCGTACGGGTGCACGCCGGGGGTGGTGTGGATGCGCTCGATGCGCAGGCCCTTGCCGCCCTTGGCTCCCTTGGCGCGGGAACCACGTGCCGGACCGCTCGCCGTCTCTGTCATGCCGCCTCCCATATGCGGGCAAAAACGCCCTGATGTGCCAGCAGTATTCCGTGGCACGGTTCTGTCTTTCGATCTACGTACTCGACCCCTCGGCTTCCGCCGGGAGGTAGCCCCTGGCTGACCGGCCGCCCCCGCGGCCGCTCGGTCAGTCGGCGGCGGAGGCGGGTGCGGGGACGGGAGCGGCGGCCTGGCCCGCCGCCGCGCCCGAGGCACCGCACTCGCACTCCTCGGAATGAGGTCGCGTATCGCGCAGATCCGCGATGGCGGCCTCGAAGTCTTCCAGCGTGTCGAACGCCTTGTACACGGACGCGAAGCGCAGGTACGCGACGACGTCGAGCTCCTGGAGCGGTCCGAGTATGGCCAGCCCCACGTCGTGCGTGGTCAGCTCGGCGCTTCCGGTGGCGCGCACCGCCTCCTCGACCCGCTGGCCGAGCTGGGCGAGGGCGTCCTCGGTGACCGGCCGCCCCTGGCACGCCTTGCGCACGCCGGAGATGACCTTGGTACGGCTGAAGGGTTCGGTCACCCCGCTGCGCTTGATCACCATCAGTGACGCCGTCTCCACCGTGGTGAAACGACGGGAGCAGTCCGGGCACTGGCGGCGACGGCGGATCGACGTGCCGTCATCGGTGGTGCGACTGTCGACGACGCGACTGTCGGGGTGCCTGCAGAAGGGACAGTGCACGGTTACCCAACCCTCCCTCTTGGCACGACTGAACAGCCCCGGGGCACCCTGAAACAACGACAGCCGAATGCTGTCGTCGGGGGCTCCGGAGGCGACCACAAGCATATGCGATGTCGGGGCCTCGTCGGACCGCGACCACAAGGTCTAGTTCGCGACGCACATCCCACCACTAGATCTTGGGGTCGTGCCGCATTTCAGCGTCTACGCGTGTCGCGGCGTGGCGGGCCGGACACAGAGGGTTCCCACTGCCAGACTGGGCGCGTCCCGGAGGGCGGAGTTCCGACCGGGAAGGGTACCGTAAGCACCGGAGGCCGAGCCGAACCCGCGTTCGGTATGTCGCCGCCCATACACCTCGCTCCGTGACGGCGTAGGGCGATCTGCGATTTTTCACTCGAACGTGTGTTTGGCGCAACCTTTCGAAAGCAACTACCGTTGGCTAACTAGGGAGAACACTCCGAGAGGGGCCGCCGACGTGACCACGACCGCAGCAGACAGCGCCACCATCACTGCCCAGAACCGCTCCCAGAGCCGACTCGACCCGGTGCACGCCATGAACGAGGCATCCATGAACCCGGACCCCGACACCTTGAGGCCCGCCCGCTCCCTCCCCGGGCGCCCCCCAGGAATCCGCGCGGACAGCTCCGGCCTCACGGACCGGCAGCGGCGGGTCATCGAGGTCATCCGGGACTCGGTGCAGCGCCGCGGATACCCGCCGTCCATGCGCGAGATCGGCCAGGCGGTCGGCCTGTCCAGCACGTCGTCGGTCGCCCACCAGCTCATGGCCCTGGAGCGCAAGGGCTTCCTGCGCCGCGACCCGCACCGCCCCCGCGCGTACGAGGTGCGGGCCTCGGACCAGCCCAGCTCGGCCCCCACCGACACCGCCGGCAAGCCCGCCGCGTCCTACGTGCCCCTGGTCGGCCGGATCGCGGCCGGCGGCCCGATCCTCGCCGAGGAGTCGGTCGAGGACGTCTTCCCGCTCCCCCGCCAGCTCGTCGGCGACGGTGAGCTCTTCGTCCTCAAGGTCGTCGGCGACTCGATGATCGAGGCGGCCATCTGCGACGGCGACTGGGTCACGGTCCGCCGCCAGCCGGTCGCGGAGAACGGCGACATCGTCGCGGCGATGCTCGACGGCGAGGCCACGGTGAAGCGCTTCAAGCGCGAGGACGGCCACGTCTGGCTGCTGCCGCACAACTCCGCGTACCAGCCGATCCCCGGCGACGAAGCCACCATCCTCGGCAAGGTCGTCGCCGTCCTGCGGCGCGTCTGAGCAGCCGAACCGGGGCGACGGCCCCGCCGAAGAACAGCCCCGGGACCACCTGCGCCGGTCCCGGGGCACCCCCCTGCGGCTAAACCGCCGCCGCTCTCGCGGACGTGGTTGCTCACTGCCCTGTGCGCCTAAACCGGCGCCGCTCTCGCGGACGTGGTTGCTCGCCATTGTGGTTGCTCAATTGATGGTTGCTGTCTTTGCTCCCGCCGGCTGCTACTTGCCGTCCTGCTTGGCGGCGGTGTCGATGGCGGCCAGGGACTTGCGGACCTGGTTGCGGTCCGTGGTGTACCAGAAGTCCGGGAGTGAGGCCTTCAGGAAGCTGCCGTAGCGGGCGGTGGCCAGCCTCGGGTCCAGGACGGCGACCACGCCCCGGTCGCCGGAGGCACGGACGAGGCGTCCCGCGCCCTGGGCCATCAGCAGGGCCGCGTGGGTCGCGGCGACCGCCATGAAGCCGTTGCCGCCGTGCTCCTCGACCGACTTCTGCCGGGCGCTCATCAGCGGGTCGTCGGGCCGGGGGAAGGGGATGCGGTCCATGACCACCAGCTGGCAGCTGGGGCCGGGCACGTCCACGCCCTGCCACAGCGAGAGGGTGCCGAACAGGCAGGTCCGCGGGTCGGCCGCGAAGTTCTTGATCAGCTCGCCGAGGGTCTCCTCGCCCTGGAGCAGGATCGGGTTGTCCAGCCGGCCCCGCAGCTCCTCGGCCGCCGCCTTGGCACCGCGCATCGAGGAGAACAGGCCCAGCGTCCGGCCGCCGGCCGCCTCGATCAGCTCGGCCAGCTCGTCCATCATGTCGCCGCGCGTGCCCTCGCGGCCGGGCGTGGCCAGGTGCTTGGCGACGTAGAGGATGCCCTGCTTCGGGTAGTCGAACGGCGAGCCGACGTCCAGGCCCTTCCAGGGCGGGACGTCCTCCCCCTCCACGCCCTCCGGGGACAGGCCCAGCGAGGCCGCGACCCCGTTGAAGTCCCCGCCCAGCCTGAGCGTGGCCGAGGTGAGCACCACCGAGCGGTCCTCGAAGAGCTTCTCGCGCAGCAGCCCGGACACCGACAGCGGAGCCACCCGGAGCGTGGCACCGAAGCGGTCGTGCCGCTCGTACCAGACGACGTCGTACTCGGAGCCGAGGGTGATCCGCTCGGCGACCGCGTGGATGTTCTCCACGGCGGCCAGCGCCTGCTTGCGGACGGCGTCCTCGTCGGCCACCGACTTGTCGCGGGTCGCGCCGATCCGCGAGATCACCTCGCGGGCCGCGTCGCGCAGGGCGAGCAGGGCGTAGCCCAGGTCCTCCGGGACGGTCTCCAGCCGGCCGGGCAGAGCCAGCTCCATGACCCGCTCGAAGCCCTCGGCAGCCGTCTGGAGGGAGTCCGCCGTCTTCTCGTCGACCAGCTTGGCCGCGCGCTTCACGGCCCGGTTGACCTGCCCGGGGGTCAGCTCGCCGGTGGCGACGCCGGTGACCCGCGAGACCAGCTCGTGCGCCTCGTCCACGATCAGCACCTCGTGCTGCGGCAGCACCGGGGCGCCCTCGATCGCGTCGATGGCGAGCAGCGCGTGGTTGGTGACCACGACGTCGGCGAGCTTGGCGCGCTCGCGGGCGGCCTCGGCGAAGCATTCCGCGCCGTACGCGCACTTGGTCGCGCCCAGGCACTCGCGCGAGGAGACCGAGATCTGCGACCAGGCCTTGTCCGAGACGCCCGGGGTGAGGTCGTCGCGGTCGCCGGTCTCCGTCTCGTCCGCCCAGTCGCGCAGGCGCAGCAGGTCCTGGCCGAGCTTGCTGGAGGGGGCCGCCGCCTCGAACTGGTCGAAGAGGCCCTCCTCCTCGTCCTGCGGGGCGCCCTCGTGCAGCCGGTGCAGGCAGAGGTAGTTGGACCGGCCCTTGAGCATGGCGAACTGCGGCCGGCGGCGCAGCTGCGGGTGCAGCGCCTCGACCGTGCGCGGCAGGTCGCGCTCGACGAGCTGCCGCTGGAGCGCGAGGGTGGCCGTGGCGACCACGACGCGCTCGCCGTGCGCGAGGGCGGGCACCAGGTAGCCGAGGGACTTTCCGGTGCCGGTGCCGGCCTGGATGAGCCGGTGGGAGTTGTCGTCGATGGCTTCGGCGACGGCTTCCGCCATGGCCACCTGGCCGGGACGCTCCGTACCGCCGACGGCGGTGACGGCGGCGTGCAGCAGGTCGGGGAGGGAGGGCTTCGTCATAGCGCTTACCAGCCTACGGGGCACCACTGACATCAGTGACCGCATCGGAGCGGGAGGGGGACGGAATCCGGCCTGCCTCACAGCAGGGTGCGCAGGGCCCGCTCGCGGATCATGAGGGCCGCGCGCTTGTCCGGGAGGCTGATTTCCGCCGCGAGGCGGAACCCGGAGCTGAGGAAGGCCGAGACGGAGGGCGTGTTGCGGATGTCCGGTTCGGCGACGACGCGGGCGCAGCGGGGACGGTTGTCGAGGACCAGGTCGGCGACGGCGCGCAGCAGGACGGTGCCCAGGCCCCGGCCCCGGTCCGCGGCCTCGCCGATGAGGAGGTGGACGCCGGTGTCGTGGGGGCGCGCCGCGTAGTGGTGGGACAGCGGGTCGAGATCGGCCCGGTAGATCTCCCAGTAGCTCATCGGGGTGCCGTCGAGGACGCCGAGGCAGGGCACGCTTCGGCCGTCCCCTTCGAGCTGGGTGCGCAGGTGGGCGGCGGTCACCCAGGCGGGCCCGGCGAGGTCCCAGAAGGCGGCGACCTCCGGGTCGTTCATCCACCGGGTGAGCAGCTCCAGGTCGCGGGTGATCCGCAGGGGCACGAGCCGGAAGACACCGGCAGGAGTGCGGGTGGCGCCCCAGTCGGCCGGGCTGTCGAGCAGGTCTGCCTCGGCGAGCAGGGGCAGCAGACCGGCGCTGACGTGGTGCGGCCGGGTGGAGGTGGTCGGGGCGGTGGGGGGACGCATGGGGGGTGCCTCTCTCGTCTCTGCCGTGGGGGTCGGTCGGTCTGGTCGGTCGGGTCGGTCGCCTCGGTCGTGCGGTCGCGTGAGTCGCTTCAGCCGCTTCAACCGCTTCAGCCGCGTCCGCCTCAGTCAGGTCAGCCGGTTCAGCCGGTTCAGCCGGTTCAGCCGGTTCAGCCGGTTCAGTCGTGCAGGGGATTGGCGATGGTGACGTAGACGGACTGGGTGTCGACGGGTCCGACGAGTTCGTCCAGCCCGCCGAGGCGGGTGAGCAGGTTCGCCTTGCAGCGCAGGGTGGGCGAGTCCAGCAGCTTGGCGGGCAGCGGACCGAGGGCGCAGGCCTTGCCGAGGAAGCGGCGGAACGCGGCGAGCAGGACGCGCTCGTCGGCGAGCTGCTGGGAGCCGAAGGCGCCGATGAGGCCGAGCACGTTGTTGATGCCGAGGTAGTAGGCGAAGCGTTCGTCCGTGACGGCGTCGGAGACGAAGGTGTCGCTGGCGCCGCCGATGCCGGGCAGCCGCTGCTCCAGCTCGGCGCGGCGCGACTCACGGAAGTAGTAGCCCTGGTTGTCGCGGTAGCGGCCGCCGACGGGCCAGCCGGCCCGGTCCAGCAGGACGAGGGTGTTCTGCTGGTGCGCTTCGAGGGCGATGCCGGCGAGCGCGTCGAAGGCGAGTACGGGCAGGACGACGTGGTCGAGGTAGCGCAGGAACCACTCGGCGGCGACGGCGGAGGCGGGGCGCCCGGTGCGGGCGGCGAGCCGGCGTACGGTCTCACCCAGCCGGGAGCGCACGCCGGGCCGGCCCGGCCAGGGCCGCAGCGAGGTGAGGCCGGCGACGCAGACGGCGTCGTCGCCGCGGCTGAAAGGCTGGTGGCGCAGCAGCGCGTCGAGCCCGGGGACGGGAACGCCGTCCGGGGAGTCGACGGCGACCCAGGCGGGGTCGCGGACGATGTCGAAGCCGGGGTGGGTCGCCTGCCACTGGTCGGCGAGGCCGGTGCGCAGCAGCCGGTGCACCTCGACGCCGCGGTGGAGTTCCTTGCGGAGGTTCTGGCGGCGGGAGTTGGTGATGCGCACCCCCAGGGACAGCTTGAGCATCGCGGGGCTGCCGGGCCGGTGGACGGTGCGGACGGAGGAGGTGGGGTACCACGGCTCGCCGTACGGGCCGAGGTCGTGCAGCAGGCCGGCCTGGAGGAGGGGGGCGACGGCGGGCCGCTGGAGGAGGTCGCGGGCCTGCCAGGGGTGCAGCGGCAGGGGGGCGGTGCCGTCGGGCAGGCGTAGGCCCGGCGCGAGCCGGGTGAGGAGCTCGTCGGCGCGGACGGGGCGGCCGCGTTCGGTCCAGGCGGAGTCGGTGGCGAGGACGGAGCGGTCGACGGCGGTCCAGTGCAGCGGGAAGGAGCCGTGGAGCTCGGGCGAGCAGCGGCGTACGTCGGCCTCGGAGAAGCCCTGGCGGCTCTTCGGGTCCGGGTGGAGGGGGTGGCCGAGGAGGAGGGACTGCTCGGCGGTGAGGAACAGGTCGCCGCGGACGGGCTCGGGCGGCTCGGGGCACTCGCGGCGGTCGGCGATGAACTCGGCGGTGCGCTGGACGGAGTCGGCGACCCGGGCGACGAGGTCGGTGCCGCGGCCGCCGTTCTCGCGGGCGAGCAGGCCGGCGAGGGTGACGGCGTCGACCGCCGGGGCGCCGGCGGGGGCGTCGGCCAGCCGGGCGGGGGCGAAGCGGTGCCAGCCGACGGCGGACCAGTGGCGTACGGCGACCAGCAGGGCGGTGCCGGAGGCGGGGAGCGGGATCCGCAGGAGCGTTCCGGGCGGCCCGTCGGGCCGCCCGATCGCGCGCTCGCGCACCCAGCACCGCAGCAGGTTCTCCACTGCCGCGGCCTCGGCGGCGATGCCGGGGTCGGGGTGGTCGAGGAGGTCGGGCAGCACGGCGGGCTCGGGTCCGGCTGCGGGTCCGGCGGAAGCGGAGGCGGCCGCATGGGGCCAGGGGGTGCCGTCCTTCTGCCGGGGGGCGGGGGCTGGCCCTTATACACATCTGTAGCTGCCCACGAGCTTACGCGTGCGGTAGCCTGCGGGTGTTCTAGTAATTCAGCAAAGACG
>NZ_WTFF01000203.1 GCF_019400985.1 Streptomyces bambusae
GACCACCAGCGCGGGCTCGGGCGCCTTGCCGGACGTGGTGTAGCGGATCTTCGCGAAGGTCTGGAAGGTGCCGGCGGTGTTGTTCACGGACCGGCGCAGCGCCGGCGGGATGGCTGCCGCCGGGGTCACGTGGCCCGAGGGGGGCGCCCCGCGCCCGCCCGAGCCCTTCTCCCCCGGGGCCGCGCCGAGCGGGGCAGAGAGCGCGTAGTGGAACCAGGCAAACGCGGACAGGTGCGCCCGGGCTGCGGTGCGCAGGAGGCGGCACCGGTCTCAGGCGGCGCCGGGGAGCAGGGGAGCCAGGGCCTCCCGCCAGCAACCGCGGGAGGAATGGAAAAATAGGGTTCCCGGCGGGTCCCAAAAGGTCCCGGCCCCGCATACCCTCACCGCCATGACGGTCTCGCAGGCGCCTGCCTCCACCAATCCCGTGGCTCCCACTCCGGCCGGCGCGCGCACCGCCGCCGACGTCGTGACCCCCGATCTGGTCGCCCGGCTCACCCGGGGCGTGGCCGGCTCCGGCACCACCGCCAACCACACCCCCTTCACCGGGGCGAAGCTGGCGGACCTGCCCGAGGCCACGCCCGAGGACGTGGCCGCCGCCTACGAGCGGGCCCGGGCCGCCCAGCCGGCCTGGGCGGCGCTGCCGGTCCGCCGGCGCGCCGCCGTCCTGCTGCGCTTCCACGACCTCGTCCTCGCCCGCCAGGCCGAGGTGCTCGACCTGATCCAGCTGGAGACCGGCAAGGCCCGGCTGCACGCCCACGAAGAGGTCCAGGCCGTCGCCGTCGCCGCCCGGCACTACGGCCGCAAGGCCCCCGGCTACCTGCGCCCCAAGGGCCACACCGGCGCCGTGCCGGTCCTCACCAAGGTCACCGAGCTGCGCCAGCCGCGCGGGGTCGTCGGCCAGATCGCCCCCTGGAACTACCCGCTGGAGCTGTCGGTCGGCGACGCCCTGCCCGCCTTCGTCTCCGGCAACGCGGTCGTCATGAAGCCCGACACCGAGACCGCGCTGACCGCCCTGTGGGCCCGCGACCTGCTCATCGAGGCCGGCCTGCCCGCCGAGGTCTTCCAGGTCGTGCTCGGCGAGGGCCCGGTCGTCGGCCCCGCCGTCGTCCAGCACGCCGACTACGTCTCCTTCACCGGCTCCACCCGCGTCGGCCGCGAGATCGCCCAGGGCGCCGCGGCCCGCCTGGTCGGCGTCTCCCTCGAACTCGGCGGCAAGAACGCCATGCTCGTGCTGCACGACGCCGACGTCGAGAAGGCCGCCGCCGGCGCCGTCCGCGCCTGCTTCTCCTCCGCCGGCCAGCTGTGCATCTCCATCGAGCGGCTCTACGTCCACGACTCGATAGCCGACGCCTTCGTCGAGCGCTTCGCCGCCCGCACCAAGGCGATGCGGCTGGGCAGCGCCCTGGCCTACGGGGCGGACATGGGCTCGCTGGTCGGCGAGCGGCAGCTCCGGACGGTGCAGCGGCACGTGGACGAGGCGGTCGAGAAGGGCGCCCGGCTGGTCGCCGGCGGCGTGGCCCGCCCCGACATCGGCCCGCTGTTCTACGAGCCGACCATCCTCGACGGCGTCGAGGCGCCCATGGCGGTGTGCACCGAGGAGACCTTCGGCCCGGTCGTGTCGGTCTACCGCTTCACCGACGAGGACGAGGCGATCGCCCAGGCCAACGCCACCGCGTACGGGCTCAACGCCAGCGTGTGGACCAAGGACGCCCGCCGCGGCCACGCCGTCGCCGCCCGGCTGCGCACCGGCACGGTCAACATCAACGAGGGCTACGCCCCCGCTTACGGCAGCGCCCAGGCCCCGATGGGCGGCATGAAGGACTCCGGCCTCGGCCGCCGGCACGGCTCGGAGGGCATCCTCAAGTACACCGAGGCGCAGACCGTCGCCCACCAGCGGCTGCTGCCCATGGCCCCCTCGCTGGGCATGACCGACGACGCGTACGCCGCGTTCATGACCCGCAGCCTGCAGGTCATGAAGGCCCTCCGACTGCGATAGGGGACGACCACCGGTGGACGACCGCGACCACGACCGCGACAACGGCTACGACTACGACATCATCGTCATCGGCTCCGGCTTCGGCGGCTCGGTGTCGGCCCTGCGGCTGACCGAGAAGGGCTACCGCGTCGGCGTCCTGGAGGCGGGCCGCCGCTTCACCCGGGACAGCCTGCCGAAGAACTCCTGGGACCTGCGCAACTACCTGTGGGCCCCCGCCCTCGGGCTGTACGGGATCCAGCGCATCCACCTGCTCGGCAACGTGATGGTGCTCGCGGGCGCCGGCGTCGGCGGCGGCTCCCTCAACTACGCCAACACCCTGTACGTGCCGCCGCCGGCCTTCTTCCAGGACCGGCAGTGGGCGCACATCACCGACTGGCACGAGGAGCTCGCCCCGTACTACGACCAGGCCCGGCGGATGCTCGGGGTCCGGCTGAACCCGACCATGACCCCCTCCGACGAACACCTGAAGGCCGTCGCCGAGCAGATGGGCGTCGCCGACACCTTCCACATGGCACCGGTCGGCGTCTTCTTCGGGGACGGCGAGGACGCCGAAGGCGCGAGCCGCGCCCGGCCCGGCGAGGAGACCGCCGACCCGTACTTCGGCGGCGCCGGACCCTCCCGCAAGGCCTGCACCGAGTGCGGCGAGTGCATGACCGGCTGCCGGCACGGCGCGAAGAACACCCTCACCGAGAACTACCTCCACCTCGCCGAACGCGCCGGCGCGGTCATCCACCCGATGACCACCGTCACCGCCCTGTCCGACCACCCCGACGGCGGCTACCGGGTGCGCACCGTCCCCACCGACCACCGTCGCAGCGGCCGGGCGAAGGTGCTGCGCGCGCGGTACGTGGTCGTGGCGGCCGGCACGTACGGCACCCAGACCCTGCTGCACACCATGAAGGACCGCGGCGAGCTCCCGCGGATCTCGGACCGGCTCGGCGAGCTGACCCGGACCAACTCCGAAGGCATCGTCGGCGCGCAGACCGACGACCGGCGCTACCGCCGTCGGCACGCCGGCGCCCGGCGGGCCGACTTCACCCGCGGGGTGGCGATCACCTCCTCCATCCACCCCGACGGCGACACCCACATCGAGCCGGTGCGCTACGGCAAGGGCTCCAACGCCATGGGGTTCATGACCGTCCTCCAGGTCCCGTACCACAAGCACCGGGTGCTGGCCTGGCTCGCCCGGACCGCGACCCACCCCGTCCAGCTGCTGCGCTCGCTGTCGAACCGGCGCTGGTCGGAGCGGACCGTCATCGGCCTGGTCATGCAGTCCCTGGACAACTCGCTGTCCACCTACCGCCGGCCGCGCGGACCGGGCAAGGGCCTGCTCACCGCCCGCCAGGGGCACGGCGCGCCCAACCCGACCCAGATCGAGGCGGCCACCCGGGCGGCGACGCTGCTCGCCGAGGAGATCGGCGGCTTCCCGGGCAGCAACGTCGGCGAGCTGATGGGCACCCCGCTGACCGCGCACTTCCTGGGCGGCTGCCCGATCGGCGCGTCCGCGCAGGAGGGCGTGGTCGACCCCTACCACCGGCTGTACGGGCACCCGGGCATCTCGGTGGTGGACGGCTCCGCGGTCTCCGCGAACCTCGGGGTGAACCCGTCGCTGACGATCACCGCGCAGGCCGAGCGGGCGATGGCGTACTGGCCGAACAAGGGCGAGGCCGATCCGCGGCCCGCGCAGGAGGCGGCGTACGAGCGGATCACCGCGGTGGAGCCGGTCCGTCCGGCCGTGCCCAAGGAGGCGTTCGGCGCGCTGCGGCTGCCGCTGCTGCCGGTGCCGGAGGTCCCGAAGAAGGCGTGAGAAGAAGGCGTGACGGGGTCTGCGCTCCCCCTCCGAGGGCAGACCCCGTACAGAGGTGACATGTGATCGGTACGGATGGTTGCGTGTGATGCGCACCACCCCACCGGTGCGGAGGGGTACGGAAGAACGGCCGGCCCGGGCGTCCCCGGGCCGGCCGTCCTCGTGAGGTGACCGGGCTGCTGTCCCCTGCCGTCCGGTCACGCGCCGCAGCGAGGTCCCACGACGCGCGCCCCACGGGAGCGGCGTCTCATCGCTCCGGCGGAGCCACGCGTGACAACCCCGTCAACGAAGGGCGAAGCGGCCCGGTCACGCTCCGGACGGGTGACGAACACGCGTGGGCGCCCGCCGGCCCGCCCGGACGCAGCCGCGGCACGGCTTCGTACGCGCGCCCCGGCACGGCCTCAGACGCGGCCCCGGCACAGCTCCAGCAGGGTCATCGCGAGCGAGGTGCCGGGCCTGCCCAGGGCGTCGTTCCAGTGCGCGAGCACCTCCATCTCGCGTGAGAGGTGCACCCGGCGGCCACCGGAGGCGATCCGGGCCTCCTGGATCACGGTGGACACGGCCATCCGCTCCTGGATCAGTCCGATGATCCGGTCGTCGATCGCGTCGATGCGGGAGCGGGAGTCGGCGATCAGCTGCTCGGGGGTGGTGGTGGCGGTCATGTCTCTCTCCTGTGGGTGTTCGGGGCGGGGACCGACAGGAGCGGGGAGAACGCGAGAGCGCCCCGGCCTGTCGGCCGGGGCGCTCTGGGAAGTCAGCGGCTCAAGCGAGCATCACGCGGACCCATGGCGACCGGACCGTCCGGTGCCATAGGTAAAGAGGAAGCTCAGCTGCTTGCGCATGGAACGGATTATTACCCTCCGGTGGCCGCCCGGCCAACCGGGTTCGGATGGTGAGACGAATCGGCGGGCGCCTGCCCCGTTAGAATCGACAAAACAACACCTCTTTTCCGCCGGAAGGCAGCCTCGTGCCCACTGCACCCTCCGCCGCCCCGGACGTCGTCCTCGTTGTCGACTTCGGCGCGCAGTACGCCCAGCTCATCGCCCGCCGCGTCCGTGAGGCCCGGGTCTACAGCGAGATCGTGCCCAGCACGATGCCCGTGGCCGAGATGCTGGCCAAGAACCCCAAGGCGATCATCCTCTCCGGCGGTCCCTCCTCGGTCTACGAGGAGGGCGCGCCGCAGCTCGACCGCGCCATCTTCGAGGCCGGCGTCCCGGTCTTCGGCATGTGCTACGGCTTCCAGCTGATGGCCACCACCCTCGGTGGCACGGTCGACAACACCGGAGCCCGCGAGTACGGCCGCACCCCGCTGACCGTCAGCAAGCAGGGCTCCACCCTGTTCGAGGGCACCCCCGAGCACCAGTCGGTGTGGATGTCGCACGGCGACGCCTGCTCCGCGGCGCCCGAGGGCTTCACCGTCACCGCCTCCACGAACGTGGTGCCGGTCGCCGCCTTCGAGAACGACGAGAAGCGGCTGTACGGCGTCCAGTACCACCCCGAGGTGATGCACTCGACGCACGGCCAGCAGATCCTGGAGCACTTCCTCTACCGCGGCGCGGGCCTGGCCCCGAGCTGGACCACCGGCTCCATCGTGGAGGAGCAGATCGCGGCCATCCGCGAGCAGGTCGGCGACAAGCGCGCCATCTGCGGCCTGTCCGGCGGCGTGGACTCCGCGGTCGCCGCGGCCCTCGTGCAGAAGGCCATCGGCTCCCAGCTGACCTGCGTGTACGTCGACCACGGCCTGATGCGCAAGGGCGAGACCGAGCAGGTCGAGAAGGACTTCGTCGCGGCCACCGGCGTGCAGCTGAAGGTCGTCGACGCGCAGGAGCGCTTCCTCGACGCGCTCAAGGGCGTCTCCGACCCCGAGGAGAAGCGGAAGATCATCGGCCGCGAGTTCATCCGGGTCTTCGAGCAGGCCCAGGCCGAGATCATCACCGAGGCCCCGGACGAGACCCCGGTCGAGTTCCTGGTCCAGGGCACCCTGTACCCGGACATCGTGGAGTCCGGCGGCGGCACCGGCACCGCGAACATCAAGTCGCACCACAACGTCGGCGGCCTCCCCGAGGACCTGGAGTTCCAGCTCGTCGAGCCGCTGCGCCAGCTGTTCAAGGACGAGGTCCGCATGGTCGGCCAGGAGCTCGGCCTGCCCGACGAGATCGTCCAGCGCCAGCCGTTCCCCGGCCCGGGCCTGGGCATCCGCATCGTCGGCGAGGTCACCAAGGACCGCCTGGACCTGCTGCGCGAGGCCGACGCCATCGCCCGCGAGGAGCTCACCGCGGCCGGCCTGGACCGCGAGATCTGGCAGTGCCCGGTCGTGCTGCTCGCCGACGTCCGCAGCGTCGGCGTCCAGGGCGACGGCCGCACCTACGGCCACCCCATCGTGCTGCGCCCGGTCTCGTCCGAGGACGCGATGACCGCGGACTGGACCCGCATGCCGTACGAGGTGCTCGCCCGCATCTCGACCCGCATCACCAACGAGGTCAAGGACGTCAACCGCGTCGTCCTGGACTGCACGAGCAAGCCCCCGGGCACCATCGAGTGGGAGTAATTCCGCCAGCCCGTCGCGAGGCCGCCGTTCCCCCGGGGAGCGGCGGCCTCGCCGTTTCTCTGGCCACCTGCGGGCGCCGCCGGTACCTTGCGCCGCGAGTCGGGCCGTGGCGCCCGGATCCGTACCGAACGCGAGCCGTACCGAACTCGCGCCGTACAGAACGCGAGCCGTACCGAAGGAGTGCCCATGGCGGAGCAGCCGGCACCGATCCCCGCGGAGCGCCTGGAGTTCGCCCTGCCCCCGGTCTTCGAGACCGTCGAGGAGGAGCGGGAGCACCGCAAGGAGCGCCTGGCCGGGGCGCTGCGGCTGTTCGCGGAGCTGGGTTTCGAGGAGGGCGTCGCGGGCCACCTGACCGCGAGGGACCCGGAGTATAGCGACTGCTACTGGGTCAACCCGTTCGGCAGGTCTTTCACCCGTGTCGCCCCCGAGGACCTCCTCCTCGTCGACGGGGACGGCCGCGTGGTCCGCGGCGGACAGCGCGTGAACCAGCTGGCGTTCGCCGTCCACGCCGCCGTCCACCGGGCCCGGCCGGACGTCGTGGCCGTGGCCCACACGCCCACCGTGCACGGCCGGGCGCTGGCCGCGCTCGGCGAGGGCATCGCCCCGCTCACCCAGGAGGCCTGCGCCTTCTACGAGGACCACGCCGTCCTCGACGAGTACCGCGAGCCCCCCGACTGCGGGCTGATCGCCCGTGCGCTCGGCGGGCGCAAGGCGCTGGTGCTGCGCGGCCGCGGCCTGCTGACCGTGGGCGACAGCGTCGACGCGGCGGCCTGGTGGCTGGTCTCGATGGAGCGGGCCGCCCAGGTGCAGCTGCTCGCGCGGGCGGCCGGCAAGCCGCTGGCGGTGGACCACCGCAGCGCCCTCGCCACCCGCGAGCGGTTCGGCACCGACCTCGCCGGATGGGTCAACTTCCAGCCCCTGCGGCAGCGTCCGGCGTCAACATCATGAACCGTCAATCACCCGCTCTGACATCGTGCGCAATCCGGAGCACTGCCGCAGTGGTGCACAATTCGCTGGCATTGCCCGGTAGTTGCATCAGCTGGCATTGCCCGGTGATTGCACGGTAGTGAGAGAGGCGGCACGCACGTGGCTGTCCAAGAGATCCACCGAAGTACGCACGGCGGCGGCTGCACCTGCGACGACTGCCCGCACGGCGCCCGCGAGGGCCACCGCCGCGCCGTCGCCGCCTTCCTGGAGCGGCGCGACGCGCTCGCCGCCGGCCAGGGGCTGCCCGCCGCCGTGGCCCGGTCCGCCGGGGCCTCCCGCCAGTGGGTCTCCGACGAGCTGACCCTCTCCGCCCGCACGGTCGCCGAGCGGGGCCGCGAGGCCGGCCACTCCTGGCTGCACGTGCTGTCGCGGCGGGCCGTACTGGCCGTGTGGATCGCCGCGGGCGTGCTGCTGCTGGTCCAGGTCGGCACGGCGCTGGGCACCGGCTGGAGCGCCGCCCGCACGGCCGGACTGCTGGCCGCGCTGGTGCTGGCCGGGCTGCTGACCGTGGCGGCGCGGGCCCAGTCCGTACGCGGCGGGCTGCTGGCCCCGCTGGTCGGCGAGGACAACCGGCTGTCCACCTCCAAGGCGGTGGCGTGCGCCTGGCTGCTGCTGACCGCGTTCGCGGCGCTGCTGCCCGCGCTGCGGCTGGCCGCCTCCCGCACCGGCCCCGACCGGGCCGCCCTCTACGCGGGGCTGGAGCTGCGGCGGGCACTGCCGCTGCTGGCGGTGGCGGCGCTCACCTCGGGCGTGGCGGTCCTGGTGCGCCGCGTCGTGTCCGTGCGCATCCTCGTCCAGCGGCTGCAGAAGCTGCCCTCCGACCGGCCGCGCGGCGCGGACCTGCTGACCGACGACTCCGGCCGGGGCAGCTTCCCCGACGCCCAGTACGTCCTGGTCTCCACCGTGGTCCTGGCCTTCGCGGCGGTGTCGCTGGCCCGCTTCCCGGACCGGCTGCCGCGGCTGCCGTGGTCGCTGGCGCTGCTGGTCGCCCTGTCGGCGGCGGTGTACCTGGCCGCCAAGTACGCCGAGGGCAGCCGCCCCCTGGTGCTGTCGGTGGTGCGGACCCGGGAGCCGGGCGACCTCGACGCGGCCGTACGGACCGGCGACGACATCGAGATCCGCGGCGTGGGCTTCGTACCGCCCGGCGCGCACACGCCGGAGATGCTGGCGCGGCTGGTGGTGCGGATCGGCGCGGTCCACGTGCACGTTCCGCTCGTGCCGGTGGCGGGCGGGTTCTCCAGCCCCTCCGACACGGTGCTGACGGTGCCCGTGCCCGCCGACGTGGAACCGGGGCGCACCGACATCCAGGTGGTCACCGCCGCCGGGGTGGAATCCAACCGCTGCACCATCGACGTGGCCGAGTGATCGGGGTACACATGCCCCATGACCCGAACTGACGTCTCCTCCGCTTCCGGCCGCCACTCCCGGGCCGGGCTGCGGGAGCGGGCCGCGCGGTACGCCCTGCTGCCCCTGCGGATCTTCCTCGGCGTGACCTTCGTCTACGCGGGCCTGGACAAGCTGACCGACCCCGCGTTCCTGTCCGCCTCCGGCAGCGGATCGATCGGCGAGCTGATGCGCGGCGTCCGGGACACCTCCGCGATCCCCGGCCTGGTGGACCTGGCCCTGAAGTCGCCCGTCGGTTTCGCCGTCGTGCTGGCGATCGGGGAGATCCTGGTGGGCCTGGGCACCCTGGCCGGGCTGCTGGCCCGGACCGCGGCCGCGGGCGGTGCGCTGATCTCGCTCAGCCTGTGGCTCACGGTGTCCTGGGCGGTCACCCCGTACTACTACGGCAACGACCTGATCTACCTGATGGCCTGGATCCCGCTGGTCCTGGCCGGGGCGGGCTATCCCTCGCTGGACGACTGGCTGCGCTCGCGCCGGTCGCGGCGCACTGCGTAGGCCACCAGGCCGACCAGGGCCGCGAGGCAGAACCCGCCCACGGTCATCGGGACGATCACGAACCAGGGCACGTCCGGCTCGCCGCTCGCGTCGAGCAGGTACAGCAGGCCCCCGAACATCAGGACCAGGCCCGCCAGCAGCCGTCCCGGCTGGAACTCATGACGCCGCACGGGCCACCTCCACCTGTCCCACACCCGCGTCCAGGTGCAGCTCGATCGTCCCGCCGGCCTCGGTGCCGGCCTCGGGCGGCAGGTCCGCCCGCCGGCTCTGTCCCCGCACGCCCTGGATGCGGCCCGGGTCCTCACCGGGCAGCTGTACGTCGCCCAGCCGGATCCTGATGTCGGCGCGGGCGGTGACCTCGCGGGGCACGACCACCTTGAGCTTGCCGGCGTCCAGCGAGGCGCTCACGGTCAGCGTGCGGCCCTTGGGCACGTCCAGCCCGGAGAGGTCCAAGGTGGCGTACCCGGTGCCGGCCGCGTAAGCGGGCCGGACCTCGGCCACCGCCGCCGGCCGCCACACCACCTGCTCGAAGTCGGTGGAGATCTCCCGGGGCATGGCCGTCGCCCCGGCCAGCAGCAGGGCGGTGACGAACGACAGCAGGAGGGTGCCGAAGCCGGTGCGGCCCTTGACCGAGCTCACCACGAGGCCCAGGCCGAAGACGCCGAGCGCGGCGGCGAGGCCGACCTGGAGGGCGTGGCCGAGCGGGTTGGCGTGCCAGACCGCCGAGGCCGCGACGAACCCGGCGACCGCGGCCAGGACGAACACCCGCCCGCCGATGCCGGTGCCGCTGCGGCGGCGGCCGTCCGGCGTGCGGTCGGAGCCGGAGCCGGCGCGGGTGGCCGCCGCCGGGCGGGCCGAGTCCTCGGAGTCGTCGGGGCCCCACAGGTAGCCGGAGCCCACCGGGCCGGTCGTACCGTCCTTGACCAGCGGGTCGCGCCACCAGGACGGCCCGCCCGGGGCGGGCGGCGCCTGCGTCTCCGGCGGCGGCTCGGAGCGGTGCCGCTCCCGGGACTCGGCGCCGCCCTCGCCCTCGCCCTCGGGTGCGGCGGCGCGGCGGCGCTGCGAGAAGTACGCGGCCCCCGAGACGGCCAGGATGACCAGGATCGAGAAGGCCCCCAGGCCGCCGTTGTCCAGCATCGACAGGAACAGTGCGCAGCCCACCAGCGCGGCGAGGACCGCGGCGAGGGTGGCGCCCTCCACCCGTCCGCTCAGCAGCTTGCGGGCCTCGTTGTCCTCCTCGCCCTCCAGCGGCACCAGCAGCCAGGCGAAGCCGTAGAAGATCAGGCCGACGCCGCCGGTGACGGTGAGCACGCCCAGCACGATCCGGAAGACCACCGGGTCGATGTCGAAGTACCGGCCGAGCCCGCCGCACACGCCCGCGATGACGTGGTTGCGCTTGCTGCGGCGCAGCGGGGGCCGGTCGGCGGGCGGGGGCGCGGCGCCGCTCGCCGGGCTCTGGTGGACGTCGGTCATGGACTCCATGGTGACGGCCCGCCCGGGGCGCCGGTATCCGGCCCGACCCTGGCACAACCCTGATATCCCCCGGTCACGAGTGGGGGGATGCCCTGATGTCCCCGCCCGGGCGGGCATGTGACCATCGGGAACATGCCCGTAGCAGCCGTATCCCGCACCCCGCTCGCCCCCGAACCGGAGGAGCCGCCGCAGCGCAGGCTCTACCGGAGCGCCGACGGGCGGATGCTCGGCGGTGTCGCGCGCGGGCTCGCCGGACACCTCGGGCTGCCCGTGGCCTGGGTCCGGCTCGCCTTCCTCGGCATGTTCATGTTCGGCGACGGGCTCGGCGTGCTGCTGTACGCCGCCTTCTGGGTCTTCGTGCCGCTCGGGGTCGGCGGGACCGCCGCCCCCCGCCCCTACCTCGACGCCCTCTCCGGCGGCCGGCGGCTGCTGCGCAAGCCCGACTCCGCGCAGATCCTGCCGCTGCTCGTGCTGCTGGTCGGCGTAGGCATCTTCATCGGCAAGGTCCAGGTCGGCGGGGACTCGGGCCGCTACGTCTGGCCGACCCTGCTCGTCGGCGCCGGCGTGGTCCTGGTGTGGCGGCAGGCCGACAACGCCCGCCGCTCCCACTGGACCTCGGCCGCCGGCCGCAACGCCCGGCTGCTCCAGGTGGCCCGGGCGCTGGCGGGAGTGCTGCTCGTCGGCGTGGGGTTCACCGTCTTCATCGTCGTCCGCGGCTCCGCCGCCCAGCTCGGCAACGTCCTCACCGCGACCCTCGCCGTCCTCGTCGGCGTGGCCCTGCTCGCCGGACCCTGGCTGATCCGGATGACCCAGGACCTCTCCGAGGAGCGCCTGATGCGCATCCGCGCCCAGGAGCGCGCCGAGGTCGCCGCGCACGTCCACGACTCCGTGCTGCACACCCTGACCCTGATCCAGCGGGGCGCCGAGGACGCCGGCGAGGTGCGCCGGCTGGCCCGCGCGCAGGAGCGAGAGCTGCGCAACTGGCTGTACAAGCCGGAGGGCACCGGCAAGGACGAGGCGGAGGAGCCCACCACCCTGGCCGAGGCGGTCAAGAAGACCGCGGCCGAGGTGGAGGACCACCACGGCGTCCCGATCGAGGTCGTCCTGGTCGGCGACTGCCCGCTGGACGAGAAGCTGGGCGCACAGATCCAGGCCGCGCGCGAGGCGATGGTCAACGCGGCCAAGTACGGTGGCGAGGGCGGGCCGGTCCAGGTCTACGCGGAGGTGGAGGGGCGCACGGTGTTCGTGTCCGTACGCGACCGCGGACCGGGCTTCGACGTCGACGCGGTTCCGGCCGACCGCATGGGCGTACGAGAATCGATCATCGGCCGGATGCAGCGCAACGGCGGCACCGCACGGCTGCGGGCCGCGGCGGGCGGCGGTACGGAAGTCGAGCTGGAGATGGAGAGGGCGAGCACCCCATGAACGAGGCAGCGGGAACGGACAGGCACGTTCGGGTGGTGCTCGTCGACGACCACCGCATGTTCCGTACGGGCGTCCAGGCGGAGATCGGCGAGACGGCGCGCACGGGGGTCGAGGTCGTCGGCGAGGCGGCCGACGTGGAGCAGGCGGTCACGGTCATCACGGCGACCCGGCCCGAGGTGGTGCTGCTGGACGTGCACCTGCCCGGCGGCGGCGGGGTCGAGGTGCTGCGCCGGTGCGCCCCGCTGATGGCGGCGGCCGAGAACCCGGTGCGTTTCCTGGCGCTGTCGGTCTCGGACGCGGCCGAGGACGTCATCGGCGTCATCCGGGGCGGCGCCCGCGGCTACGTCACCAAGACGATCACGGGCGCCGACCTGGTCGACTCGGTCTTCCGGGTGCAGGAGGGCGACGCGGTCTTCTCGCCGCGGCTGGCCGGCTTCGTGCTCGACGCCTTCGCCTCCACGGACGCGCCGCCGGTGGACGAGGACCTCGACCGGCTGACCCAGCGCGAGCGCGAGGTGCTGCGGCTGATCGCGCGCGGCTACGCGTACAAGGAGATCGCCAAGCAGCTGTTCATCTCCGTCAAGACGGTCGAGTCGCACGTCTCGGCAGTCCTGAGGAAGCTGCAGCTGTCCAACCGGCACGAGCTGACCCGCTGGGCCACGGCCCGTCGGCTGGTCTGAGGCGGGGTACCCGGGCTGTCGGGCTGACGGCCAGGGACGGCTCGGGCTGGGCTCAGGCGGGGCGGGTGGCGCCGGCCCAGGGCATCGAGTCGATCGGGGCGATCCGCACGGTCGAGCCGGGGCGCGGGGCGTGGATCATCTGGCCGTTGCCGATGTAGATCCCCACGTGGCTGACCCCGGAGTAGAAGAAGACCAGGTCGCCGGGGGCCAGTTGGCTCTTGGCGATCCGCCGGCCCGCGTTGATCTGGGTGTAGGTGGTGCGCGGCAGGGAGACCCCGGCCGAGCGCCAGGCCGCCTGGGTCAGCCCCGAGCAGTCGAAGGACTGCGGCCCGGTCGCGCCCCACACGTACGGCCGGCCGATCGCGCTGTGCGCGAAGGCCACGGCACGGGCGGCGCGCGAGCCGTCGGCGGGAGGCGGAGCCTGCGGCGGGGGCGGCGGGCCTTTTACAACACTGACGCGGCCGGCCAACGTACGCGGTCAAGTTACGGGCGCAGCACGTGCACTACAAGCCAAGACACATATGGACGATGACAGAACGGGCAGGAAG
>NZ_WTFF01000204.1 GCF_019400985.1 Streptomyces bambusae
CCCGCGCCGGCGCCCGCCGCCCCGTCGGCCGCCGCGCCCGGAGCGCCGTCCGACGGCCGCGCACCGGCCGCGGTCCGGCCGCACGTCGTCCGCACGGCGTCGCTGTCCGTGGAATCGCCGGACGCACAGGGGGTGTTGTCCGCCACCCGGAAGGCGGCCGAGGACGCGGGCGGGTACGTCGGCGACGAGACCACCGAACGGGCCAAGAACGGCACGGTCGCCTCGACGATGACCCTGCGGGTGCCGAGCGAGCGGTTCGACGCGGTGCTCGGCGCGCTGGAGGGCAGCGGGAAGCTGCTCAGCCGCAAGGTCGAGGCGCAGGACGTGACGGAGAAGGTCGCGGACGTCGACAGCCGGGTGAGGTCGGCGCAGGCGAGCGTGGTCCGGGTGCGGGAGATGATGGAGAAGGCGTCCGCGCTCAGCGACGTGGTCATGCTGGAGAGCGAGCTGAGCCGACGCCAGTCGGACCTGGAGTCGCTGCTGGCCCAGCAGACCGCCCTGAAGGACCGGACCTCGCTGGGCACGATCACCCTCCGGGTCACCGAGCCGGCGCCGGTGGCTCAGGACGGGGGGAAGAAGAAGGAGAAGGAGCCGACCTTCTCGGGTGCCTTCCGGGGCGGGGTGGACGCCTTCGCCACGCTGCTGAAGTGGGTGTCGGTGGCGGTCGGCGCGGTACTTCCGTTCGCCCTGGTGGGCGGCGTGGCGACCCTGCTGTGGCGCTGGTCGCGTCGCTTCCGCCAGGCCGACCGCGGCGGGGCCCGGCCGGTGGCGCAGGTGTCTGCACAGCCGCAGCCGACCCCCGACGGGCACGGGGCAGCACCCGCCGCCGTCCCGACCCCGCGCCCCGAGCCCACACCCACACCCACTCCCGACCCCGACCCCGACCCGGCGCCGGACGCGACGCCCGGCTCCTGAACGCCGTCCGGGCCCCGGGCCGGGAAGGGGCCTTGCTGAACGGGCGTACGGCCGTAGCCTGTTGGTCCGGGTGACGATCAACGAGAGGCGGGGCGGCGGATATGGGCGCGGCGGTGGAGCGGCTGGTGGTCGTGGGCGGGGACGCGGCGGGGATGGCCGCGGCGTCCCAGGCCCGGCGGCTGAAGGGGCCGGCGGAGCTGGAGATCGTCGCGTTCGAGCGGTCGCACTTCACGTCGTACTCCGCGTGCGGGATCCCGTACTGGATCGGCGGCGTCGTCCCCGACCGGGACGACCTGATCGCGCGGACCCCCGAGGAGCACCGGGCCCGGGGCATCGACCTGCGGACGCGCACCGAGGTGGTGGAGCTGGATCCGGCCGGCGGCCGGGTGCGGGCGCGGGACCTGGAGTCGGGGGCCGAGTCGTGGACGGGCTTCGACCAGCTGGTCCTGGCGACGGGTGCCCGGCCGGTGCGTCCGCCGCTGCCGGGCATCGACGCGCCCGGCGTGCACGGGGTGCAGACGCTGGACGACGGGCAGCAGCTGCTGGAGACGCTGGAGAAGACGCCCGGCCGGCGGGCCGTCGTGGTCGGCGCCGGGTACATCGGCGTGGAGATGGCCGAGGCGCTCGTCGGCCGGGACTACGAGGTGACGGTGCTGCACCGTGGCGAGCAGCCTATGGCCACCCTGGACCCGGACATGGGCGGGCTGGTGCACCGGGCGATGAACGGCATGGGCATCCGTACGGTGGCCGGCGCCGAGGTCACCGCGATCCTCACCGACGACGAGGGCCGGGCCCGGGCGGTCGCCACGGCGCAGGGCGAGGAGTACCCGGCGGACGTCGTCGTCCTCGGCATCGGCGTCGAGCCGCGTACGGAGCTGGCGCGGGCGGCGGGGCTGCCGCTCGGCGAGTCGGGCGGGCTGCTGACCGACCTGTCGATGCGGGTGCGCGGGCATGGCAACATCTGGGCCGGCGGCGACTGCGTGGAGGTGCTGGACCTGGTCGCGGGCCGCAACCGGCACATTCCGCTGGGCACGCACGCCAACAAGCACGGACAGGTGATCGGCTCGGGGGTGGGCGGCGGGTACGCGACGTTCCCGGGGGTCGTGGGCACCGCCGTGAGCAAGGTGTGCGACCTGGAGATCGCGCGTACGGGCCTGCGGGAGAAGGACGCGCTGGCGGTGGGCCTGCGCTTCGTGACGGCGACGATCCGCTCCACGAACACCGCCGGGTACTACCCGGGGGCGGTGGAGATGACGGTGAAGATGCTGGCCGAGCGGCGTACAGGGCGGCTGCTGGGGGTGCAGATCGTGGGCGGGCCGGGGGCGGCGAAGCGGGTGGACATCGCGGCGGTGGCGCTGACGGCGGGGATGACGGTGGAGCAGGTCGTCGCCCTGGACCTGGGCTACGCCCCGCCCTTCTCCCCGGTCTGGGACCCCGTCCTGGTGGCCGCCCGTAAGGCCGTTACCGCGGTCCGCGCGGCGGGGGTATAGGTGTGTTGCCCTGTGGGGTCGGGGACGCGGCCGGCGGGTGGTTCGCCTGTGAGCGCGGTGTGTCCGCGGCGGGTGCATTACGGTGGGGCACGAGGGCCTTCCGGGCTGTCATCCCCCAGCCGTCTGACCACATCGGCCACCGCCTGCGGCGGGGACGCGCCGGGGGCGACCGCCCGCCTTCGACGCCGGGGCGTACAAGCAGCGCAACGCGGTCGAGCGATGCATCATCCGGATCAAACAGTGGCGCGGCCTGGCCATGCGAATGGACAGGCTTGCATCGCCTACCAAGCCGCACTCCACCTGGGCCGTCTCTTTCGGATCATGCTCAGGTGGCATCCCACTCTGCTTGCAGCCAGCCAAGTTGCGCCTTGTTGAGCGGAGGCTCAAAGCCTTCGGGGAAGATGAGCTCGGGTGGCTGCGGCCACATGCTTTCGGGCCCGTGCTCCTCACAGTGCAGAGCCACGAGATGCGGTCCCTCTCCGCAAGCCCCGCGCTGGTAGAAGCGGTCATGCGCCTGACAGAAGTACGAGAACACCGTGCAGTCGTCCTCGTCGGTCGGCTCGTAGAAACCGGGAT
The DNA here is from genome assembly GCF_019400985.1 of Streptomyces bambusae. Taxonomy (GTDB): domain Bacteria; phylum Actinomycetota; class Actinomycetes; order Streptomycetales; family Streptomycetaceae; genus Streptomyces; species Streptomyces bambusae_A. The sequence continues at coordinate 2,982 of NZ_WTFF01000204.1, forward strand.
CCCGGACGATCAGTGTCACCGGTTCCTGACGGTTGAACCGGGGGGTGGGCCGAGGATCGCACCACAGCAGTCGAGGAGGAAGCACGCGATCATTCTGCGCCCAAGGCGGCTTCGAGTCAGCGTGCAGACCAGATGAAGATGCCCGCGAGATGGAGTGCCGCCAGGTAGATCACGGCGGTCTTGTCATACCGAGTGGCCAGGCCGCGCCACTGGTCGGGTAGCTGGGTCACGTCGCCGTGACCCACCCCTCAGAACCGGACGTGCCTGTTTCCAGGCATCACGGCTCAAGCAAGCCCGGAGGCTTCACAGGTTCTGCGGGCATGGTCGACCGGCTCGCCGGCTGGGGCCCCTTTTGACGGGCCCCAGCGGCGTGCTGATGGGTTCGGACGACGGTTGAATCGACCGCGACGACCCAGTCGAGATCACCTTCGGCGTCGGCCTGAGCGAGCAGTGCGGTGAAGACCTTCACCCAGGTCCCGTCGGCTACCCACTTCCGCAGCCGGGTATGGGCGCCTTTTCACGAACCGAAGTGCTCGGGCAGGTCCATCCACGGCGTCCCGGTGCGGTACTTGAACGCGATCGCGTCGATCACCTGCCGGTGATCCCGCCGCAGCCCACCCCGCTTCGGCGTCCTGTCCGGCAGCAACGGCTCAATGCGTGCCCACCGGGCGTCAGTCAACGACACGGATCAACCAAGGATCAGATGATCCGAAGGAAACGGCCTGGCCGCCAGTCTCATCTGGGCCCGGCGCTGATGACGAAAGCGTCGCTCAGTCCCACCACAGCGACCAAACCGTCGAACGAAGCATGCCATCGCCGGCGGTCCGCGGGTCCTGCACGGTGTCGGAGCAGTAACCCAGCAACTCCGTGGCCGCCTGCGCAGCGGCCCGGGGATCCAAAGGCGGTCTGTCGACAACCAGCTCCAGATAGGCGCCCTGGGCGAGGAAGAGCTCGGCGCCCCACTGCTCCTGCCAACGCCTGAGCAGCGCTGCGTCGTCGGCCGGAGTGAGCATCCTGTCGCCGTATCCGAACCAATTGCCCGTCCCGATCAGATGGGGCAGGACCACGGGCACCTCGTAACCTCCTCGCGCCGGCACAAAGTTGAGCCACCGGGAACCCCAACCCCGGATGTCCCGATTGCCGGACCCCCAGCGCGACACCCCCGACAGCGGCTCCACGAGCTCAGGTCCCAGTTGCGGTGCGAGGCGGTCGGGGTCGTAGTCGTCTCGCCAGCCCTCGCGATCCTCCTCGTCCCCACCGACGCACTCCATCGACCACCGGAAGCTCGACACCACCACGGACGCCGCACGCGCGTCGTGGTCCTGGCACACCACCTCGGCCATCAGGCTTTCCAGAGCAGCGGCATCGACGCCGTCGTGAAGACTGGCTCTGGCCACGTCGTCCGGCGACATCAGGCTGACGTGAGGCCACCAACCGGTCTCACCGTGCTTCCCGCGCCACTCGTCCCAAACGCCACGCATCCTGTCCCGCGCCACAGACACCCCGATGACCTCAACGCCTGCGGCTGTAGTGACCCGCTTCGGAGGCGACTGGGGAAAGCAGGCACGCAGGATGCGAAGAAGCTCGTCAGCGGGGAGGCGTGGCTGATGGAGGGCCGTGTTCATGATGTCCGGACCCTACGGTCCACCCACTCACCGCGCACTCCGACAACCCTCGCAGAGGGAACCCCACGGACCTGAGCACCCGTCAAAGAGGCAGGCCTTAGCCCCCTACACCGGCCGCACCAGCCGCGCCCGGAGGGCCGGGTGGTCGGCGAAAACCGTTGCCGAGCCCGGCGCGATCTCGCTCACGCCCCGAAGAACTCTTGCACTGACATTTACAAGACCCGGGGGACGATAGCGCGCCTCCCGGGTTCATGTACTGAACTCGAAGGACGCACAACCGTCCGGCAGCCTGACCATCTACGACCATGCACGCAGGATCACCGTGTCCCAGCCCCCGGGGACCGGCGCGGCAACCGTCCGAGCCGAGCAGCGGTCAAACCCCGCGTCCGCCAGCGCGTCCGCCCACTGGTGGGCCTCGCCATCCCAGCACAGGACGTGCCGCGTCGACGTCTGATGCCCCGTGATCACCGGGTTGTAGTGCGTCGTCGGACGGGTGCGAGCCAGCAACACACTCCCGTCTGCGTGCAGCCGGCGCCGGATGGCGGGCAGGAGAAGAGCCGGATCGGTGAACCAATGCGTTCCGAACACGGAGACCACGATGTCGTACTGCTCCGTGGCGGCGTCGAGCCAGGCCACCGCCTCCGCCTCGTGCACCTCGACCGTCTGGCCGCATCGTGCCCGCGCCGCGGCCACGTGCACGCCCGACAGGTCCACTCCGATGGCGCGGGCGCCGGTCCCGGCGATGTGCGCGAGGCGGGCTCCAGCGCCGCACCCCAGTTCCAGCACTGTGTCCTCGGGGTCGAGGATGCCGAGGATGTCTGTGAGAGTGGGGCCGTAGCCGGCGTACGGGGTCCAGGAGAAGGGGGTCGCGGGGTCGTCGGAGTTGCGGAGGGCGTACTCGTCCCAATCGGTGACGAGGGACATGGGAGAACTCCAGAGTGAAGGGGCCCGGCCCCAGAGTGAGGGGCCGGGCGATATGAGGCGGGTCAGGCGCGAGGCGGCTGCACGATGAACCCGCGGGCCGGACGGTCGTCCGGGTCTCGCGAGGTCGGCAGCTGGCCCTCACGCCAGGCCTCGACCAGCTCTGCGTACCGAGGGTCTGTCCACTCCTGCTCAGGCATCGGCGTGTCCTTCCGTCGGTGCGCAGCGTAGCGCTGGTCAGGCAGGGTGCGCCGGGGTCTTGGGCGCGGGCGGTCCCTGCGGATCGGAGAGGCACTGCGGGGTGGGCATCGGCTTGATGCCGCACGACGGCGAGTGCCACGTCTGCGCCGCTACCTCGATGAGGCTCTCGGCGGGCCCGCGCCACAGGTCGAGGTCCGGCTCGAACCCGGCCGCGCGCATCGTGTCGAGGGTGTGCTCGATGATGTCCGGCCGGTACTCGCCGTCCTCCGGGCGCTGCGGGAAGTGGTGCACGAACCGGCCGAGCCTCCCGCACAGGCCGGCATACACCTCGGTGTGCAGGATGGCGGCGTGCCAGCCCTCGTCCACGACCGGCGACGGTGCGAGGGCGTCGCCGGCGTTGGTGGCGCTGGCGGCCACGAACGCGAGGGCCTCGACGGTGATCCGGTCCGCGAGCTTGGGGCCATGTCGGGGTTGTTCCCGATGACCGTACGGGCGACCGCCGCGAAGTCGGCCCCGGGCAGAAGGGCCCGGGCGTTCCTGGCGGTGGTCGTCTCCGTGGCGGTAGTCATGTGGTGGTGCCTCCTCTGGTCGGTGTGGAGGTGGTGCGGCCGTCCCCGGTCGTGGTCCTGGCAGATGCGCGGCCGGGGCGGGAGATCAAGAGGTGCGCGCCTTCTGGGCACGCAGTTCGCGGAGGACGCCCTGACCGGCGCGGGCCAGCGCCACGGCACTGACAGTGAGGATGTGACGTGGCTTCTCCGACGGGTCTGACTCACGGACTGACCGACGTCTCGACTGTCTTGTTTGGGATTTGTCGATCCGCTTGGAGGAGCCGCCTCGCACGCGACCGGACGGGCGACCGTGACCTTATAGGAGCTTGGTCAAGAAGCCCCGCCACTGTCCTGTCCGCCCGCCCGGCCGGCGCGTGCCGCCCCACCGGGATCAGCGAGAGGACGGCAGTGACCAGCATGACGGACCAAGCCCTGGAAGTCACAGGCGGCATCGACACCCACGGCGAGACCCACCACGCGGCAGTGGTCGACCGCCTCGGCCGCCACCTGGCCGACCAGGAGTTCGAGGCCACCGGCCCCGGATACCGCAAGCTCCTGGCCTGGCTGCTCGCCCAGGGCGATGTGACCGCGGTCGGGGTGGAAGGCACCGGCGCCTACGGCGCCGAGCTGGCCCGTGTCCTGGCCAAAGCCGGGCTGAAGGTCGTCGAGGTCGACCGTCCGGACCGCAAGACGCGGAGGCTGAAGGGCAAGTCCGACCCCATCGACGCCTATGCGGCCGCGGTCGCTGTGGCCTCCGGCCGGGCGTCCGGGACGCCCAAGGCCCGGAGCGGCGTCGTGGAGGCGGTCCGCGCTCTGCGCGTCCCGCGCCGCTCGGCGGTCAAGTCCCGCACCCAGGCGGTCAACCAGGCCCGCCAGCTGCTGGTCACCGCGCCCGAGAGCCTGCGCGCCCCACTGCGCGGGCTGACCGCCGCCCAGCTCGCGAAGGCATGCGCCCGGCTGCGGCCCGGCGACGACCTCGCCGACCCGCTGCACGCCGTCAAGGCCGCCCTGCGACGGCTGGGCAGGCGGATCCTGGCCCTGACCGAGGAGATCGACGAGCTGGAGGCCGAGCTGAAGACGCTCACCGCCCAGGCCGCCCCCGAGCTGCTGGCCCTGCAAGGCGTCGGCGCGGACGTGGCCGGGCAGCTGCTGGCCACCGCCGGGGACAACCCCGACCGGCTGCACTCCGAAGCCGCCTTCGCCCACCTGTGCGGCGTCGCCCCGATACCGGCCTCCTCCGGGCGCCGGGACGCCACCGACTCAACCGCGGCGGCGACCGGGCGGCCAACCATGCCCTGCACACCATCGTGCTCTGCCGCCTGCGCTGGGACGACCGCACCCGCACCTACATGCAACGACGCACCCAGCAGGGACTGTCGAAGAAGGACATCATGCGCTGCCTCAAGCGGCACGTCGCCCGAGAGGTCTATCGCGTCCTCATGCGATCCCTCGACCACCGCACCACCACCCGGCAAACCATACAAAGCGACCTCACTGAAGCCGCTTGACATCCATAGGAGCATCCCAAAGGTCGACGCCGGGGCCGTGCGCCCACCTGACCGCCACCCATTCAGCGAGCACCTCGGCGGCGGTCTCGGAGCGGGCGGCGTACGGGCGGAGGAGGTCGGCGAGGATGTCGCCCTGCATCCTCATCACGTGCGCGGCCGCGTCGGCCATGTGGTCAGGCGGCGGCGTCTTGATGGCCTGGACTTCGCCGAACCGCCGCTCGAAGGAGTCCTCCAGGACGCTCACAGCCGATTCCAACAGTCCTCAGGGTCGTGCTTGATACCCCACCCGCCGCAGCAGCGTGCGCAGTACATCGTCAGGCAGCCGAGAACCGGCCGTAGGTGCGTAGGCCCGTGGCAGACCGGGCACCGCAGCCTCAGCCCCGGGCAGCGGCCGCTCGGGTGCGCAGCCGACGGGCGGACCACCAGGCCGAGAGCGAGGCTGCGGAGGTCGGTGGCCTCGGCCTGCATCTGGGCGAGACTGCGCCATCTGCTCACTGGGCGGCCAGCCGTACGCACTCAAGGGGGACAGCGAACTCGCGGGCGTCCCGTCCACGGATGTACGCCGTGTCCGTGTGCTGGCACGTCGGGCCCGCGGTGGAGCCGAGCTCGTGCCGCAGGGCCATGAACACGCCGTCCGCACCGGTGCGCGCGTCGATGACATGCTGGCCCTCCCACTCGTGCCGCACGTGCCCGAAGGACTCCGGGCAGCTGAGATACGTGGACTCGCGCGCTTCCATGGCGGTGCTCCCTACCGTCGTCAGCGGATGGTGAATCGGAGCGGGTCACCCACGCAGCCGCTACGCTGAGCAGTCTGGTGACCACGGACATGAGCGTAGATTTCGCACTGATCCGCTCGAAGTGACCGCCGGTACGGGTTACGCCTGCGCACACGACGGCAGAGGGAGCCTGATGGGCCGTACTCTCACCTCCGCCCTGACCGCCGGTCAGGGAAACCAGCGACGGGGCCGCAGCGGGATCGTCTCCGGGCACGTGTTCCGCATCATCCGTGAGCAGCTCGGCCACACACAGGACTCCCTCGCGGAGGCGTTCGGGGTCTCAGCGGACACCGTCGCCGGCTGGGAAACCGGCCGCCGGCCCCTCACTGCCCTCGCCGTGTGCCAGATGCTGGTGCACCGTCACCGTCTCATGCTTATGGGCGCGAGCCCGGCCCTACTGCTCGCTCTCGAAAGGGCTCTGGAGGCGGACGTCCTCCTGGCGAGCGCTCTGGAGGACCAAGGAGCTCCCGCCGACAGTCCCCTTGGTTCGTGGGTAATGCAGCGCGATCTTGTTGAGGTGCTCGCCTGGCCGCTCAACGGTGTCACGCCGGAGCCGGTGCGCGCTCTCCAGCCGCCGGCGCGGCCACGCCGCGGCCCCACCGCCACCCGCCCCGAACTGTCGCAGGACGAGCGGCGGCGTCTTTTCGGGCACATACGGCGCATGGCCGAGGAAGCCCACCCAGGGCGGCAGTTCCTTCTGCGCCGGCAAGCCCTTTACCTGGCCGGCTACGACAACGCTGCGGACACCCCCGACTGGCTCGCCCAACAACGCAAGGCAGAACGACCCTCGGACTGGCTCGCCCAGTGGCTTACCTCCCGCTCCGTTGCCGCGGTCGCCGCCCGCCAAGGTGATCGAGAGCAGATGCAGCACTTCATCGACACCGCCCTGGACGGCGACGATGCGGGCGAGAGGGCGAACTTGAGCTACTGGGCCTACTGGATCGGGGAGTCTGCGCACCCTGAGCTCTCCGACGACTTCATTGCCGCGCCAGGCACGATGACCTGGCACGGACACCGGCTGCTCCAACATCTCGTCGGCGGGCTCGCGCCACAGCACGGATTCTTCGAACTCAACGTGCACACGCTGTGGGCGCTGCTCGCCGCCCGCCCGGGACTCCTCCGCGCCAGTTCGACCGCTGGAAGGACACTGCGCGAACAGATGCCCGTGCTGTTGGATGGCACCACTGCCTCGACGCGTGCGCGCCGAGAGCTGGAGGGCATCCGGTACGCGATCCGCCTCGCCGAGGCGTGAAGGAGAGACACAGTGGCTGACGACCTGTCTGCGGTGGCCCGCTTCCTATATGAAGCGGGCACGCTGAAGAACGCGCGCCGCACCGGCTGGTGGATGGCCGGTGTCAAGGACCCCGAGAGCATCGCCGAGCACTCGTGGCGGACCTCGGTGATCGCGTCGGTCATCGCACAGCTGGAAGGCGCCGACCCGGCGCGGGCTGCGCTCATGGCCGTCTGGCACGACACCCAGGAGACCCGCACGGGCGACGTGAACCACCTTGGGAAGAAGTACGCGACCGGCGCCGACCCGCAGGCTGTCACGGCCGACCAGACCGCCGGCATGCCCGACCTACTGGCGTCGGCAATTCGCGACGTGGTCGCCGAGTACGAGGCCAAGGACTCGCCCGAGGCTGTCTGCGCGCGAGACGCGGACAAGCTGGAGTGCATGCTCCAAGGCATCGAGTACAAGGCCCAGGGGTACGAGGCTGCGCAGCGGTGGATCGACAACAGCCGGGCCCGGATCACGACCGAGACGGGAAAGCGTCTGGCGGACGAACTGCTCGGCCAGGGCGCGCTCGACTGGCTGCGTGCAGCCATCGGGGAGAAGGGCTGAGCGCAGACACGACGAACGCGCCCCTTCCGCCCGAAGGCGAGAGGGGCGACATGTTCCATCCGCGCGTGCCAGCCCGCAGCTCGCAGACGGCCCCGGCCGGCCGAGCAGCCATCGGCACGGCGCCGGCCGGAGTCGGAAGAGAGGCCCGGCCCGCCGGCCTACACCGGCCGCGCCAGCCGCGCCCTGAGGGCCGGGTGGTCGGCGACCACCGTTGCCGAGCCCGGGGCGATCTCCGTGAAGCCCGCGTCGCGGACCACCGGCAGCCCGCTCCCCGCGAGCTCCGCCCACCGCCCCGGCCCGGCCGTCCGCACGGCCAGCCGGAAGCCCGACTCCCGCCACGCGGCCCGCTCCGCGCGGTCCAGCTCCCACCACGCCAGCTGCGCCCCGTGCCCGGTCTGGGCCATCGCCTTGCCCGCCGACATGTCCAGCGCGGGGTTCAGCCACAGCACGGGCATCTCCGGCGCGGCCGGGCCGGCCGGCTCCGGGTCGTCCAGGTCGGTCCCCGACACCTGGAGCTTGGCCAGCTCCTTCGGCCAGCCGTCCAGCGGCACCGGCGGGAACACCCGTACCTCCGCGGCCTCCCCACGCACCGAGATGCCCGGCAGCGTGCCGGCCTTGCGCCACTCCGCGCCGCGCGCCCGCCGCACCACCTTGCGGATCCGCGCGTCCTGCCAGTCGCGGACGGCCCGCGCCCATTCGCCCTCGCCGAGCGCGCGTTCGTCCGAGAGCAGTGCGAGCACCGCACGCGCCGCCGTCTCCAGGGCGTCCGTCCGGGCCGGCGGCTCGGCCTTCTCGATCCGCACCACCAGCGGCAGGACGAACTGCGGTGCCTCGTCCCGGGAGATCCGCCGCTGCTCGAACGGGCCCTCGGCCGGCTCCTGCCGGTCCGGCCGGCCCTCGTACGTGTCGTTGCTGCTCATCCGCCCCAGTCTGCCAGGGTCGTCCTCCAGGAGGATGCCGCAGGTCCTCCAGGAGGATGTCGCAGGCACCCGCCGCGGGCGAGGATCACCGCATGAAGAGTGACCTGTTCGCGTCGGAGCACCTCGCCCAGCCGGCCACCGCACCCGGCATGACCCTGCAGAACGCCAAGTCCGTCAAGTACGCCGTCAACGGCGAGATGCACGCCCGCCAGGGCTCGATGATCGCCTTCCGCGGCAATCTCCAGTTCGAGCGCAAGGGGCAAGGCATCGGCGGCATGCTCAAGCGTGCGGTCACCGGCGAGGGCCTGGCGCTGATGGCCGTACGCGGCCAGGGCGAGGCCTGGTTCGCGCACCAGGGCGGCAACGTCTTCATCGTCGACTTCGAGCCCGGCGACGCCCTGACCGTCAACGGCCGCAACGTCCTCTGCTTCGACCCCACCCTCTCCTACGAGATCAAGATGGTGAAGGGCGCCGGCATGACCGGCGGCGGCCTCTTCAACAGCCTCTTCACCGGCACCGGCAAGCTCGCCCTGGTCTGCGACGGCCACCCGGTCGTCATACCCGTCACCGCGCAGTCCCCGGTGTACGTCGACACCGACGCGGTGGTCGGCTGGAGCGCCCAGCTGGAGACCGGGCTGCACCGCTCCCAGTCGGTCGGCTCCATGATCCGCGGCGGCTCCGGCGAGGCGGTGCAGCTGATGCTGGGCGGCGAGGGCTTCGTCATCGTGCGCCCGAGCGAGCTCGTCGAGACGCCGGCGGCCCACTGATCGCCCGGGCCCTATGAGCATGAGCATGAGCATGCGACTGGCCGGTGTGGGCCGCCGCCACGGGGTGCGGCGGCCCTGGGTGCTGCGCGGGGTGGACCTCGACCTGCCCCGCGGCGCCCTGGTACGGATCGAAGGGCGCAACGGCGGCGGGAAGTCCACCCTGCTGCGGCTGATCGCCGGCATCGACACCCCGACCGAGGGCCGCGTCACCGGCCGCCCGCGCCGCACCGCCTACGTGCCCGAGCGCTTCCCGGCCGCCCTGCCGCTCACCGCCGCCGCGTACCTGGTCCACCTGGGCCGGGTGCACGGGCTCGGCGGGGCGCGGGCCGCGCAGCAGGCGGCGTACTGGCTGGAGCGGTTCGGCGCCCTCGACCACGCGGACACGCCGCTCGCCGAACTCTCCAAGGGCACCGGCCAGAAGGTGGCCGTCACCCAGGCCCTCCTCGCCGAACCCGGCCTGCTCGTCCTGGACGAGGCGTGGACCGGGCTGGACCCTGCCGCCCGCGCCGAACTCGACCGGGCCGTCCTGGAGCGCACGGCGGACGGGGCCACCGTCGTCTTCGTCGACCACGACCCGCGCCGCCTGGCCGGGCGGGCCGACGCCCGCCACCGGGTCGAGGGCACCGGCCTGGTTCCGGTGACGGGGGAGCGGGTCGCGGGCCCGTACGTGCGGATCGAGGCGGTCGGCCCGCCGGGCACCGAGGCGCCGGCGGACACGGCGGACATGGCGGACGCCTACGTCTACGCCTCCCGGCCGGGGCCCGGTGGCGGGGTGCTGCTGACGGTGCCCGCCGCCGACTCCGACGCGGTGCTGCGCCGCCTGCTGACCGCCGACCCGCCCTGGCACATCCGCGGCGTCACCGTTCTGACGGCCGACCATGCCCCGGACGGCGACCGCCACCAGGCCGTGGCCGACCGCCACCTGACGGAGGCGCTCCGCAGCGATGCCCCCCCGGAGGACCGCCGATGACCGCCCTGCTGCGCTACCAGGCCGCGCTGCTGCTCCGTTCGCAGCGCTGGCTCGCGCCCGTCCTGCTGTACGCGGCCGTGCTGGCCGTCGGGGTGCGGCCCGGCGATCCCGTCGCGGACTCGCTCGGTCTCGCGGCCGGCGGGCTGCTGCCGGTCACCGCCTGGCTGGTCCGGCTCTGCCTCACCGGGGAGCCGGACGCCGCCCGGCACTGCACGGCTGCCGCGGCCGGCCCGGTACGGGTGCACGCGGCGGCCCTGCTGACCGGCCT
>NZ_WTFF01000205.1 GCF_019400985.1 Streptomyces bambusae
TGTGTTACACATAAGTATATTGTACAACACGTCAATGCGCACCCCGAAACCCGAACTCCTAAGTATCTCCGGAAGCGTCCGTTGTGTAAAGGAGACGGGTACGCGGCCGCGCCGGCCCGTGGTGTACGCGCCCGCGTCGGCCCGCCCCGGACCGCAGGTCCCGCCCGGCCCCGTGGGTCCCGCCCCGCCGGGAAGCCCTACGTGCCCATGAGCTCCGAGACCTTCACGAAGCGGTAGCCGCGCTTGCGCAGCTCCGGGACGATCGTGCGGATCGCCTCCTCCGTGACCGGGGCCGCGCTGCGCGTGCAGTGCATGACGACCAGCGAGCCGGGCTTGACCCCGGCCAGCACCTGGGCCGCGACCGCCGCCGGGTCCTTGGCGAAGGCGTCCCCGCTGACCACGTCCCACTGGACGGCCGTGACCTTGGCCGTGGACAGCGCCCGCAGGGCCTGGTCGTCGTAGCAGCCGCCGGGGAAGCGGAAGTACGGGACGGTGTTGACCGCTCCGGCCTTGCGGAACGACTCGAAGGCCCGGTCCACGTCGGCGCGGGCGGCGGCGCCGTCGAGGGCGGGCAGGCCGTAGCAGGGCTCGGTGAAGGCGTGGTGGCTGTAGGAGTGGTTCGCGACCTCGAACATCGGGTCGGTGCCGATGGCCTTCGCCTGATCGGGGTACTCCTCGGCCCAGCGGCCCGTCATGAAGACGGTCGACGGCACCTTGAGCGCGCGCAGGGTGGCGATGAGCTGAGGGTTGTCGAAACGTTCCCCCGCGGCCGCGCGCGGGCCCTGATCGGCCGTCATGTCGGCGTCGAAGGTGAGGGCGACCGTCTTGTCGGTCCGCTGTTTCGCGCGTTCGAAGACCGGGGTGAGCCCGTTCGGGCCGGGGGCGAGGGTGGGGGCCTTGGCGGGGCCGGGTGCGGCCTGCGGGGAGGCGCCCTGCTGGCCGCCCGCGGCGGAACCGGCAGCGGAACCGGCGGCGGAACCGGCTGCAGGCGACGAGCCCGGGCCGGCGGCAGAGGCGGAGGCGCCGGGGGAGGCCGTACGGTCCCCGCCCCGCCCGCCGCCCGGCGTACCGGCGCCGCCGCCCGCGCAGCCGGCGAGGGCGACGCCGAACGCGGCGAGTACTGCCACTTTGCGCAGTGAAATGGTCACGCAGGCAAAATATATGACTATCTGGAAATCGTACGTGCACGGCACTCGCGCACGCCGAAGTCACCCTCCGGGGAATGGGACGCGAGGGCCGGGCGGGTGCGGAAGCGGGCCGGGGAAGCGTGCCGGGCGGCGGCAGGGGCGTACGCGGGCGTGCCGGGGACGGTCACCGCCAGGAGCCGGTCACGCCAGGGCCAGTCAACGCAGAGGGCCAGTCACCGCCAGGGCCCGGTCACCGCGAAGGTCGTGCCCGGGGCGTACGCGTTGACGTACATCGTCCGGCCGTCGGGGGAGAAGGTGACCCCGGCGAACTCCCCCCACTCCGGCTTCTGCGCCGTCCCGATGCCGTCGGCGTTGCGCGCCACCGGATACACCGCCCCGCCCCGCGTCACGCCGAACACGTACTGCTCCCCGCCGCCGTCCTCGCACACCATCAGCCCGCCGTCCGGTGCCAGGCAGATGTTGTCGGGACTGTCGCCGGGCAGCCGTACGTCGGTGGCCGGGCCGAAGACGACCTCCAGGCGGACCCGGTCCCTGAGCGGGTCGTGGAACCACACCTGGCCGAAGTGGTCGGCGGCCGCGCCCTCGCGCCCCCGCGCGTAGCTGGAGACGAAGTACACGCCGGTGCCGCCCCAGTAGCAGCCCTCCAGCTTCTGCGCGTGCGTGATCCCGCCGCGCCCGAAGTCCTGGAACCGGATCGGCGTCCGGGCCGCCGACGGGTCCGGGACGGGCACCCACTCGACGGGGAACTCGGCGCCCGGCTCCTGCACGGCCGCCAGGTCCGCGACCCCCGGCACCCGCATCGCCTCCAGCGCGCCGCCGGCGCGCAGCGAGCCGGTGCCGCCGAGCGGGCGCCGGGGCAGGAAACGGTAGAAGAGCCCGAAGGGTCTGTCGAAGGCGTCCTCGGTCTCGTAGACGACCCCGCGGTACGGGTCCACGGCCACGGCCTCGTGGGCGAACCGGCCCAGCGCCGTCAGCGGCACCGCCCCCGTGCGCTGCGGGTCGGCCGGGTCGACCTCGAAGACGTACCCGTGGTCGCGGGAGTAGCCGGCCGTGCCCCGGGTGTCCTCGGTCTCCTCGCAGGTCAGCCAGGTGTGCCACGGGGTACGGCCGCCCGCGCAGTTGACGGCGGTCCCGCTGATGCCGACCCGTTCGGCGGTCACCCCGCCGTGTGCGTCGAGCGAGAGCACCGTGCAGCCGCCCAGGGCGTCCGGGTCGTACACGAGCCCGGCCACGGGCGGCACGCGCAGCGCGGCGGTGGTGCGGTTCTCGTGGTTGCGTACGAGGCGGACGCCGCCCCGCCCGGCGCGGAAGGCGGCCATGCCGTCGCAGTTGGCCGGGACCGTGCCTTCGCCGGAGCGCAGCGGGTCCCCGGCCCGGGACAGCACGCGGTACGTGAACCCCTCGGGCAGGTCCAGCAGGCCGTGCGGATCGGGGAGCAGGGGGCCGTACCCGGCGGCGGTGGCCCGCGGCGCGGCGCTGCCGCCGCCGGCGAACAGGGCGCCGAGCGCCCCGGTGACGACCACGGCGGCGCCGGCCAGCACCTTGCGACGGTCCACGGACATCGGCAACTCCCCGTGACGGCCAGGAGATGTGACGCCAGCCGTGGTACCACGGGTGCGGTGGCCGGGGGCGCCGACGCGCGGAGCACCCGGTCGGGGCGCTCCGCGCGGCGGACGCCGCGGACCGGTCCGGCAGGCCTCAGCCGAGCGCGGCGGACGCCGCGGACCGGTCCGGCAGGGTTCAGGCGAGCTCGGCGCTCAGGGTGATGGTCGTACCGGTCAGCGCCTGGCTGACGGGGCAGTTCTTCTTCGCGTCCTCCGCGACGGCGGCGAAGCCCGCCTCGTCGAGGCCGGGGACCTCGCCGCGGACGCTCAGGTGGATGCCCGTGATGCCCTCGCCCGGCTGGAAGGTGACATCGGCCTTGGTCTCCAGGCGGGTGGGCGGTGTGCCCTTGCCGGCCAGGGCGTGGGACAGCGCCATCGAGAAGCAGCTGGAGTGGGCCGCCGCGATCAGCTCCTCCGGGCTGGTCTTGCCGTTCGGCTCCTCGGAACGGGCCGGCCAGGAGACGTCGTACGAGCCCAGACCCGAGGAGTCGAGGGTGACGACGCCCTTGCCCTTCAGCAGGTCGCCTTCCCAGACGGTGTGCGCGTGGCGGGTGGTGGCCATGGGTGGATCCCTTCGCAGAGGTGGGAAACGGCCGGGCGGCGGCCGCGAGGCCGACCCGGCGTCCCCAAACCTACTGCGCCACCAGCCCCTTCGCGTCGCGCGCGAGGGCGGTGAGCCGCGAGATGGCCCGGAAGTACTTCTTGCGGTAACCGCCGTTCAGCATGTCCTCGCTGAACAGCCGGTCGAAGGCGACACCGGAGGCGAGGACGGGTATCTCCCGGTCGTAGAGCCGGTCGGCGAGCACCACCAGGCGCAGCGCGGTCGACTGGTCCGGCACCGGCGCCACGTCGGTCAGGCAGACCGCGGATATGCCCTCGGTCAGCGCGCCGTAGCGGCTCGGGTGCACCCGGGCCAGGTGGTCCAGGAGGCCGGGGAAGTCGTCGAAGGTCGCGCCGGGCGTGGCGTACGCGGCCTTGGCCACCTGCTCGTCGGAGTACGGCGCGGGCGCCTCGGGCAGGCCGCGGTGGCGGTAGTCCTCGCCGTCGATGCGCAGCGGGCGGAAGTGGGCGGACAGGCCCTGGATCTCGCGCAGGAAGTCGACGGCGGCGAACCGGCCCTCGCCGAGCTTGCCGGGCAGCGTGTTGGAGGTGGCGGCGAGCGCGACGCCCTGCTCCACGAGCCGGCTGAGCAGGCTGGAGACGAGGACGGTGTCACCGGGGTCGTCGAGCTCGAACTCGTCGATGCACAGCAGCCGGTGGCCGCCGAGGGTCTCGACCGTCTTCTGGAAGCCGAGCGCGCCCACCAGGTTGGTCAGCTCGACGAAGGTGCCGAAGGCCTTGAGCGAGGGCTCGGCCGGGGTGGCGTGCCACAGGGAGGCCAGCAGGTGGGTCTTGCCGACGCCGTACCCGCCGTCGAGGTAGACCCCGCGGGGGCCGGCCGGCTCCGCCTTGCGCGGGGCGCGGGAGAACCAGCGGCGCTTGCCGGCGCCGGTGGCGTGGGCCCCGCCGAGCCCGGCGGCGAAGCCGCGCAGGGTGGTGACGGCCTCGGCCTGGCTGGGCTGGTTCGGGTCCGGGTTGTACGTGTCGAAGCGCACCCCGTCGAAACGCGGGGGCGGCACCATCTCGGCGACCAGCCGCTCTGCGGGCACGTGGGGCTCGCGGGCGCACAGGGACTGCGGGCCCGCGTCGGCTATCGGGCTCCGCCCGGTGGCGGAACCGGGCGTGGAGAGTGATGTCGGCACAGCGTTCCACTCTACGTCGCGTGACACACTGCCCCGATGCGACGCCTGTTCCCTGTGACCGATCAGACACCGCCCGCCGTGACCGGACAGGCACAGCCTGCCGTGACCGGACAGGCACCGCCCTCCGCACCCGGTCGGACACTGTCCGGCGAGGACCGCGAGTGGTCGCTGGACGAACTGGCCGAGGCCTACGCCTACCCCGAGCTCGCCGCGGACGGCCACTGGCTGCGCGGCAACATGGTGTCCACGCTGGACGGGGCCGCCCAGCACGACGGGCGCTCGCAGCCGATCTCCAGCGACACCGACATGCGCGTCTTCGGCACCCTGCGGGGGCTGGCCGATGTGGTGGTGGTCGGCGCGGAAACGGTTCGCCAGGAGGGCTACCGCCCCGCCCGGGCCCGGGAGGCCTTCGCCGCCCGCCGCCGGGCCGCGGGCCAGGGCCCCGCACCGGCCATCGCGGTGGTCACCGCGAGCATGGACCTGGACTTCTCGCTGCCCCTGTTCACCGCGCCGCTGGTGCCGACCCTGGTGCTCACCGGTTCCGCCGCCCCGCCCGAGCGGCTGGCCGCCGCGGCCGCGGCCGGGGTCGAGGTGGTGACCGCGGGTGAGGGGGCCGCGGTGGACGCCGCGCGGGCGGTGCGGGAGCTGGCCGACCGGGGGCTGCGGCGCCAGCTGACCGAGGGCGGGCCCCGGCTGCTGGGCCAGTTCGTGGCCGCCGGGGTGCTGGACGAGCTGTGCCTGACCGTGTCCCCGATGCTCACGGCGGGTGACGCCCAGCGCATCGCCGGGGGCGGCCGGCTGGAGGTCCCGACCCGGCTCCGGCTGGTGTCCGTACTGGAAGAGGCCGGGTTCCTCTTCACCCGCTACCGTCGGAGCTGAGAAGAAGCGGAATTCCTCGTTCCGGTTTGCTCTCGCTGGGCACATATACCTGCGCGAGCCCCGTGCGACAGCGGGGCAGGATGGTTTCCGCAGGGCCCTGCCACGGCCCATGAAGGAGAGGGCGTCCGTGTTCACGAGCGTATTGATGATCGAGAAGCCTCTGACGTCCGTAGACGTGGACTTCGTCACCACCCTGCACGGAGACGACCCGGTCTCCTTCTTCGTCCTCATGCAGCCGCGGGGCGACCAGGACCGGCTGCTGCGCGCCATCGACGACGTCGCGCTCGGAGAGCTGCCGGACGCGATCCGCGAGGGCGACGAGCCCGAGGGGGCGGCCGCCCGCGGCCCGGCCGAGCAGGCGCTCGCCCACTCCCTGGAGGCCTTGCGCAAGAAGGGGGCCAAGGCCGTCGGGCGGATCATCGAGGAGCACCCGCTCGACAAGCTGAAGGCCGTCGTGGAGGAGACGAACGCCGACGAGGTGATCGTCCTGACCGCTCCGCACTTCGTGGAGGAGTTCTTCCACCGGGACTGGGCGTCCCGGGCGCGGCACAAGGTAGGCGTTCCGGTGCTCAAGCTCTTCGCCCACAACGAATAGGCTGGGTCCGCACACCCGCGTCGTGCCGTACGCGTCCCGCTACGCCGTGCCGCACGCCGACCGGATCCGACCCGGCCTGATCCGCCCCGACGTGATCTGATCCAGCCGGATCCGATCCAACCTGATTAGATCCGAACCGAACCGACCCTGGAGCACCCCGTATGACGCCCGGCCTGCCGACCGCCATGGACCGCCCGCACTTCATCGGCATCGGCGGAGCCGGGATGTCCGGGATCGCCAAGATCCTCGCCCAGCGCGGTGCCCGTGTCGCCGGCAGCGACGCCCGTGAGTCCGACACCGCCCAGGCGCTGCGCGCCCACGGGGCCACGGTCCACATCGGGCACGCTGCCGGCCACCTCGCCGACGACGCCACCTGCGTCGTCGTCTCCAGCGCCATCCGCGCCGACAACCCGGAGCTGGCCCGCGCCGCCGAGCTGGGCGTACCGGTCGTGCACCGCTCCGACGCGCTGGCCGGGCTGATGCAGGGCCTGCGCCCCATCGCCGTCGCCGGTACGCACGGCAAGACCACCACCACCTCGATGCTGGCGGTCTCCCTCTCGGCCCTCGGCCTGGACCCGTCGTACGCGATCGGCGGCGACCTCGACGCCCCCGGCTCCAACGCGCACCACGGCACGGGCGACATCTTCGTGGCGGAGGCGGACGAGAGCGACCGCAGCTTCCACAAGTACGACCCGCAGGTCGCGATCATCCTCAACGCGGAGCTCGACCACCACGCGAACTACGCCTCGATGGACGAGATCTACGACTCCTTCGAGACCTTCGTCGGCAAGGTCGTCCCCGGCGGCACCCTGGTGGTCTCCGCCGACCAGGCCGGCGCGGCCGAGATCGCCGGCCGGGTGGCCGGCCGGCAGGACCTCACCGTCGTCACCTACGGCGAGTCCGACAAGGCCGACGTCCGCATCCTGGCCGTCACCCCGCGCGGCCTGACCAGCGAGGTCCGCGTCGGCATCGACGGCCGCGAGATCACCTTCACGGTCTCCGTCCCGGGCCGCCACTACGCGCACAACGCCGTCGCCGCGCTCGCGGCCGGCGTGGCCCTCGGCGTCCCGGCCGACGACCTGGCCGCGGCGCTGGGCAAGTACACCGGCGTCAAGCGCCGCCTCCAGCTCAAGGGCGAGGCGGCCGGCGTCCAGGTCATCGACTCGTACGCGCACCACCCGACCGAGATGACCGCCGACCTGGAGGCCATCCGCGGGGCGGCCGCCGACTCCCGCATCCTGGTCCTCTTCCAGCCCCACCTCTTCTCCCGCACCCAGGAGCTCGGCACCGAGATGGGCCAGGCCCTGGCCCTGGCCGACGCCTCGGTCGTCCTGGACATCTACCCGGCCCGCGAGGACCCGGTCCCGGGCGTCACCAGCGAGATCATCATCGCCGCGGCCCGCGCCGCCGGCGCCGACGTCACGGCCGTCCACGACAAGGCGGCGGCCCCCGCCGTGCTCGCGGGAATGGCCAAGCCCGGCGATCTCGTTCTCACCATGGGCGCGGGTGACGTCACGGACCTCGGTCCGCAGATCCTCGCCCACCTGTCGAACTGAAGCGAGCGAGGAGCCGGAGAGCGCGATGGCGTACGAAGTCGAGAAGCCCGACGAGCAGTGGCAGGCGGAGCTGACCCCGTCCGAGTACCAGGTCCTGCGCCTCGCCGGCACCGAGCCCGCCTTCCGCGGCGAGTACACCGACACCAAGACGCTCGGAACGTACTCCTGCCGCGCCTGCGGAGCGGAACTCTTCCGCTCCGAGGCCAAGTTCGACTCCCACTGCGGCTGGCCGTCCTTCTACGACCCGAAGGACTCCGACGCGGTCGAGCTCCTGGCGGACACCTCCCACGGCATGGTCCGCACCGAGGTCCGCTGCGCCCGCTGCGGCTCCCACCTCGGGCATGTCTTCGAGGGCGAGGGCTACCCGACCCCCACGGACCAGCGCTACTGCATCAACTCGATCTCCCTGCGCCTCACGCCCGACGAGGGCTGAGCCCCGACACGAGAACCGGGCCCGGAGCCGGGTCGGCCGGATCGGTCGGCCCGGCTCCGGCGTGTTTCGGCCCGTTTCGGCGCGTTCGGGCGGGGCGGCTCAGGTGCAGTCCGGGCACAGGCCTCGGTACGTGACCTCGGCGGTCGTGAGCGTGAAGCCGTAGCGCTCGGACGGGGGCAGGGCGGTCAGGGGGTCGCCCGTGGGGTGGACGTCGCGGATCGTGCCGCAGCCCGAGCACAGCAGGTGCTGGTGGGGGCGGTGGGCGTTCGGGTCGTAGCGCTTGGCGCGGCCGTCCGTGCTGACCTCCGTCACCTCGCCGAGCGCGACCAGCTCGCCCAGGGTGTTGTAGACGGTCGCGCGGGAGATCTCCGGCAGCCTCGCGGCTGCCCGCGCGAGCACCTCGTCCGCGGTGAGGTGGACGTGCTCGCCGTCGAGCACCTCGGCCACCACCCGGCGCTGGGCGGTCATCCGCCAGCCGCGTCCCCGCAGGCGTTCCAGCAGGTCGCTCATGCCTCACCCCAGCCTCACCGCGCACCGCCGCGGAAAAGAATCCGTGCGGGTCTGGTTGTCGTATTGACTTGGACTAGGTCCATCGTAGGATCGGTTCTGTCCAGCGGCCAAGTGGACTGCGCCCGGACTCTTCGACCGCCTCAGTACCGCCCCTCAGTACCGCCCTCAGTTCCCTGAACTCCGTGATCCGTTCGGCTCGGAAGGATTTCCCATGTCTGAGAAGCACGATGCACCCGTCGCAGACACGAGTGCGCAGGGCGGGGGCGGCTGCCCGGTCGCGCACGGGCGGGCCGCTCACCCCACCCAGGGCGGCGGGAACGCCCAGTGGTGGCCGGAGCGCCTCAACCTGAAGATCCTCGCCAAGAACCCCGCCGTGGCCAACCCCCTCGGTGAGGAGTTCGACTACGCCGCGGCGTTCGGCGCGCTCGACCTCCCGGCCGTCAAGGCCGACATAGCCGAGGTCCTGACGACCTCGCAGGACTGGTGGCCGGCCGACTTCGGCCACTACGGCCCGCTGATGGTCCGGATGGCCTGGCACAGCGCCGGCACCTACCGGATCAGCGACGGCCGCGGCGGCGCCGGCGCCGGCCAGCAGCGCTTCGCCCCGCTCAACAGCTGGCCGGACAACGCGAACCTCGACAAGGCGCGCCGACTGCTGTGGCCGGTCAAGAAGAAGTACGGCCAGAGCCTGTCGTGGGCCGACCTCATGATCCTCGCCGGCAACGTCGCCCTGGAGACGATGGGCTTCACGACCTTCGGCTTCGGCGGCGGCCGCGAGGACGTCTGGGAGGCCGAGGAGGACGTCTACTGGGGCCCCGAGACCACCTGGCTCGCCGACGAGCGCTACTCCGGCGACCGCGAGCTGGAGAGCCCCCTCGGCGCCGTCCAGATGGGTCTCATCTACGTCAACCCCGAGGGCCCGAACGGCAACCCGGACCCCGTCGCCGCCGCCCGCGACATCCGTGAAACGTTCCGCCGGATGGCGATGAACGACGAGGAGACCGTCGCGCTGATCGCCGGCGGCCACACCTTCGGCAAGACCCACGGCGCCGGCCCCGCGGACCACGTCGGCGCCGACCCCGAGGCCGCGCCGCTGGAGGCCCAGGGCCTCGGCTGGCAGAGCTCGTACGGCTCCGGCAAGGGCGCGGACGCGATCACCTCCGGCCTGGAGGTCACCTGGACCACCACGCCGACCCAGTGGGGCAACGGCTTCTTCACGAACCTCTTCGAGTACGAGTACGAGCTCACCACCAGCCCGGCCGGCGCCCACCAGTGGGTGGCGAAGGACGCCGAGGCGGTCGTCCCCGACGCGTTCGACCCGTCGAAGAAGCACCTCCCGACGATGCTCACCACCGACCTGTCGCTCCGCTTCGACCCGGTCTACGAGCAGATCTCGCGGCGCTTCTACGAGAACCCGGACCAGTTCGCGGACGCCTTCGCCCGTGCCTGGTTCAAGCTGACCCACCGTGACATGGGCCCGGTCGTGCGCTACCTCGGCCCGGAGGTCCCCTCCGAGGAGCTGATCTGGCAGGACCCGCTGCCGGAGCGCACCTACGAACTCGTAGGCGCCGAGGACATCGCCGAGCTGAAGGCGAAGATCCTCGACTCGGGCCTGTCGGTGGCCGAGCTGGTGTCCACCGCGTGGGCGGCGGCCTCCTCCTTCCGCGGCAGCGACAAGCGCGGCGGCGCCAACGGCGGGCGCATCCGCCTCCAGCCGCAGAACGGCTGGGAGGTCAACGAGCCCGACCAGCTGGCGGCCGTGCTGAGCACCCTGGAGAGCATCCAGAAGTCCTTCAACATCGACCGGGCCGGCGGCGCGCAGATCTCGCTCGCCGACCTGGTCGTGCTGGCCGGCGCCGCGGCCGTCGAGCAGGCCGCCGGGGCGGCCGGCTTCGACGTCCGGGTGCCGTTCGCGCCGGGCCGCGTGGACGCCTCGCAGGAGCAGACCGACGTCGAGTCGTTCGCCGCGCTGGAGCCGGCCTCCGACGGGTTCCGCAACTACCTCGGCAAGGGCAACCGCCTGCCGGCCGAGTTCCTGCTGGTCGACCGGGCGAACCTGCTGAACCTGAGCGCCCCCGAGCTGACCGTCCTCGTCGGCGGCCTGCGCGTCCTCGGCGCGGTCCACCAGCGGTCCTCGCTGGGCGTCCTCACCGACACCCCCGGCTCCCTGACCAACGACTTCTTCGTCAACCTGCTCGACCTGGGCACGACGTGGACGGCGACGTCCGAGGACCGGAGCACCTTCGAAGGCCGTGACGCCGCCACCGGCGAGGTCAGGTGGACCGGCTCCCGGTTCGACCTCGTCTTCGGCTCGAACTCCGAACTGCGGGCGCTCGCCGAGGTGTACGCGAGCGACGACGGGAAGGAGAAGTTCGTCAAGGACTTCGTCGCCGCGTGGGACAAGGTCATGAACCTGGACCGCTTCGACCGCGTCTGATCACCCACGATCAGGGTCGGCCCTACTCGGGCCGGCCCTGACGTGTTCCATCGCCTCGGCATGGCTGGTTATGATCGGCGCCTTCCGTCTGATCGATCGTTCCCGTACCTGCCCGTCCCGCCGCAACCGAGGACCGATGTCTGCCACTGACTCCGCAGGCGCGCCAGCGCCGTCGACGAACAGGCGGCGGCGGACCGTGCGCCTGCGCACGCTGCTGGTCTGGCTCGCGGTCGTCCCGACCGTGGCGATGGGTGCTCAGACCGTGCTCACCGCCGACCGGCTGCTGGCGCAGTCGGACCGTCTGCGATCCGTCGTGGCGGCCGGTGAGCAGCTCGGCGAACCGCTGTTCCGGGTCCTGGCCGCGACCCAGGCGGAGCGGACGATCGCCGCCGCGCGGTTCGCCGGCACGCCCGTGGCGGACGGCGACGTGCGCGAGGCGCGGGCGGCGACCGACCGCGCCGCCGCCGAGTTCCGCAAGCTGACCGCGGGCGGCCCCCGGCGGTCCCCGGAGGTCGAGCTGCTGCTCGTGGAGGTCAGCGGCGGCCTCGACGGGCTGGCCGCGCACCGCGAACGCCTCGACCGCCGCAACGGCAGCCCCGAGAGCGCGGTCGTCTACTACACCGACGTGATCGACCGGATGGTCCGCCTCTACGAGGAGGAGTTCAGCCACGCCGAGGACGCCGGGCTCACCCAGGAGAGCCGCGTGGCCGTCTCCATGCTGGCGGCCGCCGAGCTGGTCTCCCGCGAGGACGCCTACCTCGCCCTGGCCGGGCCGGCCAGGGAGCTCACCCCCGCCGGGTTCACCGGCCTCATCGACGCCGTCGGCACCCACCGCTACCTCTACGACACCTCCGTCGTGCCGTACCTGCCCGTCGAGGAACGGCAGTTCTACGGGCAGATCGTCGGCTCGTACGCCTGGCAGGCCAAGCTCCGGATCGAGAACGCGATCGTCTCCGCCCACAAGGACGTCGACTCGGGGATGAAACTGCCCGCCGAGATCTCCGGATGGCGCCCCGCCCACCAGCAGTTCGCACCCCAGCTGAGCCGGCTCACCACCGACCGGTCCCGGGGCCTGCTCGCCCAGGCCGACGCCCGGGCCGACGAGCTGGAGAGCCAGGTGTTCCGGCTGATCGGCGCCAGCGGCGGCGCGCTGCTGTTCGTCGTGGTCGTCGTCGTGTTCACGACCCGCTCCGTGCTGCGCCGCCTGGACGGCCTGCACCGGCGTACGGTCGCCGTCGCCGAGCGCACCCTGCCGGAGATCGTCGACCGGCTCCACCGCGGGCAGAGCGTCGACGACGACGCCCTGCCCGTGGTCCGCGGCGACCAGGACGAGGTCGGCCGGATCAACGACGCGTTCGCCCGGGTCGTCGCCGTGTCCGTCGACGGGCACCGCCAGCTCGCCGCCGAGCGCCAGGGCTTCGGCATGTTCGCCTCGGGCATCGCCTCCCGCACCGGCAACCTGGTCAGCCGCCAGCTCGGGCTCACCGAGGACATCCAGGACGCCTTCGGCCACGACGAGGCGCTGCTCGCCCAGCTGATGCGCTCCGACCAGCTGACGGTGGGCATGCGGCGGCAGATCGAGAACCTGCTCATCCTCTCGGGCGGCGAGGTCCCCGACCCGCACACCGAGCCCATGCGGATCGCCGACCTGCTGCGCGAGGCCGCCGCCGAGGTCGAGGACTTCCGGCGGATCGAGCGCCAGGCCCTGGACGAGGCCGGCGTCGCACCCCAGGTGATCAGCCAGATCAGCCACCTGCTGGCGGAGCTGCTGGACAACGCCACCCGGTTCTCCCCGCCGAGGTCGAAGGTGGTCATCCGCGCCGAACTGGTGGCGGACGGCCTGTCGGTCGAGATCGAGGACCGCGGGCCGCGGGTGAGCAGCGAGCGCTACGAGGAGATGAACCGGCGCCTGCACACCGCCCCGCCGTACTCCGTACTCGCCGAGAACGCGCACCGGCTCGGCCTCTTCGTGGTCGGCCACCTCGCCGACCGGCTCGGCGCCACGGTCACGCTGCGGCGCTCGGTGTACGGAGGGACCTCGGCCGTGGTGATCCTTCCGGGTGAACTCCTGGTGGCGGCGCCTCCCGAGGCGCACCCGGAGGCGCACCCCGCGGGGCAGCCGGAGCCGGAGCTGAAGCCCGAGCCGAAGCCCGAGCCGAAGCCCGTACAGAAGCTTGAGCCGGAAGCGAAGCCTGAGCCGAAGCCCGAGCCCGAGCCCGAGCCGCGGCGGCCCGAGCCCGTGCCCGGCACGGCCCTGACCCCGGCGCCGGCCGCCGCGGTGGCTGCCCACTCTACCCACCTCCGAGCCC
>NZ_WTFF01000206.1 GCF_019400985.1 Streptomyces bambusae
GCCCGCGCTCGGCGCGGTCCAGCACGGCGGCCGCGGCCCGGTTCCCGCGCAGCGCCCGCAGCGCGGCCAGGTCGTCGCCCTGGGGCTCGTACCCGCCCGCCAGCGCGTCCTGGAGCAGCTCCAGGTAGCCGGCCAGGCTCCCCGGCAGGGCCTGCCGGTACCGCCCGAGATCCTCGGCGAGGAACGCTCTGAGCCGGCCGGCCTCGCCCACCGCTTCGTCGACCGCCTGCGCCAGGCGCAGGCAGTCCTGGACCTCGGTGGCGGTCAGGGGGGCGGTGGAGGACTGGAGGGCGTGGGCGAGCGACCGCCGGAGCACGTGCAGCTCCGCTGCGCTGAAGGCCATACCGCCGCGGGATCCGTAGGGCGTGGGCATGGCCCGAAGATACGCGCTAATCGGACAAAATCCCCTCTGCCTGCCCGTACCGGCGCGGCGCGCCCCCCGGTGGGACGATGGACGTGGCAGACCACCTTCCTCCCCCAGGGGGCGACCATGTCCGCGATCAAGGAATCCGTCGACATCGACTGCCGTCCCGAAGAGGTCTTCGCCTACCTCGCCGACCCCAGCCACCTGCCGGAATGGCAGGAGAGCGCGGTCTCGGCGCGGGCCCTCGGCGACGCGCCCCTGGGTGTCGGCTCGTACGTACGGGTGCTGCGCCGGGTGGGCAGGCGCGAGTTCCCGATGACGATGGAGGTCACCGAGCTCGACCCGCCGCGCAGCTGGGGCTACCACGGCATCGACGGGCCCGTCCGGGGCAACGTCCACGGCACGGTGGAGCCGCTCGACGACGGCCGCCGCTCCCGGGTGACGATCGACCTCGACTTCGAGGGCCACGGCATGGGCAAGGTCCTTGTCCCGCTGGTCGTGCGCCCGCACGCGCGCAAGGAGATACCGCGCAACGAGCGCACGCTGAAGACCTTGCTGGAGCGGGGCGCCTAGGCAGGGGGCCTTTCCCCACCCCGCCCCTTCCCGAAACCGGGGCTGCCGCCCCGGCCCCCGCTTTCGGGGGCTCCGCCCCCGTACCCCCGCGCCTCAAACGCCGGCGGGGCTGGATAAATCCAGCCCGCGCGGCGTTTGAGCGCACCGGGCGCGAAGCGCACGGAACGGGGTCCGGGGCGGCAGCCCCGGTTTCGGGAAGGGGCGGGGAGGGGAAAGGCCCCGCGCAGCGGCCCGGGGCGCGGTGGCTCAGTCGACCCGGAACTCGTAGACGATCTCGGAGCGGATGTCGGGCAGCACGATGTCCGCGGTCTCCACGGGCCGGCCGCCGGTGTCGTAGTACGTGCGCTCGATGCGGGTGACGAGGTCGCCGACGCTGATGCCGAGCAGGTTGGCCTGCTCCTGGGTCGCCCGGGAGGGGCGGGGGACCTCGACCGCCGAGGCGATCTCGACCCCGATCGAGCGCATCCGCTCCAGCACTCCCGCGCCCTGCCGCGGACCCGTCTCCGGCCGCTGGACCGGGGTGCCCTGCGTGATGGCCATGGGCTCCCAGGAGTGGGACAGCTGGACGGGCTGTCCGTCGGCCAGGTACTCGTAGTCGGTCAGTACGCAGGGGTCCCCGGGCTCGATCGCGAGCCTGGCCGCGATGTCCTCGGGCGCCGGCACCCGGGCCTGCGAGCGGGACTCGCATGTCGGGGCCTGCCCCTGTGCGGCGACCTCGGCGCGGAAGGACCGGCCGGCGCGGGTCGCCCGCTGCCGCGAACGGACCAGGCGCAGGCGCTTGCGGGGGCGGCGGACGTAGGTGCCGGAGCCGGAGCGGCCTTCGAGGAAGCCTTCGATGATCAGCCGCTCCATCGCGCGCTGCGCGACGCTCTGCCCGACGGAGTACTCCTCGGCGAACCGCGCCCGCGAGGGCAGCTTCGCACCGACCGCCCATTCCCCGGCCTCGATCCGGGCCCGGAGGGCGTCGGCCACCTGCAGGTAGGCGTTCTCTCGGGGCATTTGGGCCGTCCTGTCCCTACTCCGACGGAGATCGACAAGCTAACCCATCAGCGTGAAGCTGAACGCTCAGCATCACGCTGAGCGACGACGCGCTCGCCGTGAGGCCGGAGGTGAGCGCGGAGCTCAAAGCCCCCTGCGCTCCCGCTCTTCGAGCACGTCGAAGTCGAGGAAGTCCCCGGCGTTCTTCTGCAGCCAGCGGAGAGCCCGCGCCCGGTCGTCGGCGCTGATCGCGGCCGCCATCCTGAGCGCCCGTTCGACGGTCTCCCGTTCGGTGGCGGTACCGAGCTGTTGCTGCGCACGGGCGAGCATCTCGTCGTCGACGTCGATCACGATCCTGGACACTTCTGGCCTCCTGCGGAGAGCCCGGTGCTGGGCCGGGTGCGGACCCGGCCCAGCGTGGCGGTCACGCGAAGTTCGGGGCGTTGCGTTCGTAGACCAGGCGGAGGCCGATCAGGGTCAGCCAGGGTTCGTGGTCGTCGATGACCGAGGACTCGCCGAGGACCATCGGGGCCAGGCCGCCCGTCGCGATGACGCGGACGTCGTCCGGGTCGCCGTTCGGGCCGGCCAGTTCGCGGGACATGCGCGTGACCACGCCGTCGACCTGGCCCGCGAAGCCGTAGACCACGCCCGACTGCATCGCCTCGACGGTGGACTTGCCGATGACGTTGCGCGGGCGGGCCAGCTCGATCTTGCGCAGCTGGGCGCCGCGCACCCCCAGCGCCTCCATCGAGATCTCGATGCCGGGGGCGATCACGCCGCCCACGTACTCCCCGCGCGCCGACACCGCGTCGAACGTCGTCGCGGTGCCGAAGTCGACGACGATCGCGGGGCCCCCGTACAGCTCGACGGCCGCGCACGCGTTGATGATGCGGTCCGCGCCGACCTCCTTGGGGTTGTCCGTGAGGATCGGCACGCCCGTCTTGATGCCCGGCTCGACCAGGACCGCCGGCACGTCGCCGTAGTACCGGCGGGTGACCTCGCGCAGCTCGTGCAGCACCGCCGGCACGGTGGAGCAGATGGCGATGCCGTGGATGCCGTCGCCGAGTTCGCTGCCGAGCATCGGGTGCATGCCCATCAGGCCCTGCATCAGCACGGCCAGCTCGTCGGCGGTCCGGCGCGGGTCCGTCGAGATGCGCCAGTGCTCGACGATCTCGTCACCGTCGAACAGGCCGAGAACGGTGTGGCTGTTGCCCACGTCGATCGTCAGCAGCATCGGGTCACACCGCTTCGCGCAGGTCGAGGCCGATGTCCAGGATCGGGGAGGAGTGGGTCAGCGAGCCGACGGCGAGGTAGTCCACGCCGGTCGCCGCGTACGCGGCCGCCGTCTCCAGGGTCAGCCGGCCGCTGGACTCCAGCTTGGCCCGCCCGGCCACCAGCGTGACGGCCTCCTCCGTCTCCGGGACGGTGAAGTTGTCCAGCAGGATCAGGTCGGCGCCCGCGTCGACGACCTCCCGCACCTGGTGCATCGTGTCGACCTCGACCTCGACCGGCACGTCCGGGAAGGCCTCCCGGACGGCCTTGAAGGCCTGGGCGACGCCGCCCGCGGCCACCACGTGGTTGTCCTTGACCAGCGCCGCGTCCGACAGCGACATCCGGTGGTTGGCCCCGCCGCCGCAGCGCACGGCGTACTTCTCCAGGCAGCGCAGGCCCGGGGTGGTCTTGCGGGTGTCGCGGACCTTCGCGCCCGTGCCCTCCAGGACGTCCGCCCAGCGGCGGGTGGCGGTCGCGATGCCCGACATCCGGCACAGCAGGTTCAGCGCGCTGCGCTCGCCGGTGAGCAGGTCGCGGGTGCGGGCCGTCACCGACAGCAGCACCTGGCCGGCCTCGACCCGGTCGCCGTCCTCCACGTGCCGCTCGACCTCGAACGCCTCGGTGCAGACGATCGACAGGACCGCCTCCGCCACGCGCAGGCCGGCCACCACGCCCGCCTCGCGGGCCGTGAAGTCGGCCGTCGCGACCGCGTCCTCGGGGACCGTGGCCACGGACGTGACGTCCTCGCCTCCGTCGAGGTCCTCCGACAGCGCCATGTGCGCGATGTCCTCGACCTCGACGGGGTCCAGGCCGGCATCGGCCAGCAGCTGCGCCAGCGCCGGGTCCAGGCCGCTCTCGTCGTCGCCGCAGGCGCAGTCGTCGCCGCAGCCGCCTTCGTTCTGGTCGATCAGGGGGAGTTCGGGGGTGCTCACGGTTACTGCTCCTGGCTGGAGGGCTGACGGGACGGGCGTACGGACGGGAGGTCCGCCGTGTCGGTGGGGGTGACGACCAGCGCGCGCTTCTCGGTCTCGGACAGGCGTACCACGAGGTGGCGCCGCCAGGCGGCGTCGTCGCGGTCGGGGTGGTCCTCGCGCCAGTGGCAGCCGCGGGTCTCCTCGCGGCGCAGGGCGGCGGCGACCAGCACCCGGGCCACGCACAGCAGGTTGGTGGCCTCCCAGGTGTCCACCCCGGGTACGGCGGTCTTGCCCTGGGCCTCCAGTTCGCCGAGGGCGGCCGCATACAGGCCCTCCAGGGCGTCGGCGGCCGCGCGCAGGGACTCGGCGGAGCGCAGCACGCCCGCGCCCTCGGTCATGATCCGCTGCACCTCGTAGCGGGCCTCGGCGGGCTGGAGCGGGCCGGTCGCGGGCACGGGGATGCCCGGGCCGCTGCCCTCGGGCGCGCGGGCCGCGATGTCGGCGGCGATCCGCTCGGCGAAGACCAGGCCCTCCAGCAGGGAGTTGGAGGCCAGCCGGTTCGCGCCGTGCACGCCGGTGCAGGCGACCTCGCCGCACGCGTACAGGCCGGGCACGGTGGTGCGGCCGGACAGGTCGGTGCGTACGCCGCCGGACGCGTAGTGCGCGGCGGGTGCGACCGGGACCGGCTCGGTCACCGGGTCGATGCCGTGGGCGCGGCAGGCGGCCAGGATGGTGGGGAAGCGCTGTTCCCACATCGCGGCGCCGAAGTGCCGGGCGTCCAGGTACATGTGCTGGACGCCCTGCTCCTGCATGCGGCGCATGATGCCCTTGGCGACGATGTCGCGGGGGGCGAGCTCGGCGAGTTCGTGCGCGCCCACCATGAAGCGGACGCCGTCCGCGTCGACCAGGTACGCGCCCTCGCCGCGCACGGCCTCCGACACCAGCGGCTGCTGGCCCTCGGCGTCCGGCCCGAGGAAGAGCACGGTCGGGTGGAACTGGACGAACTCCAGGTCGGAGACCTCGGCCCCGGCGCGCAGCGCGAGCGCGACGCCGTCGCCGGTGGAGACCGACGGGTTGGTGGTCGCGGAGAAGACCTGGCCCATGCCGCCGGTCGCCAGGATCACGGCGGGCGCGTGGACGGCGCCGACGCCGTCGTGCTGGCCCTCGCCCATGACGTGCAGGGTGACGCCGGCCGTGCGGCCCTCGGCGTCCTGGAGCAGGTCGAGCACGAGGGCGTTCTCGACGGTCTCGATGCCGGCCGCGTGCACGGCCTGGACCAGGGCGCGGCTGATCTCGGCGCCGGTCGCGTCGCCGCCGGCGTGCGCGATGCGGCGGCGGTGGTGGCCGCCCTCGCGGGTCAGCGCGATCTCGCCGGTCTCGGCGGAGGTGTCGAAGACGGCGCCGCTGTCGATGAGCCGGCGTACGGCGTCGGGGCCCTCGGTGACCAGCATCCGCACGGCCTGCTCGTCGCAGAGGCCGGCGCCGGCGACCAGGGTGTCGTCGAGGTGCTGCTCGGGGGTGTCGCCCTCGCCGAGCGCGGCGGCGATGCCGCCCTGCGCCCAGCGGGTGGAGCCGTCGTCGAGCCGGGCCTTGGTGACGACGACGGTACGGCGCCCGGCGGCGGCGCAGCGCAGCGCGGCCGTCAGGCCGGCCACGCCGGAGCCGACGACGACGACGTCGGCCTCCAGGGCCCAGCCGGGGGCGGGGGCGTGCAGCCGTATGCCGGTGCCGGGGCCGGTGCCGGTGCCTCTGCCGGAGGGGCCGCTGCCTGGGGTGCTCACGAGTGTGCTCCGAACTCCAATGGGATGTTGTCGATCAGCCGGGTCGTGCCGACCTTCGCGGCGACGGCCAGGACCGCCTGCCCCGTGAAGCCGGGGCCGACGTCGGTGAAGTCTGCGGGGTCGACCAGCGCGAGGTAGTCCAGCACCAGCGGCGGCCCGGACCGCCCGGCCTGGTCCAGGACCTGGTGCGCCGCGGCGCGCACGGCGTCCGGCAGGTCGTTGCCGGCCACCGAGACGGCGTGCGCGTCGGCGGAGGCGCGGGCCTCCCCGAGCCGGGCCAGGCCGCTGGCCCGCTCCTCCCCGGTGGGGGCGCCGACGGCCTCGGCCCGGGCCAGCAGCGCGTACTGCGCGGCGAGCCGGTCGCGGCCGGCGAACAGGGCGCGGGACAGGGCGAGGGCGGTGCGGCGCTCGGCGTCGGACAGGTAGCGGTTGCGGCTGGACAGGGCCAGCCCGTCGCCCTCCCGGACGGTCGGCACGCCGGCCACCTCGACGGGGAAGTTGAGGTCGGTCACCATGCGCCGGATCAGCGCGAGCTGCTGGGCGTCCTTCTGCCCGAAGAACGCGACGTCCGGCCGGGTGAGGTGGAGCAGCTTGGCGACGACGGTGAGCATGCCGTCGAAGTGGCCGGGGCGGGTGGCGCCTTCGAGGCGTTCGCCCATGGGGCCGGCGCTGATCCGGACCTGGGGGGCGCCGCCCGGGTAGACCTCGTCCACGGACGGGGCGAAGACGGCGTCCGCGCCGGCCTCGGCGGCGAGGGCCAGGTCGGCGTCGAGGGTGCGCGGGTAGCGGTCGAGGTCCTCGTTCGCCCCGAACTGCAGCGGGTTGACGAAGACGGTGACGACGACCTGCCCGTCGGCCCCGGCCCGCTCACGGGCGGTGCGGATGAGGGTGGCGTGGCCCTCGTGCAGCGCGCCCATGGTCATGACGACGGCGCGCGGACCGGCGCCGCCGCGCGGCAGCCGGTGCAGCTCGTCGGCGGTGGACAGCAGCAGGTCGGTCATCGTCCCTCTCCCTCGGGGCGGTCGGGGTCGGTCCCGTCGGTGGGGTCGGTCGGGTCGGTCGGGTCGGTCCCGGCGATCCGGTCGGTGCTGTCGGTCCCGTCAGCCCGGTCGATCCCGCTGGTCCCGCTGGTCCCGCCGGTCCCGCCGGTCCCGTCGGTCCCATCGGCCCGGTCGGCCCGGGCGCCGTCGGCGAGTACGTCGAGCAGGTCCTCGGCCAGTTCCGGCTTGAGCAGTCCGTGCGCGAGCGCCCGGTCCGCCGTCGTACGGGCCATGGCCAGGTAGCCGGGGACCGTCGCCGGGGCGTGCTTGCGCAGCTCGGCCACATGGGCGGCGACCGTACCGGCGTCGCCGCGGGCGACCGGGCCGGTCAGGGCCGCGTCGCCGGAGCGCAGGGCGTTGTCGAGGGCGGCGCCGAGCAGCGGGCCGAGCATCCGGTCGGGGTGCTCGACCCCCGCCGTACGCAGCAGTTCCATGGCCTGTGCGACCAGGGTGACCAGGTGGTTCGCGCCGAGCGCGAGCGCCGCGTGGTACAGCGGACGGGCGCTCTCGGCGATCCACTCGGGCTCGCCGCCCATCTCGATGACCAGCGCCTCGGCGGCCAGCCGCAGCTCGTCGGGGGCGGTGACGCCGAAGGAGCAGCCGGCCAGCCGCTGGACGTCGACCATGGTGCCGGTGAAGGTCATCGCCGGGTGCAGCGCGAGCGGCAGCGCCCCGGCCCGCCGGGCCGGGTCCAGCACGGCGGTCCCGTACCGGCCGGAGGTGTGCACCAGCAGCTGCCCGGGCCGGACCGCGCCGGTCTCCGCGAGCCCCTGCACCAGGCCGGGCAGCGCGTCGTCGGGCACGGTCAGCAGGACCAGGTCGGCCAGCTCCAGGACCTGGGAGGGGGGTACGAGGGGTACGTCGGGCAGCATCTCGCCGGCCCGGCGCACGGAGGCGTCGGAGACGCCCGAGACGGCGACGGGCCGGTGTCCGGCGAGCTGGAGCGCACGGGCGAGCGCGGGGCCGACGCGGCCTGCGCCGACGACGCCGACGGTCAGCCGCGCGGGGCGGGGCTGCTGGGTGGGATTCACGCGGTGCGGGCCTTCCGTTCCAGTCCGCGAGGGGTACCGGACGATACGTCGCCATGCTAGCCCTGTGGCCCTGGCCGCGTGCCCCGGGCCATGATCGGGACCATGAGCGATCAGGACGACGATCAGGACAAGAAGAACGCGTGGGCGCTGGCCGCCTGGCGCGGGGCGGAGCGCAAGCTCTGGCGCGGCGTCCGGGAGGAGACCGTCGGGGAGCTGCTGGCCTCCCTGACCACCGCGGACCCGGACGAGTCGGCCGACATCTACGGCGACGGAGTCGTGACCCGGCTGGAGGAGCGGGTCGCCGAGCTGCTCGGTACGGAGGCCGCGGCGCACTTCCCGTCCGGCACGATGGCCCAGCAGGTCGCCCTGCGTTGCTGGGCGGGCCGGACCGGGAACCCGGTGGTGGCGCTGCACCCGATGAGCCACCCGGAGCGGTGGGAGGGCGGGGCGCTGTCGGTCGTGTCGGGGCTGCGGACCGTGCACCCGACGGACGAGCAGCGCCAGCCGACGGCACAGGAGGTACGCGATCTTGCCGACCCGTTCGGCACGCTGATGCTGGAGCTGCCGCTGCGTGAACCCGGCTTCCTGCTGCCCTCGTGGGAGGAGCTGTGCGAGCTGGTGGAGGCGGCCCGGGAGCGGGACGCGGTCGTCCACTTCGACGGGGCCCGGCTGTGGGAGACCACCACCCACTTCGGCCGCCCGTTGCACGAGATCGCGGCGCTCGCGGACAGCGTGTACGTCTCCTTCTACAAGTCGCTCGGCGGCCTGAGCGGAGCCGCGCTGGCCGGGTCGGCCTCGCTGGTCGCGGAGGCGCGGGAGTGGCGGCTGCGGTACGGGGGCCGGGTCTTCCGCCAGTTCCCGCAGGCCCTGTCGGCACTGAGCGGCCTGGAACGGGAGCTGCCGCGGCTGCCGTCGTACGTCGGCCAGGCCAGGGTGGTCGCGGAGGCGCTGAAGGAGGGCTTCGGCGCGTCGGAGGCCGTCCCGTGGTTCCGGATCCATCCGGAGGTCCCGCACACCCACCAGTTCCAGGTGTGGCTGCCGTACGAGCCGGACGCGCTGACCGAGGCGGCGGTGCGGCAGGCCGAGGAGACGGGCACCTGCCTGTTCCGCACCTGGCACGCGGGCGGCCCGCCGGGGCTGGCGGTCACGGAACTGACCGTGGCCGCGGAGAGCCTGTCGT
Source organism: Streptomyces bambusae (assembly GCF_019400985.1). Classification (GTDB taxonomy): domain Bacteria; phylum Actinomycetota; class Actinomycetes; order Streptomycetales; family Streptomycetaceae; genus Streptomyces; species Streptomyces bambusae_A. Next base: position 9,134 of record NZ_WTFF01000206.1, read on the forward strand.
GGACGCCGCAGGACATCCGGCGGGCGGCGGAAGATTTCGCGGCCCGCTTGCCGGGGGCGTAGGGAGGAAGCCCAGCGGCCTCCCCCAGGTCCGGCACAGCGGTGGGGCCCCGCCCGGTTTGCGGGGGCTCCGCCCCCGCACCCCCGCGCCTCAATCGCCGGCGAGGCTGGAAATGGCCAGGCTCCGTCGGCACAAGGCTGCGCCCCGCCAGGGGCGCGGGGAACGGCGCGAACAACCACCCACGACGGGCACCAGCCGCACGGCAGGGTGCCCCCGGCCAGGACGCGCGGGACGCGCAAGGCCGGAGCCGGCCCGGGCTCAGCCTTCCCGCCGCCCCGGCCGGCTCAGCAGTCGGCGTACGCCCGCCCGCCAAGGGTGGTTCGCCGGGTGGCCCTCGAGGACGGCCTGGCACTGCTCGTACGAGCGGGCCGCCCGCAGCGCGGCCACGTCGTCGCGGCCGGGCGGCGGCGGCAGCGGGGTGCCCCGCTCGCAGGCCCGATACGTGTCGATGAGGTACTGCTCGATCGCGGTCATGTGTCCACCCTGACCCCGTCGGCCCGGTCGCGCGCGACGATTGACGGCGCCCGTCAATCCTCGCGCCCGGCCCCGCCCCCGATCACCGCCCCCAACCACCGCCCGGCCACCCCCGTGACCTGCGCGTTCCCGCCCCCCGCAGGGCCACTCGGCCGACCCCCGCCCGCGCTCGGTACGACAATCCGATGACAATGACCGCATGAGCGTCAGCATCGACATCGCCGGGCTGCCCCACGAGCGGATCACCTTCTCCCCCTCCCCGCTGGCCGAGCTCTGCATGGCCCTGCACGCGCTCTCGCAGCCCGCCCACCACCCGGGGCTGCACTCCTGGACCACCGCCACCTCCGCCGCCCTCGAACCGTGCCTCGCCGACCGGCTCCTGGAGGCCGATTTCATGTGGCGCAGCTCCTTCGCGGACATCTTCATGCCCTTCGCGGGCGTGCCCGGCGGCAGCGGGGTGCCCGCCGGCACGCTGGCCGAGGAGCTCGACGTACTCGACCGGATGGACGACGAGCGGTTCGTGCTGGCGGCGCTGGAACACTGCTGGCTGGCGCTCTACGACGAGGGCTGGAACAAGAACCCGCTCACCGACCCCGCCGCGCGCGCCAAGGCCCTGGAGACCGCCGCCGCCCGCGGGCCGCGCCGGCTGGACTTCACCGTCCGGCTGCTCGACGACACGGCGAAGGTGCGGGCCTGGCTGCGCACCCTGCTGGAGGAGTGCGACGAGGCGTTCTTCGCCGAGACGTGGCGCCGCATCGAGCCGCGCCAGACCGCGGACGCCCGCCACAAGACCGAGGTGCTGCGCCGCAAGGGCCTGCCCGCGGTGCTCTCCGAGGTCTCCGCGGCGCTCAGCGTCGACGAGGCCGAAACCACCATCACGGCCGACAAGATGACCAACGGCTCGGCCACCGCCACCGATCCGGCGACCGGCGCCGGACTGGTCTTCATACCCACGCACTTCGGCTGGCCGCACCTGCTGGTGCTGCACGCGCCCGGCTGGCGCCCGGTGGTGCACTACCCGCTCTCCTCGCCCGAACTGGCCTCCTCCCCCGGTTCGGTGGAGCTGCTCCAGCGACGCATGGAGGCCCTCGCCCACCCGATGCGGATGACGCTGTGCCGGAGCCTGGCCCGGGCCCCGTACACGACGACGGAACTGGCGACCGTGCACGGCGTCACTCCGCCGGAGGTGTCGCGGCACCTGACCGTGCTGCGCAAGGCTGGGCTGCTGCACACACAGCGCCAAGGACGGTATGTCCAGCATCAGTTGGATCTGTCCGCGGTCGCGCGGATCGGGTCGGATTTCATCGAGGGAATACTTCGCTGACCTGCCGGTTCGGATGATTCCGGCAGTCCGGTAAGTGCCGGTTCCGGCGATGTCGACGTACCGATATACGGAATTCACGAACCGGAATCAGTGAAAACTCTGGCCAGACTGGCTTCCCGCTGTCTAACGTGCGTCCACCGCCGCCCCACACGGCATCTTCACCGCGTCGCTCCACCTGTTACAGCACCCTGCTCCACCCTCTCCACCTGCGCTGTTGCCGTCCTCTGCCTGTCTTCTGCCTGTCCTCATGTCTGTGCTGCTCCGTCGTGAAAGGACCTTCATGCCCTCTCGCCGTATAGCCGCAGTCGCCGCCCTGGCCGCCGCGGCCCTCGTCTCGCCGCTGCTGCTCGCCGGGCCGGCCGGTGCCACCAGCCCGCAGAGCGACGCCGCCCGGGCGGACGCGCTGGCCAGGAAGCTCGTCAAGGACTCCACCGGCAAGGGTGCCTACAACCACCTCAAGGTGTTCCAGTCGATCGCCGACTACAACCGCGGTACGCGGGTGGCCGGTTCGAAGGGCCACGAGCAGTCCGCGCAGTACGTCTCGGCCGTCCTGAAGGCCGCCGGGTACGAAGTCTCCAAGCACGAGTTCGACTTCGTGTACGTCGAGACGATCGCGGAGAAGCTGACGGTGAACGGCGCGGGCGGCCGCGACGTCCCGGTCAAGCTGATGACGTACACCGCCAGCGGCCCGGAGCAGGGCGTGACCGCGCAGGTCGCCGTCGCCCCGGTCGACGCGGACAACACCAACGGCTGCGAGCCGGGCGACTTCGCCGCCGGCACCTTCACCGGCAAGGTCGCGCTGATCAAGCGCGGCGGCTGCACCTTCGCGGTCAAGCAGCAGAACGCGGCCGCGGCCGGCGCCGTCGGCGCGGTCATCTACAACAACACCGCGGGCGCCCTCAACGGCACCCTCGGCGACCCGGCCGCCGGGCGCATCCCGACCGGCGGCATCACCCAGGCGGACGGCGAGAAGCTGGCCGCCGAGGCCGCCGCCGGCCCGGTCGAGGTCACGCTCGACATCCGCGAGCTGCGCGAGAACCGCAAGACGTACAACGTCATCGCGGAGACCAAGGGCGGCGACACGAACAACACCGTCTTCCTCGGCGCCCACCTCGACTCCGTGGCGGCGGGCCCGGGCATCAACGACAACGGCTCCGGCTCGGCCGGCATCCTCCAGGTCGCGCAGCGCCTCGCGGGCGACCAGAAGAAGATCAAGAACAAGGTCAGGTTCGCCTGGTGGTCGGCGGAGGAGTTCGGCCTGCTCGGTTCCGAGGCGTACGTCGCGTCGCTGACCGAGGAGCAGAAGAAGCAGATCAAGCTCTACCTGAACTTCGACATGATCGCCTCGCCGAACTCGGCGTACTTCGTCTACGACGGCGACAACTCCGACGGCGTCGGCGCGGGCCCCGGCCCGGAGGGCTCGGCGCAGCTGGAGAAGGGCATCACCGACTTCCTCGACTCCAAGGGCCTCCCGCACGAGGGCACCGACTTCAGCGGCCGCTCGGACTACGGGCCGTTCATCGAGGTCGGCATCCCGTCGGGCGGCACGTTCACCGGCGCGGAGGGCATCAAGACGGAGGGTCAGGCGGCGAAGTTCGGCGGCCAGGCGGGTGTCGCGTACGACGTGAACTACCACGGGGCCGGCGACACCCTGGCGAACATCGACCAGAAGGCGCTCGACATCAACGTCGACGTCATCGCGGACGCGGTCGGCCACTACGCGTGGGATCTGGCGCCGCTGTCGAAGCCGGTTGTGTCCGTGCCGACGGAGGGTTCGGGGAGCGGGGGTGGCCTGCACGACGGGCACGACCACGTAACGGAATAACGGGGCCCGGCCGGGGACGGGGCACCGCTGCGCGGGGCCATTCCCCACCCCGCCCCTTCCCGTAACCGGGGCTCCGCCCCGGACCCCGTTCCGTGCGCTTCGCGCCCGGTGCGCTCAAACGCCGCGCGGGCTGGAATGTGCCGCTGCGCGGCATATCCAGCCCCGCCGGCGTTTGAGGCGCGGGGGTCCGGGGGCGG
>NZ_WTFF01000207.1 GCF_019400985.1 Streptomyces bambusae
GCGGTACCCGGCGGCGGGGGCTGGGACTCGTACGCGCTCCAGGTGCGGTGGGACAGGTACCACAGCAGCACGGTCAGCGCGGTGGGCACGAGTGCGCCCAGGGCGAGCCGACGGCCCGGCTGGGACCACCAGCCGCCGCCGGCCGGGGCGAGGAAGCCCAGCCAGGAGCGGCTGTCGGCGCAGTGCGCGGAGCCGGCGCACTGCCAGGCGACCAGGTCCAGGCAGACCTCGCAGGCCGACGCGACCAGCAGCACGGTCAGGAGGAGCGCGGTGACCCGGACGCAGCCGCCGTACGCGCGTACGGTGCGCCGGGAGCGGGGCGCGGCGGGCCGGGCCCAGTGGGCGAGGTTGGCCACCATGAACGGCAGGAGCAGCAGCCACAGCGCGCGGGCGCCGTTGCCGGAGGTCAGCCGTGACCAGCAGTACGCCTCGGGCACGGGCCGTCCCGCGTACCGCTCCGGATGGCTCTCGGCGTCGGCGTCGTCGGTCCGGCGGAAGACGGCCGCGGTGGCGTCGCCGGTGACGCGGACGGTGCGGGGATCGCCGAGGAGGTGTTCGGGGGAGGCTCCGGCCACGCCGTGGACGAGGAGTTCGAGGGCGGGGGACGAGGAGGGGGAAGTGGAAGGTGAGGAGTGGGAGGTGGGCGAGGGGGGCGGGTCGGAGGGCGGGGTGTGCGGCACGGCGGCTCCCTCCCGGCGAGGCGGTCTCCCAGCATCCCGTGTTCCGGGAGCGGTTGCCCAGTAGCCGGACCGGGCGGTTGACCGGTGGCCGGGCGGCGGTTGGCCGGTGGTCGGGCGGCGTTTGGCCGGTGGCCGGGCCGGCGCAGACATCTGATGGGGCGCCAGCTATGGTGGCCCGAACCTCCGGACGTCCCCGTAGTACCGCGCGAAGGAGTTCCGCCATGACCCGCTCGTTGCGCCCCGTCGGCCTCGACTTCACCGAGAGCGCGCCGGTCCGCCTGGTCTTCGAGGCGGTGGCGACGGCGGCGCCGGAAGCGGTGTACCGGGCGCTGGCCGAGGACGTGGCGGGCTGGCCGCGCTGGTTCCGGGCGGTGTCCGGGGCCCGGCCGACCCACGGGGGCGCCGGCCGGGAGGTCACGCTGCGCGGGGGCGTCCGTTTCGCGGAGACGATCATGGCGGCGGACCCGGAGCAGCGCTACGCGTACCGGGTGGACACCACCAACGTGCCGGGCGTACAGGCCCTGTTGGAGGAGTGGCGGCTGACCCCGTCGGGCAGCGGCACCCGGGTCCGCTGGACCTTCGCCGCCGACGGCGCGGCCCCGTTCCGGCTGGCCCTCACCGCCGCCCGCCCCGGCCTCGGCCTCTCCTTCCGCACGGCGGTCCGCACCCTGGACGCGCAGCTGAGCGCGCAACACCCGTAGGGCCGACGGAGGGCCGATCCGCACCGCGCGGGCGTGCGTGCGGATGGCCGGTGTGCGGACGGCCCGCCCCCCCGGACAGGCCGTCCGCAGTCTGTGGGACCGGCGGTCAGGCGGTCGGCTCGCGCCACACGCCGGTCGTCAGCAGCGTCTCGATCGTCTTGGCGTACGGGGCGATGTCCAGGCCCTGCGCGGCCAGCCAGTCGTCCGAGTAGTACTTGTCCAGGTACCGGTCGCCCGGGTCGCACAGCAGGGTGACCACGCTGCCCGTACGGCCCTCGGCCACCATCTCCGAGACGATCTTCAGCGCGGACCACAGGCCCGTCCCCGTCGAACCGCCCGCCTTGCGGCCGATGGCCGCCTCCAGCGCGCGGCAGGCTGCCACGCTCGCGGCGTCCGGGACCTTCATCATCCGGTCGATCGCGCCGGGCACGAAGCTCGGCTCCATGCGCGGGCGGCCGATCCCCTCGATGCGGGAGCCGCAGTCACCGGTGATGTCCGGGTCGTTGCGCGTCCAGCCGTCGAAGAAGACCGAGTTCTCCGGGTCCGGGACGCACACGCGCGTGTCGTGCTGCATGTAGTGCACGTAGCGGGCAATGGTCGCGGAGGTGCCGCCCGTGCCGGCGGTCGCGACGATCCAGGCCGGCTCCGGGTACCGCTCCAGCCGCAGTTGCTGGTACATCGACTCGGCGATGTTGTTGTTGCCGCGCCAATCCGTGGCCCGCTCGGCGTAGGTGAACTGGTCCATGTAGTGGCCGCCGGTGCGCTCGGCGAGCGCCGCCGACTCCTCGTACATCTTCATCGGGTCGTCGACGAAGTGGCATTCGCCGCCGTGGAATTCGATCAGCCGGCACTTCTCCGGGCTGGTCGTGCGCGGCATCACGGCGATGAACGGTACGCCGATCAGCTTGGCGAAGTACGCCTCCGAGACGGCGGTGGAGCCGCTGGACGCCTCGATGACCGGGCGGCCCGGGCGCACCCAGCCGTTGCACAGGGCGTACAGGAACAGCGAGCGCGCGAGGCGGTGCTTGAGAGAGCCGGTCGGGTGCGTGGACTCGTCCTTGAGGTAGAGGTCGATGCCCCAGTCCTCCGGAAGGGGGAAGCGCAGCAGGTGCGTGTCGGCGGAGCGGTTGGCATCCGCCTGGACCTTGCGCACGGCTTCCTTCAGCCAGGCGCGGTAGGCGGCGTCGGTGCGGTCCACGTCCACGGTGACGGCGGTCCGGCCGGTCCCGGCACCTGTGGCGTCGGTCGTACTCATGTGCGGTGCTCCTTGTTGCGTTCGAACCCCCTCGCATCCGCAATGTACCTCTCCCACCTGCACAAACAGTCACTTTGGGGATCCATATGGATCCCTTTCGGTTGCGCTGTGCGGCCCCCTGGGTAACCCTGAGGGGGTCGTCACTGAGGGTGCAGCACCCGTAACACTCATGTCGGGGAGTCGCAGCCGTGATCAGTCATTCACGCAGGCACTGCGTCGTCGAACTGCAGGCCTTGCCCGCGCGGATCGGTCAGGTCCGCCGGATCGTTTCCGCCCAATTGCGCTACTGGCAGCTCGATCCGCTCATAGACCGGGCCGCGCTCGGCGTGACGGAACTGCTCAGCAACGTCCACCTCCACGCGCAGCCCGACAAGGCCTGCGTGGTGGAGCTCGAACTCCTCCTCGGCCGGCTCACCGTCTCGGTCCGGGACAACGACCCCCGGCTGCCCGTCCTCAAGGCGGCCGACCCCCTGGAGACCTGCGGCCGCGGCCTGGCCCTCGTCGAGGCGCTCAGCGAGGCCTGGGGTGCCCGCCACCATGCCGACAGCGCCGGCAAGGTCGTCTGGTTCTCGCTCCGCGCGGCGACCGCGCCCAGGGCCCCGGTCCGCCCGGTCCGGATCCACTCGACACCGGTCCGCGAGAACGCCCCGCCGCTGCTGATCGCGTCCGCGGTCGCGAGCCCGGACACGATCGCCGTCGCGAGCCCGGTCACTGTCGCGGTCGCCGCGGCCGGCCCGGTCACGGTCGCAGGCCCGGACACGGTCACGGTCACGGGCCGGGGCGCGGTCCCGAACCCGGACACGATCTCGGTCGCGAGCCCCGACACCATCGCCGCCGCCGGCCCCGACGCCATCGCCGCCGCCGGCCCGGACACGGTCACGGTCACCGTCACGGCCTGACGGGCGAGGCCGCGGCGGCCCCGCTGTGCGCCGCCGCCACCGCGGCCCCGCTCGTCAGGCCGGTGTCCCCAGCGCGCCCAGCGGGTCGTCGAGCACCGGCTGCCAGGCCAGTTCGGCCGCGCCGACCAGGCTGTTGTGGTCCAGGGTGCACGGCAGGATCGGCACTCCCCCGCTGCGCCCCCACAGGCTCCGGTCGGCCACGACCGCGCGGAGCCGTTCCGGGTCTGCGTGCAGCAGCTCGCGGTGCAGGCCGCCCAGGATGATCCGGTCCGGGTTGAGGATGTTCACCAGCCCGGCCAGTCCCAGCCCCAGCCGGTCGATGAGCTCCTCGGCGGCCGCCCGTACGGACGGGTCGGCGTACTCGGTGCGCAGCAGGTCCCGGGCCTGCTGGAGGAGGGAGACCTCCGGCCCCGGGGTACGGCCGGCGGCGGTGAGGAAGGCCAGCGGGTCCGCCTCGACGTCCAGGCAGCCGCGACCGCCGCAGTGGCAGGCCCGCCCCTCCGGGTTCACGGTGAGGTGGCCGACCTCCAGGGCCAGGCCCGAACTGCCGCTGTGCAGGCGGCCGTCGAGCACCAGCGCACCGCCGACGCCGCGGTGGCCGGTGGCCACGCACAGCAGGTGCTGGGCGCTGCGCCCGGCGCCGTGCCGGTGCTCGGCGAGCGCCGCGAGGTTGACGTCGTTGCCGGTCAGCGCCGGGCCGTCGATCCCGGCCGCCTTGACGCACTCGGCGAAGATGGCGCGGACCGGCGCGCCGGGCGGCCAGGCCAGGTGCAGCGGGTTGAGCGCCGTGCCCTCGGGCTCGGCGACCGCGGACGGGACGGCCAGGCCCGCGCCGATGCAGCGCCGCCCGCTGGCGGCCAGCAGTTCCGCGCCCGCCTCGACGACGGCGCCCAGCACCTGGGCCGGGTCGGCGGACACCGTGAGCTGGCCGGGAGCGGTGGCGACGATCCGGCCGCCGAGTGCCACGAGGGCGGCCCGGAAGCCGTCCGGGTGGACCTGGGCGGCCAGCGCGACCGGCCCGTCCTCGGCCACCGAGAGCCGGTGCGAGGGCCGGCCCTGCGTACCGCCCGCCCCGCCCGGGCTGGAGTCCACGCGGATCAGGCCCAGCGCCTCCAGCTCGGCGGCGACCGCACCCGCGGTGGCGCGGGTGACACCCAGCTCTGCGGTGAGGACCGCACGCGTGGGGGCACGGCCGGTGTGCACGAGCTCCAGCGCCGGCCCGAGCGCGCCGCGGCCCCGCTCCAGCTTGGTCCGCCCGGACGCCGTGGTCACATCTCCCACCCGCCGCGGGGCGCCGTTGCCGTTCATGACAGCGATCCTCGCATGATCGGCGCACGGTGTACGGCCACCCCTGCCCGCACTACCCGTCGAGGCCCCCCACCCGGAGCGTGATGTTGAGCCGGCCGGTCAGCCCGAGGGCGGGCGGGGCGGTCCCCGGCAGGACCTTCGGCACGCCGTGGTAGGCCCGGCGGGACGGGCCGCCGAAGACGAACAGGTCGCCGCTGCGCAGCTCGACGTCACGGTACGGGCGCCCGCGCGAGGCCGTGTTCCCGAGGCGGAAGACGCAGGTGTCACCGAGGCTGAGCGAGACCACCGGGTCCTCGGCCCGCTCCTCGGCGTCGCGGTGCATGCCCATGCGGGCGTCGCCGTCGTAGAAATTGACCAGCGCGATGTCGTAGGCGGGGGCGGGGGCGAGGCGGCCGCGGGCGTCGGGGGCCTGGGGTCCGTACGCGTCGGCCACCGCGCGGCGGCCCAGCTCCGCCAGCCGGTCCGGCATCGGCTTGACCGGCGCGCCGTCGCCGTCCACCACCGTGCGCGCGTACCCGTACGGATACCAGTGCAGCCCGAGGCACACCTGGCGGGCGGTCATCGTCCCCCCGCCCGGCGTCCGCACCGTGCGCAGGCCGGCGGGCGGGCGCGCCCACTCCCGGCACGCCTCGACCAGCTCGCGCTGCAGGTCCGGTCCGAGCCAGTCGGGCACGTGCACGGCGCCCGGGGCGATCTCGGTCCGCTCCCGGGGGAACAGTTCCTCGTTCATACGACTCCAGTCTGCTCCGGTCTGCCGCCCCGGCTGACACACTCGCCCTATGGAGACCAGTGATTTCGTGAAGACGCTCGACCTCGAAGGACAGTTGCTCGCGGACACCGCCGAACGGGCCGGCATGGACACCCGCGTACCGGCCTGCCCGGACTGGCACGTGGCCGACCTGCTGCGCCACACCGGCTCCGTGCACCGGTGGGCCGCCGGGTACGTCCTGGAGGGCCTGCTGGAGCGGCGGCCCTTCCCGGACGCGCCGGAGCTGACCGGGCCCGAGCTGCTGGCCTGGTTCCGGGAGGGCCACGCCGACCTGGTGCGGGCGCTGACCGAGGCCCCGGAGGGGACGGAGTGCTGGACCTTCCTGCCGACCGCCGCGCCCTCGCCGCTGGCCTTCTGGGCACGCCGGCAGGCGCACGAGACGACGGTGCACCGGATGGACGCGGAGGCTGCGCTGGGGATCGCCTTCTCCCCGGTGGAGGCGCGGTTCGCGGAGGACGGCGTGGACGAGCTGCTGACCGGGTTCCACGCCCGGGCCCGCAGCCGGGTGCGCACCGAGCGGCCGACGGTGCTGCGGGTACGGGCGGCCGACACCGGCGCGGTGTGGACCGTCCACCTGTCCCCGGAACCGCCGCGCACGGTGCGGGGCGACGAGGGCGCCGCGGACTGCGAGGTGACCGGCCCGGCGGCTTGGCTGTACACGGCGCTGTGGAACCGGCTGCCGCTGGCGGGTCCGGCGGTGCGCGGAGACGCGTCGGTGGCCCGGCTGTGGAGCGAGACGGCCGGTATCTGAACGGCCTCCGGCGCGCGGCGGCCCGGCCGGCGGGGGCGGGCCGTAGCGCCTCCCCCGGTCGCGGACAACCCTGACGAAGGTCGGGGTGCGGCGGTGCCGTTCGGCGGGGGCCGCGCGCCGCCCCCCGTTCCTAGCGTCGGCGGCATGGACAACGAGACACACGACCACCGCCGCGCACGAACACGGGCGCGGCCCCGGACCCTGCCGCAGACGCAGACGCGGCTTCCGACGCGGACGCGGACGCGGTTGCGGACGGGTCCAGGGACACCGCACGTCGCGCGGGGAGCGGCGCTCGCCCTGGCTGCCGCCGCGGGAGTCACGGCGGCCGTGGGCCCGCTGTGGCTCGCGCCCGACGGGCCGGTGCCGGCGGACGGAGCCTCCGCCCGCGGGTACCGCGCGGTGACGCGGTGGGTGGCGGACGGGCCGGCCTGGGCGGGCCCGCTGCTGGAGGCGGCCACGGAGGCCACACTCGTCCTCCTGGGCCTGCTGCTGGTCGCGGTGGGGTGGCGTGCGTTGCGGCGGCGGGACGCCGACGGGATCGCGGGCACCGTGCTGGCGGGGCTGGGCACGGTGGCCGCGTACGCGCTGAGCGAGGCCGTCAAGTCGCTGGTGGACGAGGAACGGCCCTGCCGCGCCGTGCGCGACGCGGTGGCGGTGGCGGTGTGCCCGGAGCAGGGCGACTGGTCGTTCCCGAGCAACCACGCGACGCTGGCCGTGGCGATCGCCGTCGGCGTGGCGCTGCTGCGGCCCGGGCCGGCCGCCGCGGCGGCACTGCCGCTGGGCGCGGTGGCGGCTCTGCTGCGGGTCGCGGTCGGGGTGCACTACCCGCACGACGTGCTGGCCGGTGCGGTACTCGGCGGCGCGGTCGTGGCGGCCGTCCTGCTCGGCGTACGGCCCTACGGGGCGCGGGTGGTGTCGGGCCTACTCGAACGGCGGGGCGCCGGCGGGGACGATGCCCGCTTCATGGGCCACCACGGCGGCCGCGGCCCGGTTCTCCACACCCAGCCTGGCCAGGATCGAGCTGACATGGGCCTTCACCGTTCCCTCGGCCAGGTGCAGCCTGCGGGCGATGCGGGCGTTGGACAACCCGCCGCCGAGAAGGGCGAGTACGTCGCGTTCCCGCGGGGTCAGCGCTTCGGCCCGGGCGCGGGCGGCGTCGCGCCGACCGGCGCCGGGACCGGTGGCGCCGGCCGCGAGGTGGGCGACGACACGGGCCGCGACCTTCGGTGAGAGGTAGGCGGCGCCGTCCGCCACCGCGTGCACCCCGGCGATCAGCTCCTCCGGCTCGCCTGACTTGACGAGGAAGCCTGCGGCTCCGCCGCCGAGGGCCCGCAGGATGTAGTCGTCCTCGCCGAAGGTGGTCAGCATGACGACGCCGGTGCCCGGGGCGGTGCGGCGGATCTCCGCCAGGGCCTCGATGCCGCCGAGGCGCGGCATGCGGATGTCGAGCACGGCGACGTGGGGGCGGTGCCGCAGCACGAGCTCGACGGCCTCGCGGCCGTCGCCGGCCTCCGCGACCACGTCGACGGCGGGGTCGGTGGACAGCACGGCGCGTACACCGGCCCGGACCATGGGCTCGTCGTCGGCTATCAGGATGCAGATCACAGGGCGGCCTTTCCGGTGAAGAGTTCGGCGTGGGCGAGGCGGCCGTCGAGGAAGCAGAGCCGGTAGACGTCGCCGGACAGGTCGTCGAAGGGGTCGGCGGTGGGGACGTAGTGCTCGCAGGTGGCACCGGACGGGAAGGGGCCGGGCCGGGCCGGCCGTACGGTCGTCTGCCGGTCCGGGAGGAGTGGGGCGATGTCCTCACGGAGCTGGCCGATGCGCAGGCGGGCGAAGTCCTCGGGCGGCAGGAGGGACTGGCGGGCCGTCAGCACGTCCCAGGCCCGCAGTCCGACGAACAGCAGCACAGCGGTGACCAGGGGCACCGACACGGCGGCCAAGGCGGTCCGCCCGAGCCCCCGCGACGCCCGCCGGCGCTCGTCCGGCAACACCCCACCTGCCGCCCGGCGCCCCCACCGCCCCCGCCCGAGGCCCCCGGCGGCGGGGCCGAGCCCGACGACGGCTCTGCTGTCCCGTTCCGGGCCGCTCCCGGGCGCGCCGACGCCACCTGGGCCCGGGCCCTGAGCGGTGGGGCCGGGTCCGGGTGAGGGCGTCGGCATCGGCCGGTACGGAAGGTGCGCGCGGACGGTGAACCCGGTGGCCTCCGGACCCGCGGCGAACGTGCCACCGGCCTGCCGCACCCGCTCGTCGAGACCGATGAGCCCCGAACCGGACCCGACCAGCCCGGAACCGGCCCTGCCGCTCCCCACCGCAGCGCCGCGGCCGGGCAGTGCCGGGCCGTTGGTCACCTCGACCTCCACGGTGGACCTCCCGTACCGGACCACCACGTCCGCCGTGGCCCCCGGTGCGTGCTTGACGCTGTTGGTCAACGCCTCCTGAACGACGCGGAACACGGCCCGCTCGACGGCCGGCGCGAGGTCGTCCGGCGGCACGCCGTCGGTCAGCATCCGCACATCGAGCCCGGCGGCGACGGCCCGCCTGACCAGGTCCCCGAGATCGCGAGGGGCGGCCAGGTCGGCGGGATCGGCGGGGTCACCGAAGGAGCCGGGGACAGCGGGGTCATGGCCGAGGCCGAGGCCGCCGGACCGGCCACCACCGAGCCCGCCGGGAACGGCAGGGCGGCGGCCAAGCTCACCGGTGCAGCCACCGATACCCAGCTGGACGGGAACCGCCGGGTCATGGCCGACATCGCCGACGTAGGCGCCAGCACCGAGCTGGTCACGAACGGCAGGGTCCTCGCCGAGGTCACCTACGTGGCCGCGATCGCCGCCGTGGCCGGATGCGGCGGGGTGGCGGGACCCGACGGGGTGGCCGGGCACGGTGCGATCGGGCCGGGTCAGGCGGACGACGGCCGGGCCGGCGGCAGCCGGACGGTCTGCGGCCACGCCGGCGACAGCCGGACGGTCAGCAGCCAGGCGGTCAGCAGCCACGCCGGCGACAGCCGGACGGTCGGTGGCCGGACGGTCAGTGGCCACGCCGGCGACAGCCGGACGGTCGGCAGCCAGGCGGTCAGCAGCCGGACGGTCAGCGGCAGCCAGGCGGTCTGCGGCCACGCCGGCGGCAGCCGGATGGTCAGCGGCAGCCAGGCGGTCGGCAGCCACGTCGGCGACAGCCGGACGGTCAGCAGCCAGACGGTCAGCGGCCGGACGGTGGGCAGCCGGGCTGGCGGCAGCCAGGCCAGCGGCGGCCGGACCTGATGCCGCCAAGCGGTCGACGGCCGGATCGGCGGCAGCCGGCCCGGCCGTGGGCTCTCGGAGGAGGCCGATGATCTCCGCGAGGCGCTCCACCGCGGCACCGGCGCCGGCCCGTACGGACCGTGCGGCCGCCCGGTGCTGCTCCGACAGGCCCGGCGCGAGCTGCAGGGCGCCGGCGGACAGGGCGATCAGGCTGAGGTCGTGGCCGAGGAGGTCGTGCATGTCCTGGGCGATCCGGGTACGTTCGCGCAGCCGGGCCTGCTCGGCGATCAGCTGCTCCTCACGCTCCAGCCGCGCCGCGCGTTCCCAGCCCGCCTCGACCAACTCCCGGTACTGCCGGTGGAACCGCCCCGCGAACCACGGCACCATCGCGGCCCCCACGAGCACCACCACAAACCGCCCGCCCCACACCATCCAGGACGGCACCACCCACACCGCGACCACGGCCGCCGCGATCACCACGAGCAGAGCGAGAGCAGTGCTCCGCGTACGTCCTGGCCGGCAGCCGGCCAGGAAGGCGCACACCGCGGTGGGCAACGCCCACCACAGGCTCGTCGGGGTCAGCGCGGCCGATGCCGCCGCGCCCGCCAGCAACACGTACGCCGACACCGGGGTACCCATGATCATCCGCCTCACGGACCCGACCCTACGGGGCCCCACCCGGCCCCGTATCCGCCGAAAGTCCCGTCTCTCCCCAGCCGCTCCGAGCGCACCCTCTTCTCAACCGGCCAGGCTCCGCGCAGCCACCGCGCGGCACTGCCCGGCTGTTCGCTCGTTGGTCATCGGACCGCGTCAAGAGACAGGAGCGAGCGGAAATGGCCATCAAGATCACCGAAGACTGCATCAACTGCGGTGCCTGCGAGCCCGAGTGCCCGAACGAGGCGATCAGCGAGGGTGACGAGATCTACGTGATCGACCCCAACGCCTGCTCGGAGTGCGTTGGCTTCTACGACCATCTCGCATGCCAGGCCGTGTGCCCGGTGGAGTGCTGCCTGACGGATCCGGACAGGGTGGAGACCGAGGAGGTCCTGATCAACCGATCCTTGAGCCTCCACCCTGACGACGAGGAGCTCCGGCGCAAGGCAGCCGCCAACGACTACCCCAGCCACTTCCGGAACTGAACTTTCGCCGCGCTGCGGGTCAGGAACTCGCGCCGATCCCGCGGGCGTTGCTCTGACGTACGAGAGCGGCGTGCATGCGCGCCACGGCGGCACGGTCGGGTACGTGATAGACGCGCGCGTCGCGCTCGTAGTTGTCGAGTAGCTGCTGCCCGACCAGTGCCTTCTTGTCCAGGTCCTTGCCGCAGGCGTTGAACAGCTCGCGGTAGCGGGCCTGATACTCCGGGCGGCCCTTCTTGCGGCTGGGTGCGGCCGCTGCGGGCCGTCCGTGACCTACCAGGCATGACGCGGCAAGGCCGCCGAGCGTGACCCGGAGCGCCTGGCGGCGTGTCGGTTCGAAAGTCATGCACGGAACGTAGCAGATCGACTACATGAAGCCATCGGCCGATCGCAAGGCCGTCTCGACCGGGCTCCGGCCCATGTGCTGACGGGCGGGCGGGCAGGAGCCGCGGGAACCGGGCCGCGCCCTTCGCCGCAGGATCCAGCTACGAATCCACCCGATCGACTGCCCCCTTACCACCACCGGCGACGCGGCCCTCACACCGTCGGCCCCGCCTGAAAGCCCCAGCAACGAGCCCGCCTCCCTGATCCGCGCACATGCGGTTCGCGCGGTTCGACCGCCCGGCGGCAGAGTGCGCTGCGCACCTCCGGCTGGATTCCTCGCGCAGGCCGGTACTCAGATCGCGGGGAGGCCGGTCGCGTGGGCGAGTTGGCCGGCTGCGTGGGTGAAGAAGGTGTCGCGGTCCTCGACGACGCGGTTGAACTGGCCGAAGAGCTCGAACGAGATGAGCCCGACCAACTGCGCCCAGGCGGCGACGAGCGCGGCCGTCACCTCCGGGGGCAGGCCCTCGGCGAAGTCCTCGGTCATCCGCACGGCCTCGGGGCGCAGGTCCGCGGGGAGCGGGGGCAGGGCGAGACCGCGGCCGGCGTAGGCGGCGCGCAGGACGGCGATGAAGGTGTTGCCGACCCGGGCGGCGGGACCGATCGTGTCCTGGGGGGCGGAGTAACCGGGGACGGGAGAACCGTAGATGAGGGCGTACTCGTGCGGATGCGCCAGCGCCCAGCTGCGAACGGCCTGGCAGACCGCGATCCAGGACTGCCGGGGCGGCGCGTCCTCGGTGCGGGCGCGGGCGGCCTCCGCGGCGGCGCCGACGCTGTCGTAGGCGTCGATGATGAGGGCGGTCAGCAGGTCGTCGCGGCTGGGGAAGTAGCGGTAGAGCGCGGAGGAGACCATGCCGAGCTCGCGCGCCACGGCGCGCAGGGAGAGCTTCGCCGCACCTTCCGCTGCGAGCTGGCGGCGCGCCTCGTCCTTGATGGCGGCGGTGACCTCGATACGGGCCCGTTCCCGGGCTCCTCGCACGGTGCTCATGCCGGTCAGTGTGCCATGCGGGCGGAGCACTGCCCAAAAATCGGAGCGGCGATCTATTGAGAGAGCACTGCTCTTGCTTTGGTGCGCCGATCCGTGCACACTGATCTCAAGCGAGAGCAATGCTCTCTGAATGGATCACCGCTCCCCCCTGCGCATCGCACCCACCCGGAGGACACCATGAGCGCCAACACCCCGCACTACGCCCAGGCCGGCGCCTTCGCCGTTTGGATCAACTCGCTCATCGGGAAGCTGGCCCGCCACGGCATCAGCCTGGCCGGTTCCGCCGAGCTGTCGGTGCGCGGGCGCACGTCGGGCCGGATGCAGCGCATTCCCGTCAACCCGCACCACCACGGCGGCACGCAGTACCTCGTCCCCGCCCGCGGCGACTCCCAGTGGGTCCGCAACATGCGGGCGGCGGGCGGCGGTGAGCTGCGCGTGGGCCGCGACGTCCGTACGTTCACCGTCACCGAGGTGACCGACCCCGCAGAGAAGGCGGCCGTCCTGCGCACGTACCTGGCCCGCTGGGGCTGGCAGGTCAAGAAGTTCTTCCAGGGTGTGACCGCGGAGTCCTCCGAGGAGGAACTGCGCGCGGCCGCCCCCGACCACCCGGTGTTCCGGCTGACGATCTCGGGCTGACCGACCCGCCCCGCCCCCACCGACGCCCACCCGACTGCCCTACCGGGCGACCGACTGCCCGACTGCCCGACCGGGCGACCGACCGACTGCCCGACCGGCCCACCGCGCACCGCGCTCACGCCCAGGCCCCCAACCCGGCCCAGCCTCCGCCCCCACCGACGCCGGCCACCGACACCGGCCACCGGCACCCGCCCGGCCCTGGCCCTGTCTCTTACACACCACTGACCTCCCCGACGGACCTACGCGATGTCGTCCTGG
>NZ_WTFF01000208.1 GCF_019400985.1 Streptomyces bambusae
CGCGCGGTTCAAGTGGATAAAGGGTACACCCCGCGACCCGCCGCCCGCACCCCCCGCGCCCTACGTCAAGCCGCCGAAGCCCGCGTACGGCCAGGTCCCGCAGCCCTCGTACGGCCAGGTCCCGGGCCAGGTTCCCGGCCAGCCCCCGGCCCCCGCGCCCTACGGCCAGCCGCCGCAGCCGTCGTACGGCCAGCCGCCCCAGCCCTCCTACGGCCAGGTCCCGCAGCCCTCGTACGGCCAGGTCCCCGGCCAGGTCCCCGGCGGCTATCCGCCCGGCGCCCCCGCCCCCTACGGCCAGCAGCCCGGCGCGCCCGGCATGCCGGCCGCCGCGGCCGCCGGACCCGGCCTCGCCGCCGCCCTCCAGGTCTACAAGGAGGCCCCGACCGGCACCCGCTGGACCCCGCAGAACCAGCAGCTCATGCGCGTGGACCTGGCGATGGGCGGCCAGCCCGTCCTCGCCCGCCAGGGCAGCATGGTCCTCTACCAGGGCAAGGTCGACTTCAGCTACAAGGGCGCCGGCTTCGCCGGCCGCATCGTCGGCAACGCAACCGGCCAGGAGATGCAGCTGATGCGCTGCACCGGCCGCGGCCAGGTCTTCCTCGCCGAGAACGGCGCGCACCTGCACGCCATCGAGCTCCAGGGCGACGCCATCTGCGTCTCCGCGGAGAACGTCCTCGCCTTCGACGAGTCCCTCCAGCACGAGGTCCGCCGCATCGAGGGCCACGGCATCCCCGGCGGCGCCCTGTTCACCATGCAGTTCCAGGGCTCCGGCACCGTGATCGTCAAGACGCACGGCGTCCCCGTCGTCCTGCCCGTCACCCCGACCACCTTCGCGGACAGCAACGCCATCGTCGCCTGGTCCGCCGGCTCGCAGGTGATCATTTCCAGCCAGGTCCGGCTGCGGCGCAACGCCTACCCCGGCCACAGCGGGGAGACCGTGAACCTCCAGTTCCGGGGCGCACCCGGCAACTTCATCGTCGTCCAGCCCTACGAGGTCTGAGGGAGCCCGTCATGAACGCAATGAACCAGCAGCTCGCGGGCTACGCCCCGACCCCGGTCACCGCCCGCATGGAGAACCACGGCCGAGCCATGCTCAAGGTCGCCATGCAGACCGGCCAGGACCTCTTCGCGCGCACCGGCTCGATGGTCGCGTACGAGGGGTTCGTCCAGTACGAGCCCAACCCGCCCGCCGTCCGGCAGATGGCGTCCCAGTGGCTCACCGGCGAAGGCGCACCGCTGATGAAGTGCACCGGCGACGGCCTGCTCTACCTCGCCGACTACGGCGCGGACGTCGTCGTCCTGAACCTCAACAACGACGCCCTGTCGGTCAACGGCACCAACGTGCTCGCCTTCGACGCGCACCTCCAGTGGGGCGTCGAGCGGGTCAAGGGCATGGCCAAGTTCGCCGGCCAGGGCCTGTTCAACGTACAGATCGCCGGCACCGGCTGGGTCGCCCTGACCTCGCGCGGCACCCCGATCGTGGTCGACTGCGGCCGCGGCGAGGACGAGACGTACGTCGACCCGGACGCGCTCGTCGCCTGGTCGCCGAACCTGAAGGTCAAGGGCAAGCGCAGCTTCAAGGCCTCGTCGATGATCGGCCGGGGCAGCGGGGAGGCCTACCAGATGGCCTTCTCCGGCCAGGGCATCGTCGTCGTACAGCCGAGCGAGGACAGCACCGACCGCCTGCGGGCGCGGGGCTGAGGGGGAGTCGGGACATCATGCAGAGTTCACTGTTCGCCCACGCCGAGGTGCCCTCGCAGGAGCGGTACGCGATCCAGAACCCGCAGCTGCTGCGGGTCACCCTCCAGGGCACGGACGACGTCCTGGCCCGCAAGGGCGCGATGGTGGCCTACCAGGGCCTGATCGACTTCGACGGCGAGTACCAGAGCAGCAACCAGCGGGGCGCCCGCAGCCGCACCGGCGAGGGCCTGGACCTGATGCGCTGCTCGGGGCAGGGCACGGTCTACTTCGCCAACCTCGCGCAGAACGTGCACGTCATGGACGTCGAGAACGAGGGCCTCACGGTCGACAGCAGCTACGTCCTGGCCCTGGACTCCACGCTGCACACCGAGGTCATCGCCGTCGACAGCCAGTACGGGATCTCCGGCTCCGGCAAGTACCAGCTGAACATCAGCGGCCGCGGCAAGGTCGCCCTGATGACCTCCGGCCAGCCGCTGATGCTCCAGATCACCCCGGACAAGTACGTCAACGTGGACGCGGACGCCATCGTCGCCTGGTCCACGTCCCTGCGGGTGCAGATGCAGGCGCAGACGCACTCCAGCGGTGTGTGGCGGCGCCGCGGCAACACCGGCGAGGGCTGGGAGCTGAGCTTCCTCGGCCAGGGCTTCGCACTGGTCCAGCCCAGCGAGCTGCTCCCGCCGCAGAACGCCCAGCTGGGCCAGGGGCTCGCCGCCCAGTACGGCGTGGGCCAGCACGGCGCGCACGCGCAGAACCAGAACAACGCCTGGAACTAGGGCGTTCGGCGACCCGGGCGTTCTGCGACCAGGGCGTTCGGCGACCCGGTCCGGCACGGCTCCGGCACGGCGAAGGGGCGGCCCGCATCACGGCGGGCCGCCCCTTCGCCTCTGCTACGCCGTCACAGCCGGGCCCGGGTGGCCTCCATCAGGCGTACGACCGAGGTGTCGGCCACGCCCGCGACCTCGTCGTACGCGAACCAGCGCAGGTCCAGCGACTCGTCGCTGATCTCCGCGACCGCCTCGGCCGGGGTCAGGGCCGCGTACTGGACGTCCAGGTGCCAGTTGCACGGTGCCGGGATCGGGTGCCGGTCCAGGCGCACCGGGCCGCCCGGAAGGAGGGTGAGCCCGTGCGCGATGCCGGACTCCTCCCGGGCCTCGCGCAGCGCCACGTCCGTCAGCGTCGCGTCGCCGGGCTCGCAGTGGCCGCCCATCTGCAGCCACATGCCCAGCTTCTTGTGCAGGGTCAGCAGCACCCGCCCGCGCGAGGGGTCGATGACCAGGGCGCTGCCGGTGACGTGCCCGGCCTCGCAGGGCTTGTAGACCCCGTCCGGGTGGGCCGCCAGGTGCTCCAGGTAGACCTCGCGCAGCGCGGCCTGGTCGCCCTGGCCCTCGTACGACTTCAGGACCAGGACCGCGTCCTCGTGCAGGCTCACTTCTCGTCGTCACCCTTGCCCTGGTCGTCCTGCTGCCCGGCGGCCTCGCCGAGCATCTTGTCGATCTCCGAGAAGTCGAGCTGCTCGCGGTGCACGAAACCGTCCGGGTCGTCCAGGTCGGACGCGGTCGGCAGCATGTCCGGGTGCTCCCACAGGCCGTCGCGGCCGTCCATGCCGCGCGCGTCCGTCAGCGAGGCCCACAGCCGCGAGGCGTCGCGCAGCCGGCGCGGACGCAGCTCCAGGCCGATCAGCGTCGCGAAGGTCTGCTCGGCCGGTCCGCCCGTGGCCCGGCGCCGTCGCAGCATCTCGCGCAGCGCGTCCGCCGAGGTCAGCCGGGGCTTGGCGGCCTCGTGCACGACGGCGTCCACCCAGCCCTCGACCAGCGCGAGCGCGGTCTCCAGGCGGGCCAGCGCCGCCTTCTGCTCGGGGGTGTCCTGCGGCTGGAACATGCCGCCCTGGAGCGCCTCCTGGAGCTGCTCCGGGTTGGACGGGTCGAGCTGGCCGACCACGTCCTCCAGCTTGGAGGTGTCGACCTTGATCCCGCGGGCGTATCCCTCGACCGCGCCGAACAGGTGCGAGCGCAGCCATGGCACGTGGGCGAAGAGCCGCTGGTGGGCGGCCTCGCGCAGGGCCAGGTACAGGCGCACCTCGTCCGACGGGATGCCCAGGTCCTTGCCGAAGGCCGCGATGTTCAGCGGTAGCAGGGCCGCCTTGCCGGCCGGACCCAGCGGTAGGCCCACGTCCGTGGAGCCGACGACCTCGCCCGCGAGCACGCCCACGGCCTGCCCGATCTGCTGGCCGAACATCGCCCCGCCCATGGAGCGCATCATGCCGAGCAGCGGGCCCGCCATGGCCTGCATCTCCTCGGGCAGCACCTGCCCCATGGCCGCGCCGACCCGCTCGGCGACCGGGTCCACCAGCTCCTTCCACACCGGCAGGGTCGCCTCGACCCATTCGGCCCGGCTCCACGCCACGGCCGTGCCCGCGCCCGACGGCAGCGAGGTCACGCCGTCCAGCCACAGGTCGGCCAGGCGCACCGCCTCCTCGACCGCCGACTTCTCGGCGACCCCGACGCTGGTGTCCTTCACGCCGTCGGCGGTGCCCTGCGCGACGGTGCGGCGGGCCACGTCCTTGGCCATGTCCCAGTTGACCGGCCCGCCCTCGTAGCTGAGCATCTGGCCGAGCTGCTGGAAGGCGGCGCCGAGATCGGTCGGGTTCATCGACCCGAACATCGCCGCGAACGGGTTGTCCGCTCCGCCCGGCAGGCCGGCCCCGCCGAAGCCGAACGGGTTCGCCGGGCCGCCCTGACCTCCCTGGTTGCCCTTCTTCTTGCCCTCGTCGCCGTTGTCCGGCTCCTCCGGCGGAAGGCCGAATCCGAATGGGGTGTCGCTCACGGGGTTCCTCGGCTCGTAGGGCCGCCGGCGGGCGCCGGCGGGCAGTGGTCCCACAACACCACCAGCCTAGACACCGTGCCCGCTTCCGGGCTTGGTGCTCCACCGGCTCCTGGGCTGCGGCAGGATGGACATCACCTGGTCGGTACGCGTCACGACGCGTGCCTACTGAAGACAACCGCTGGAGACGCCTGGTGAGTTCCCCAGATCCGCAGGTTCGCGCGGCGCAGGACGCCGAGAGCCGCCCCGATCGCCCTGATCGCGCGGACGGCGTTCGCCAGCCGCGAAACCAGGCCGCGCGCGGCCCCGTCGTCGCCGTGACCGGCGCCGCGGCCGGGGTGGGCGCCGCCCTGGTGGCCCGCCTGGCCGCCTCCGACGAGGTCAAGCAGGTCGTGGCCATCGACGAGCGGCGGGGCGAGTGCGCGGCCGCGCAGTGGCACGTCCTGGACGTACGGGACCCGGCCATCGCCGACAAGCTGCGCGGCGCGGACGTCGTCGTCCACCTCGCGCTCGACCTGGACCTGGAGACGGACCCCGCGGCCCGTACGGCGTACAACGTGCGCGGCACCCAGACCGTGCTGACCGCCGCGGCGGCGGCCGGCGTACGGCGGGTCGTGCTGTGCACGTCGGCCATGGTCTACGGCGCCCTGCCCGACAACGACATCCCGCTGTCGGAGGACTCCGAGCTGCGCGCGACCGCCGAGGCGACCGGCGTCGGGGACCTGCTGGAGATCGAGCGGCTGGGGCGGCGGGCGCCGCGGGCGCACCCGGGGCTGAACGTGACGGTGGTCCGGCCGGCGGTGCTCGTCGGCGGCACCGACACGGCGCTGACCCGGTACTTCGAGTCGCCGCGGCTGCTGGTGGTGGCCGGATCCCGGCCGACCTGGCAGTTCTGCCATGTGGAGGACCTGGTCAGCGCCCTGGAGTACGCGGCGCTGGAGAAGGTCGAGGGCGAGCTGGCGGTGGGCTGCGAGGGCTGGCTGGAGCAGGAGGAGGTCGAGGAGCTGAGCGGCATCCGGCGCATGGAGCTCCCGTCCGCCGTCGCGCTCGGCGCGGCGGCCCGGCTGCACCGGATCGGCCTGACGCCGTCGCCGGCGGGGGACCTCGCGTACACGATGCACCCGTGGGTGGTCAGTGTGAGCCGGCTGCATGCGGCGGGGTGGCGGCCGCGGTGGACGAACGAGGAGGTTCTTGCGGAGCTGCTGCAGGAGGTTGCGGGGCGGCATACCGTGGCTGGGCGGCGGCTGGGGCGGAAGGATGCGACGGCTGCGGGGGCGGCGGGGGCGACGGTTGCGCTGTTGGGTGCGGCGGCGGTGGTGCGGCGGGCTCGGCGGCGGCGGGGGCTCTGACGGGGCTCGGCCCCGTCTGCCCCTTCTGCCCCGTGCGGACGGGGCGGGCCGGGGGCGGGGCCGTGCCGGAGCCGGGGCCGGAATCTGGCCGTGCCGGAGCCGGGCCGGTGCCTGTGCTGAGCCGGGTCGGGCCGGTGGCTGGGCTGGGCCGGGGCATGGGCCGCTGCGCGGAGCCTTTCCCCTACCCGCCCCTTCCCGAAACCGGGGCTGCGCCCCGGGCCCCGCCAAGGCGCTACCGCGCCCCTGGGGCTCCGCCCCAGACCCCGCGCCTCAAACGCCGGCGGGGCTGGACAGGGCCGGGCTCCGCCGGCGGGGCTGGGGTGGGGGGCCTGCCAAACGCCGGCGGGGCTGGAAATGGCCGGGCTCCGCCAGCGGGGCCGGGTGGAGGCTGGCAGGGCCTGTAGGAGGCTCCAGGTCTGGGTGGGGTGGACCGGGTGATCCCGCTATTTCGTCCGGGGGGCGGCTGAGGCACGATGGACGGTATGGCACCGCACTTCGACCACCCCGGCGAGCAGGCCGCACCGGACCCGATCCGGCTGCTGGACATCCGTGAGACCCCGCTGTCGATCGACGAGGTCTTCCAGGCCGTCGGCGACGACGCGACCGGCGGTACGACGCTCTTCGTCGGCACGGTGCGCAACCACGACGGCGGGGCGGACGTGTCGTCCCTCGGCTACTCCTGCCACCCGACCGCCCAGGCCGAGATGCGCCGCATCGCCGAGCGCGTCGTCGCGAAGTACCCGGTCCGCGCCCTGGCCGCCGTCCACCGCATCGGCGACCTCGCCGTCGGCGACCTCGCCGTCGTCGTCGCCGTCTCGTGCCCGCACCGCGGCGAGGCCTTCGAGGCCTGCCGAATGCTGATCGACGACCTCAAGCACGAGGTCCCGATCTGGAAGCACCAGATGTTCGCCGACGGCACCGAGGAGTGGGTCGGGGCCTGCTGAGGACCCGCCCGGCCCGCCGATAGGGGGACGTTCCCGGCCGATCGGGCGCCCGACACGCCCTCGATTTGCGTAACTCCGCCCCGGGCCCGAGCGTTGTGCTCACGAACGAATCGTTCCCGGGGCAGGGAGGCAGGCCATGGGGTCTCTGGCGTGGTTGCTGATTCCGCTTTTCGCCGCGATCGGCGCGGCGATATGGGGCAGCTGGGCGGCACGCGACCGTACGCAAGGTGACATATCCGAGCTGGCCGGCTACGCAAGGTTCCGAGAGGCCATGGACAATGACCGGGCCCAGCGGCAGGCGATGCATTCCGGTTCCGACGCCGTCTGACGCGTCCCGTGAGAATCGCCTGAGAGTTCGGGCCGGGGAGGCCCGTACGGACCGGCCCCGGGGGCAGGACGCCGAGGGCGTCCCGTACTGTCGAGCCATGCCACGCCGTACGGCGACGATGCTCGCCTCCACGCTCATGCTGTTCGCGCTGCTGTGCGCCGGGCTGTTCCTGAAGGTCCCGTACTCGGAGATGAGCCCGGGCCCGACGGTGAACACGCTCGGTGAGTCGCGCGGTGAGCCGGTGCTGCAGATCTCGCAGCGCAAGACCTACCCGACCAGCGGTCACCTCAACATGACCACGGTCCGGGTCACCGGCGCGGACTACGACATGAACCTGCTGGAAGCGGTCTACGGCTGGCTGTCGGGCGACAACATCGTCGTCCCGCACGAGAACCTCTACCCCAACGGCAAGACCGACGCGGAGTCCACGCAGGAGAACGCCGAGGAGTTCAGCCAGTCGCAGGAGAGCGCGAAGGTGGCCGCCCTCAAGCAGCTGGACATCCCGGTCACCGCCCGGGTGATCGTCTCCACCGTGGTCAAGAACAGCCCCTCCGAGGGCAAGCTGCACGCCGGCGACGTGGTCAAGGCCGTCGACGGCTCCCCGGTGAAGCAGCCGGAGGACGTCGCCAAGCTGGTCACCAAGCACAAGGCGGGGGAGCCGGTCGAGTTCACGATCGTCCCCGCCAAGGACGCCGAGGCCGCCGAGAAGGCCGGCAAGGAGCCCGAGGGCGGCGAGAAGGTCGTCATCACCACCGCCAAGGCGGAGGGCGACGGGCACGCGATCGTCGGCATCCGCGCCGGGACCGACCACACCTTCCCGTTCCCGATCGACATCAAGCTCGCCGACGTCGGCGGCCCGAGCGCCGGGCTGATGTTCTCGCTCGGCATCGTCGACAAGCTCACCCCGGAGGACCTCACCGGCGGGAAGTTCGTCGCGGGCACCGGCACCATCGACGACAACGGCAAGGTCGGCCCGATCGGCGGCATCCAGATGAAGACGATCGGCGCCCGCCAGGCCGGCGCCCAGTACTTCCTGACGCCCGCCGACAACTGCGCCTCCGCGGCCACGTCGGTGCCGGACGGCCTGACCCTGGTCAAGGTCGAGACCATACGGGACGCCGTGGCTTCCCTGCAGAAGATCAGCAAGGGGGACACGGCCGGGCTGCCGAGCTGCAGCGCGTCGTAGCACTGCCATCGCCCAGCGGGTCGTAGTACCGCCGTCGCCCGGCGCGTCGTAGTGCCGTCGTCGCCCGGCGGCCCTTAGCGCCGCTGCCGTCCCCCCGGTACCTGGCAAGCCGCGTACCCGCCACGCTCCAGGCGCGGGTACGCGGCCTGCGCGCGCTACGCGAAGGTCGCCGACAGGGCCTCCGCGAGGCCGGGCACCAGGCCGGCCCCGGTCAGCACCTCGCTCGCCGAGTCCTTCTCCCGCAGCCGTACGGCCGACTCGCGCGAGCCGTCGCGCAGCACCGCCACGGTCAGCCGGACCTCCTGCCGCTCCGGGTGCCCGGCGACCCACTTGGCCAGCTGCTTGTCGTTCATCCCGCTCGGTACGGCGGCCTCCGCGGACGGCGGCAGCATCAGCCGCTCCACCGTGAGCGCGCAGCCCACGACCGCGTCGGGCCAGGCGATGGTGCCCAGGAACTTGTCCAGGGGGGTGCCGGGGGGCAGCTCGTCCTGCTCGACCGGGGTGAGCTGGGCCTTGCCGGCGTCGTCCTGGTCCAGGCCGAGCTGGCCGGCCAGCCGGGGCTCCTGCTTGCGCAGCCGGGCGGTGTCGACGAGGGCGAAGAGCCGGGCGGGCTGGTCCCAGCCCAGGGTGGAGGCGTACTCGTCGATCTCGAGCACGGCACGGGTCAGCGGGCTGGCCGCCATCGGGGTGCCGGAGGGGGAAACGTTGGACATGCACAACATCCTGCCTGCTTTCCGGCCGATTCCGGGAACTGACCGAAGCCTCAGTAAGTTGCATGAGTGGGCTCTACCATCAAGGGCCCGCTAGAAGACACACGCGATTTCGAGGTGCGCACCTTGGCTTTCCAGATGCCGGACCGCGGCGGAGGCCCCTCCGGGCCACGGATCAGAGTCGGCCGCCCGTCCCGGCGCGCCCGGACTCTGCTGATGACCTTGGGCGTCCTGGCCGCCCTGGGCATGGCGTTCATCATGTTCGCGGGCTTCTGGACCGACTGGCTCTGGTTCCGCTCCGTGAAGTACTCGTCCGTCTTCACCACCACCCTGTGGACCAAGATCGGACTGTTCGCCGTGTTCGGCCTGCTCATGGCCGGCGCCGTCGGGTTCAACATCTGGCTGGCCCACCGGCTGCGGCCGCCGCTGTCGGCCATGTCGCTGGAGCAGCAGAGCCTCGACCGCTACCGGATGAGCATCGCGCCGTACAAGAAGTGGCTGCTCCTGGCCATGGCGGCGCTCGTCGGCCTGATCGCCGGCGCGTCGGCGGCCGGCCAGTGGAAGACCTGGCTGATGTATGTGAACGGGGTGCCCTTCGGCACGAAGGACCCCCAGTTCGGCCTCGACGTGTCCTTCTACGCCTTCGACCTGCCGTGGTACCGCTTCCTGCTCGGCTTCGGCTTCGCCGCCGCCGTGCTGTCGCTGATCGCGGCCGCCGCCGTGCACTACCTGTACGGCGGGCTGCGCGTGACCAGCCCCGGCGCCCGCGCCACCGCCGCGGCCACCGGCCACCTGTCGGTGCTGCTCGGCATCTTCGTCTCGCTCAAGGCGGTCGCCTACTGGCTCGACCGGTACGGCCTGGCGGTGAAGTCCAGCGACTTCAAGGCCTCGGACAACTGGACCGGCCTGCGCTACGTCGACGCCAACGCCTACCTGCCGGCCAAGACCATCCTCTTCTGCATCGCCGCGATCTGCGCCGTGCTGTTCTTCGCGACGCTGTGGCGCCGCACCTGGCAGCTGCCGGTGATCGGCTTCGGCCTGATGGTGCTCTCCGCGATCCTGATCGGCGGGCTGTACCCGGCGATCGTGCAGAAGTTCCAGGTCCAGCCGAACGAGCAGGCCAAGGAGTCGCCGTACGTCGAGAAGAACATCAAGGCGACGCGTGACGCGTACGGGATCGCCGGCGCGCAGGTCAGGGACTACGCGGGCGTGCCCGACCCGAAGGCCGACAAGAACCAGCTGCGGCAGGCGGCCGACACCACCGCCAGCATCCGGCTGCTCGACCCGAACATCGTCTCGCCGGCCTTCCAGCAGCTCCAGCAGGTCAAGGGCTACTACGCCTTCCCGTCCACGCTCGCGGTCGACCGGTACAGCGGCCAGGACACCGTGATCGGACTGCGCGAGCTGAACATCGGCGGCATCCCGAAGAACAACTGGATCAACGACCACTTCCGTTACACGCACGGTTACGGCGTGGTCGCGGCGAAGGGCACCACGGCCGCGGCCGACGGCAGCCCCGACTTCACCCAGTCCGACCTGCCCTCCAAGGGCCAGTTCGGGACGGAGTTCGAGCAGCGCATCTACTACGGCGAGCAGACGAAGCAGTACTCGATCGTCGGCGGCCCGCAGAAGGAGCTCGACTACTCGGACGACAAGGCGGGCGAGAAGGAGACGACGTACGAGGGCAAGAGCGGCGTCAACCTCGACAACCCGGTCAACCGGGCTGCGTACGCCCTCGCCTTCAGCGAGCCGCAGATCCTGTACTCCGGCGCCATCGGCGACGGCTCGCGGATCCTGTACAACCGCACGCCCAAGGAGCGCGTCGAGGCCGTCGCCCCCTGGCTGACCATCGACGGCGCGCCGTACCCGGCGGTCGTGGAAGGCCGGATCAAGTGGATCGTCGACGCGTACACGACCACCAACGGCTACCCGTACGCCTCGCGCACCACGCTCGGCCAGGCCACCGCGGACGCGCTCACCAACAGCCAGCGGGCCGTCGTCGCGCAGGAGAACCAGGTCAACTACATCCGCAACTCGGTGAAGGCCACCGTCGACGCGTACGACGGCACGGTCGACCTCTACCAGTGGGACACCCAGGACCCGGTCCTGAAGACCTGGATGAAGGCGTTCCCGGGCACGGTCAAGCCCAAGGGCGAGATCTCCAAGGCGCTGATGGACCACCTGCGCTACCCGCAGGACCTGTTCAAGGTCCAGCGCGAGCTGCTGACCCGCTACCACGTCACGGACCCGCAGACCTTCCTGTCGGGCTCCGAGGCGTGGGAGGTCCCGGACGACCCGACGACCAAGGCCGGCACGGCGGTCCCGCCGTACTACCTGTCGATGAAGATGCCGAACCAGAAGGAGAAGGACCAGGTCTTCTCGCTGACGACCACCTTCACCCCCAACGGGCGGCCCAACCTCAGCGCCTTCATGGCGGTCAACGCCGACCCGGGCACCCAGGACTACGGCAAGATCGACATCCTGAAGATGCCCACCAGCAAGCCGGTCGACGGACCCAAGCAGGTGCAGAGCAAGTTCAACTCCGAGCCCAAGATCGCGGAGTCGATCAGGCTGCTGCGCGGCGGTGACTCCGAGGTCGAGTACGGCAACCTGCTCTCGGTACCGATGGCCGACGGCATGCTGTACGTGGAGCCGGTGTACGTGCGCAGCTCCGGCCTGAAGTACCCGCTGCTGCGCAAGGTGCTCGTGACCTACGGCGGCCAGACGGCCTTCGAGGACACCTTGGAGAAGGCGCTCAACGTGGTCTTCGGGGCCGAGGCGCCGACCACCCCGGTGCAGCCGCCGACGCAGCCGGACGGCACCACCAAGCCGCCGGCCGCCCAGGACCCGACGGTCAAGGCGGCGCTCGCCGACGCCCAGAAGGCGATCGACGACGCCGAGAAGGCCCGGCAGTCCGGCGACTGGGCCGCCTTCGGCAAGGCCCAGGAGGAGCTGAAGGCCGCGGTCAAGCGGGCGATGGAGGCGGAGGCCAAGGCGGGCTCCGCACCGAAGCCGCAGGGCCAGCCATAACGATGAGAGGTTCCGCTCCGCGTCGTGATACGGTGGTTTCACCGACGCGGGGTGGAGCAGCTCGGTAGCTCGCTGGGCTCATAACCCAGAGGTCGCAGGTTCAAATCCTGTCCCCGCTACTGAAGATGAAGGCCCGGATCCATGGGATCCGGGCCTTTGTCGTGCGCTGTTGCGCGCCGGTCTCCCGGCTGTGACGAGACCGGGACGGACACGAGGTAGCTGGGACAGGTGAGTTGGGGCGGGAGCGTGTTTGACTTGTCTCTCTGTGGGCATGTCGACAAAACGCTGTAGGGACGACCTCACTGACTGCGACATACCAGGTGTACGCGGGTAGCGGGTGATGCGACGATGGGATTTATGGGGGACAGGTCAACTCTGCTGGAGACAGGGCGGTATTTGAGGTCGGAACCCAACGAGGGCACGGTCGCCGCCGTGGCCAACGAGGCGGCCGCCGCCGCGGACACGGACACCGCACTGACCGATGCGGCGTTCGGGGACGTACTGGCGGAGACCGAGACGGTGAACGAGACCGAGCTGGAGGCCCGGCACCGGGTCGCCGCCGACAAGGGGGACCCCGGCGCGATGAGCGTGCTCGGGGCGCTGCTGCTGCGCCGCGGCGACCTCGACGGCGCCGAGCCGTACCTGCGCGGCGCCACGGCCGAGGGTGACCGCGCCGCCGCGAACAACCTGGGCGTCCTGCTGCACCAGCGCGGCTACCCCGAGGACGCCGCCGGCTGGTGGCGGGTCGCCGCCGTCGCCGGTTCCGCCCCGGCCGCGCACGCCCTGGGCCGCCACTACCGCGAGCGCGGCGACGAGCCCGCCGCCGAGTACTGGCTGCGCCAGGCCGCCGAGTCCGGCCATGCGCTGGGCGCGTACGCCCTCGCCGACCTGCTGGAGCAC
>NZ_WTFF01000209.1 GCF_019400985.1 Streptomyces bambusae
GTCCTGGTCCCCCTGGGCCGGCTGTCCACGGCCCGGTGGCGCCAGGCCCTGTCCGCCGCGGACGGCCTGCGGACCACCCCGTGGCGGGGCCTGGTCCTGACGGGCGCGCGGGGCGGGCAGGGTGAACTGGCCCGGCGGCTCGACGAGGCCGGACTGGTCCTGGCCCCCGGCAGCGCCTGGGAGTCCGTCACCGCCTGTACCGGGCGGCCCGGTTGCGCCAAGTCCCTGGCCGACGTGCGCGCCGATGCGACGCAGGCCGTGGCGGTCGCCGGAGCCGCGCCCGGGCCGCTGCCCGTGCACTGGTCCGGCTGCGAGCGCCGGTGCGGACACCCCCGCGGCACGGACTGGGTGGACGTGCTCGCCACCCCGGACGGGTACGCGCTCTCCGTCCACGGCCTCTCCGTCGAGGGCCTCTCCGTCGACGGCCTCTCCGTCCCCGGCAGCCCGCTCCCCGCCGACCCCGGCCTGGCGGCCGCCCTCGCGGCCGCACGCCGCACCACCCCCGCGGGACCCCCCGTCGCGCCCACCGGGTCCGACGGGTACACCGGGTCCGACGGGTCCGCCGGGCCCAACGCGCCCACCGGGCACACCGGGCCCGCAGGGCCCCCCGCAGGTTCCGAAGCCGACGCAGCGCAGAAATGAGCGATTCCACAGTGTTCGAGTACGAGAAGGACGGCGCGGCGATCTACCGCCAGTCCTTTGCCACGATCCGCGCCGAGGCGGACCTCTCCGGGCTGCCCGCCTCGGTCGCCCAGGTCGCCGTGCGCATGATCCACGCCTGCGGAATGACCGACCTGACCCGGGACCTCGGCTGGACCCCGGACGTGGTGCTGCGTGCCCGGGCCGCCCTGCACGCCGGCGCGCCGGTCCTGTGCGACGTACAGATGGTCGCCAGCGGAGTCACCCGCAAGCGGCTGCCCGCCGACAACGACGTGCTGTGCACGCTCTCCGACCCGGCCGTGCCCGAGCTCGCCCGCAAGATGGGCACCACGCGCAGTGCCGCCGCCCTCGAACTCTGGCGCGACCGGGGCCTGCTGGAGGGATCCGTCGTCGCCGTCGGCAATGCCCCCACCGCCCTCTTCCGGCTGCTGGAGATGATCGAGGAGGGCGCTCCGCGCCCCGCCGCGGTCATCGGCGTACCCGTCGGCTTCATCGGCGCCGCCGAGTCCAAGGACGCGCTGGCCGAACACCCCTCCGGCCTGGACCACTTGATCGTGCGGGGCCGCCGCGGCGGCAGCGCCATAGCGGCCGCGGCCGTCAACGCCATCGCGAGCGAGGAAGAATGAGCGACCAGGCCACGGGGCGCCTGTACGGGGTCGGACTCGGCCCGGGCGACCCCTCGTTGATGACCCTGCGCGCGGTCGAGGTGATCGCCGAAGCCGACGTCATCGCCTACCACAGCGCCCGCCACGGGCGGTCCATCGCCCGCTCCATCGCGGAGCGGCACCTGCGTGCCGACCACATCGAGGAGCCGCTGGTCTACCCGGTCACCACCGAGACCACCGACCACCCCGGCGGGTACCAGGGCGCCATGGAGGAGTTCTACGCCTCCGCGGCCGCCCGGCTCGCCGGGCACCTGGACGCGGGCCGGACCGTGGCCGTCCTCGCCGAGGGCGACCCGATGTTCTACGGCTCGTACATGCACATGCACAAGCGGCTCGCCGACCGCTACCCCACCGAGGTCATCCCCGGTGTCACCTCGGTCAGCGCCGCCGCGGCCCGGCTCCAGACCCCGCTGGTCGAGGGCGAGGAGGTGCTGACCGTCCTGCCCGGCACCCTGCCCCAGGAGGAGCTCACCGCCCGCCTGGCCGCCACCGACTCCGCCGTCGTGATGAAGCTCGGGCGCACCTTCCCCGCCGTACGGCAGGCGATGCAGGACTCCGGCCGGCTGGCCGAGGCCCGGTACGTGGAGCGCGCGACGATGGCCGGGGAGCGCACCGGCCACCTCGCGGACACCGACCCCGACTCGGTGCCCTACTTCGCGGTGGCCGTCGTACCCAGCCGGGTGGGCAACCCTGGCAGCAAGCCCTCCGGGCCCGGCGAGGTCGCCGTCGTCGGCACCGGCCCGGCCGGGCCGCTGTGGCTGACCCCCGAGACCCGGCGGGCCCTGGCCGACGCCGAGGTGCTCGTCGGCTACACCACCTACCTGGACCGGGTGCCGGTCAAGGCCGGCCAGGTCCGGCACGGCTCCGACAACAAGGTGGAGTCCGAGCGCGCCGAGTTCGCCCTGGACCTGGCCCGGCGCGGCAAGCGGGTCGCGGTGGTCTCCGGCGGCGACCCGGGCGTCTTCGCGATGGCCACGGCGGTGCTGGAGGTGGCCGCGCAGGACGCGTACAAGGACGTGCCGGTACGGGTGCTGCCGGGCGTGACGGCGGCGAACGCGGCGGCGGCCGCGGCGGGCGCCCCGCTGGGCCACGACTACGCCACGATCTCCCTGTCGGACCGGCTCAAGCCGTGGGAGGTCATCGCCGCACGGCTGCGCGCGGCGGCCGAGGCCGACCTGGTGCTCGCCCTGTACAACCCGGGCTCCCGCAGCCGCACATGGC
Organism: Streptomyces bambusae; assembly: GCF_019400985.1. Lineage (GTDB taxonomy): Bacteria > Actinomycetota > Actinomycetes > Streptomycetales > Streptomycetaceae > Streptomyces > Streptomyces bambusae_A. The sequence continues at coordinate 2,547 of NZ_WTFF01000209.1, forward strand.
AGGTCGCACAGGCCCGCGACCTGCTGCTGGAACTGCGCGCGCCCGAGACCCCGGTGGTCGTCGCCCGCGACGTCGGCGGGCCGCAGCAGTCCGTACGGGTCGTCACGCTGGCCTCGCTGGAGCCGTCCGAGGTGGACATGCGGACGATCCTGCTGATCGGGTCCTCGCAGACCCAGGTCACCGCGCGGGGCGACGGCACGACGGTGGCGTGGACGCCGCGCCGCTACCCGGAGGCCTGATCCCGCGACCGGGGTGTCGTATCAGGAGGAGGCGGCCCTGCGGGCCGCCTCCTTGCGCTGCCGCCCGCCCAGCGGGGCCGGCGCCCCCGGCGACGCGCCTACTGCGCCAGCCAGTCCACCGCGGCCTGCGGGGTCCCGACGACCGGGACGCCCGGCGGGACCGGGGGGCGGTCCACGACGAGGACGGGGATGCCGGCCTCACGGGTGGCGGTGAGCTTCGGCGCGGTGGCCGAGCCGCCGCTGTCCTTCGTGACCAGCAGGTCGATGCGGTGTGCGCGCAGCAGCTCGCGCTCGTCGTCCAGGGTGAACGGCCCGCGGGCGAGCAGGACTTCGGTGCGGGCCGGGAGCGGCGGCGTGGGAGCGTCGACCGAGCGGACCAGGAACCAGGGCCGGTCCAAGTGGGCGAAGGCGGCCAGACCGGTGCGGCCGGTGGTCAGGAACACCCGGCTGCCCAGGTCCGGCAGCGCGGCCGCCGCCGCGTCGAGGTCGGGCACCCGGTGCCAGCGGTCGCCGGGCACCGGCTGCCAGGCCGGCCGGCGTACGGCCAGCAGTGGCACGCCGGCGGCGGCCGCCGCCGCGGCCGCGTGGAAGCTCATCTGCCGGGCGAACGGGTGCGTGGCGTCCACGAGACGGGTGACACCGTGCTCCGCGATCCAGGCCGCGAGGCCCTCCGGGCCGCCGAAGCCGCCGATCCGGGTCTCACCGGGCGGCAGCACGGGCGAGGCGACCCGCCCCGCGAGCGAGGTCGTGACCCGGTACGGGGCATCCGCCAGCAACTCCGCAAGCCGCCGGGCCTCCGTGGTCCCGCCCAGGACCAGCACATGGTCCGACCGCCCGGCCCTGCCGGGCCCCCCGGGCCCCCCGGGCCCGTCCCCCTCGCCCCCGTGGGCCCCCTCAACAGACATGGCGGTCCCGCTCCGGCGAGTACAGGTGGCTGTCGCGGAACTCCTCGGCGGCCAGGGTCCGGCCCACCACGATGACCGCCGTCCGCACCAGGCCGTGCGCCTTCACCTGGCCGGCGATGTCCTCCAGCGTGCCGCGCAGGATCAGTTCGTCCGGGCGGCTGGCCATGGCGACCACCGCGGCCGGGCAGTCGGCCCCGTAGTGCGGCAGGAGTTCGTCCACGACCCGGTCGACGTACCGCGTCGCCAGGTGCAGGACCAGCAGCGCGCCGCTGCGGCCCAGGGTCGCCAGGTCCTCGTCCTCCGGCATCGGCGTGGCCTGCTGGGCGATCCGGGTCAGGATGACCGTCTGGCCCACCGTGGGCACGGTCAGCTCCCGCTTGAGCGCGGCCGCGGCCGCCGCGAACGCCGGTACGCCCGGCACCACCTCGTACGGGACGCCCGCCGCGTCCAGGCGCCGCATCTGCTCCGCGACCGCGCTGAAGATCGACGGATCGCCGGAGTGCAGCCGGGCCACGTCGTGCCCGGCCGTGTGCGCCTCGGCCATCTCCGCGACGATCTCGTCCAGGGTGAGCCGGGAGGTGTCCACCAGCCGCGCGCCGTCCGGGCATTCGGCCAGCAGTTCGCGGGGGACCAGGCTGCCGGCGTACAGGCAGACCGGGCTGGCGGCGAGCGTACGGGCGCCGCGCACCGTGATCAGGTCGGCGGCGCCGGGGCCCGCTCCGATGAAGTACACGGTCATGTCGTCTCAGCTGCCTTCCGTGGTGTCTGTCGTACCTGCTGTCTTGGCCGCCGTCCTGGTGACCGACCACTGCGTGACCGGCATCGCCTGCCGCCAGCCCGTGAAGCCGCCGACGGGCACCGCGTGCGAGACCGCCAGCTTCACCAGCTCACCGCCGTGCGTGCCGTACCAGCGGCCGAGCAGGGCCTCCGACTCCAGGGTGACCGTGTTGACCACCAGCCGGCCGCCGGCCGGCAGCGCGGCCCAGACCGTGTCCAGCAGCCCCGGCGCGGTCAGCCCGCCCCCGATGAACACCGCGTCGGGTACGGGGAGTTCGGCGAGCGCATCAGGTGCCGCTCCGGTCACCACGCGCAGCCCCGGTACGCCGAGTGCGGCGGCATTGCGGGTGATCCGCTCGGCCCGCTCCGGTACCCGCTCCACCGTGACCGCCCGGCAGGAGGGGTGGGTGCGCATCCACTCGATGCCGATGGACCCGGAGCCGCCGCCGATGTCCCACAGCAGTTCGCCGGGCGCGGGGGCGAGCGCGCACAGGGTCGCGGCCCGTACGTGCCGCTTGGTCAGCTGTCCGTCGCTCTCGTACGCCGCGTCGGGCAGGCCCGGCGTGGCGCCCAGCCGGAGCGTGCCGGCGGACCGGCGGCACTCCAACGCAACCACGTTCAGCGGGTCCCCGGGCGGGTGCGGCCAGTCGTCCGCCGTCCCCTCGTACGTGTCCTCCGCGGCCGATCCGAGCTGCTCCAGCACCCGCATCCGGCTGGGCCCGAAGCCCCGCTCGCGCAGCAGGGCGGCGATCCGGGCCGGCGAGTCCGCGTTCGAGCTGAGCACCAGCACCCGGCGCCCCTCGTGCAGGGCGGCGGCGAGCCGCGCGACCGGGCGGCCCACGACGGTGACGACCTCGGTGTCCTCCACCGGCCAGCCGAGCCGGGCGCACGCGTACGAGACCGAGGACGGGTGCGGCAGGACCCGCAGGGCCCCCGGGCCCGCCTCCTCGGACAGGGCGCGCCCGATGCCGTAGAACATGGGGTCGCCGCTGGCGAGCACCGCGATGCGCCGGCCCGCGTACGCCGCCAGCAGGCGCGGAACGGCCGGGCGCAACGGGCTCGGCCAGCTCACGCGCTCGCCCTCGCAGCCGCGCGCGGGCAGCATGGCCAGCTGGCGCGGGCCGCCGATCAGCACGTCGGCGTCGAGCAGCGCGAGCTGCGCGGGGCGGGTGAGGCCGTCCCAGCCGTCCGCGCCGATGCCGACGACGGTCACGGTTGCGGTCGCGGCGGTGGACGCGGTCGTCGCGGGGGTTCCGGACAGGGGAGATGGTGCGGAGCTCACTGCGCGGATCCTCGGGGGCGGCGACGGGGACGGGTCGGATCCGCACTCTACTGGCCCGCGGCCGGGACCCTTCCGACGGTATGGCTACCGCAGGTAGCTCGGGGGAGGGGACCGCGGAAGGGACCGGCGGAGGGGACCCGTCCCGCGCCGCCCTCAGGTGGCGGCCGAGCGCTCGTACAGTGCCTCGACGTCGTCGCCGAACCGGCTGCTGTACGAGGTGGCGTCGTCCCCGCCCCCGTCGCGGCCGCCGATCACCCCGATCAGGACGCCCGCCGCGGTGCGGAGCGGACCACCGGACGTGCCGTTGGGGAAGCCGGCGCAGTCGAAGCGGACCTGGGTCGGGCCGGCGGCCCGGGCGGTGTTGCGGCAGGTCAGCGCCTCTTCCCCGGTGTTGGAGTAGCCCAGCAGCTGGGCCGGCGCGGGCAGCGCGGAGCGGAAGGCGATCGGCGCGCCGCCGGTCAGGTCCTCCAGGCGCGCGCCGGGATGGCCGGGCCGGCGTACCCGGATGAAGGCCACGTCGTGGTCGGGGTCGGCGTCCTCGCTCCAGCGGGGGTCGATGTCGATCCGGGTGGGGACCCAGACGCCGTAGGGCAGGTTGCCGTCACGGTAGCCGGGCGCGAAGGCCAGGTTGGTCCTGAAGCCCCAGGTGTACACGCAGTGCGCGGCGGTCGCGATCAGGCTGCCGCCGGGGGAGTGGACCACGCTGGCCGAGCAGTGGTGCTCGGGGTCCCCGTCGTCGCCGGGCGAGAACAGCGCCCCGACGGTCGACTCGACCGCGGTCGCCGTCTCGGCGCGCAGTATCGGCGCGGCTCCGGCTCCGCCACCTGCTCCGCCTCCCGCTCCCGAGGCGCCGAAGGGCGTAACGCCGCCGTCCTGCGGCGCCGGTACGTCCTGCGGCGCCGGTACGTCCTGCGGCGCCGGCGCGTCCTGCGCCGCGGTTCCGCCCCGCGTCGTGGGCAGGGCGGAGGGGTCCACGACGTGGTCCGCGTCGTGGTCGGCGTCGCGCTCCGCGTCGTGGCCCGTGCCGTGGAGGAGCGCGTCGGCGGCCTCGTCCGCGAGCCGCGGGTCCTGGATGTACGTGCCGGTCGTCACGTCACCCTCGGCCAGGTGCCCGGCGATCGCCCGCAGCTGCCACAGGTACGCGGCCCCGCCCACGACCAGGACGGTGCAGATCCCGAGCAGCGCGGCCAGGCGCAGGACCCGCCCCCGCACCGTCGCGGACATGTGCCACCCCCTGCCGGGATCGTCGGACCGTCTCCCTGTTCGACCCGTTCGATGTCCGCCTGGCCGTGCCGGTTCCGTGACCGGCCTGTGTCCGTCCTCACACCGGACCGTGCGCGCAACTCCGGTCCGCCGGACGGCAGGACTCCGCCTGCGAGGATGACGACATGACCGCGCACACCACCCTCCCCGACCTCCCGCAGCCCTTCGGCGACGCCTACCGGGCCGACCCGCACGGGGTGTTCACCTCCCTGCGTGCCCAAGGCCCCGTCCACCAGGTCGCGTTGCCGGACGGCTCCCACGCCTGGCTGGTGACCCGGGAGGCCGACGTACGCGCGGGCCTCGCCGACCAGCGGCTCTCCGTGGACAAGAAGCACGCCAACACCGGCTACCGGGGCTTCTCCCTGCCGCCCGCGCTCGACGCCAATCTGCTCAACCTCGACGGCGAGGACCACCTCAGGCTGCGCCGGCTGGTCTCCAAGGCCTTCACCCCGCGCCACGTCACCGGCCTGCGCCCGCGGATCGAGGCCGCCGCCGGGGACCTGGCCGACCGGCTCGCCGCCCGTATCGCCGCCGACGGGCGGGCCGACCTGGTCGCCTCCTTCGCGGCCGTGCTGCCGCTCATGGTGATCAGCGACCTGTTCGCGGTGCCGGAGGCCGACCGGGCCGCCTTCTCCGCCCTGGCCGACCGGATGCTCGCGCCGCGCCGCGCGCAGGACGTCCCCGAGGCCGTGGCCGGCCTGCACCGGCTGCTGGTGGACCTGGTCGCCGTACGCCGTGGAGCCCCCGGCGAGGACCTGCTGTCCGCGCTGATCGCCGCCCGCGACGAGGAGGACCGGCTCAGCGAGGACGAACTGGTCTCGCTCGCCTTCCTGATCCTGCTGGCCGGCAGCGAGAACACCCGGCACGTGATCAGCGGCGGGGTGCTGACCCTGCTCCAGCACCCCGACCAGCTCGCCGCCGTACGCAGCGACCCCGCCCTGCTGCCCGGCGTGGTCGAGGAACTGCTGCGCCACGGCCACCCCAACCAGACGGCGATCCGCCGCTTCCCCACCGAACCCGTCGAGATCGGCGGCGTCACCGTCCCGGCCGGCGAGACCGTCCTGCTGTGCCTGTCCTCCGCCCACCGCGACGCCGCACGCTACGAGGACCCCGACCGCTTCGACCCCGGCCGCGCCGACACCGGGCACCTGGCCCTCGGCAACGGTGTGCACTACTGCCTGGGCGCCCCGCTCGCCCGGCTCGAACTGACCGTGGCCTTCGAGACGTTGCTGCGCCGGATCCCCGGACTGGCCCTGGCCGTCCAGGAGGACGGGCTCGTCTGGGACACCTCCTTCCGCAGCCACGCCCTGCGGGAGCTCCCGGTCACCACGACGGGCTGACGCGTCACGGCGGGCGGCCGGCGTGACGCGTCGCGGCCCGCCCCCTCACCGCGAGGGGACGGGCCGCGCAGGTCACCCGCTGACGCGGGCGGCCGCCCCGGTCAGCGGGGCGACGGGCTGACCTGGACGGTGGTCAGCGCACCGCCCTCGGCCTCCTTCACCACCGCGATCCGGGTCCCGGTGTCCGGCACCTTCACCCCGACCTGCGGCAGGTCCGCGTTCCAGTACGAGCCGCGGCGGTCGTCGAAGACCGACACCCCCGGCCGGGACGGGATCAGCACCGGGGCCCCCGCCTTGTGCAGCACGATCTCGTCGCTCGGGCGCAGCGAGAACGGGGCGTCGAAGGTCTGCGCACGGGCGTTCAACAGGGTGCCGTCGGCGTGCCGGAGCGGCTCCGGGCGGGCGTCGACCGGCAGCAGCATGCCACCGCCCGGGTGCGCCTTGGTGGTGTTGTCGCTGTAGGCGGTGTCCCACAGCCAGATCAGCACGCCCTGCTGGTACGGGTAGAACTCCACCGTGTCGTTGCCGAAGCCGAAGTTGTACGGCCCGGTCTTCAGGTAGTTGCCGAAGCCGGTGTAGCGGCGGTTCTCCACCAGGTAGGCGCGCGGGTGCTCGGCCGTGCCCGTACGGCCCTGCGTACGCGACCACTTGACCGCGCTCCAGCCGTTCGCGCCCTGCTCGGCGCCGTCCGCAAGCACCTCGCGCTCGCCCGCGGTGACGCGGATCGCGTCGAACGTGACGCCCTTGCCGTGGGTGTTGCTGTCCGAGGTCACCCGCAGCCGCAGCTGCACGCTACGGCCCGCGAACGCGTCCAGCGGCACCGACAGCTCCGCCCAGCCGCCCGAGGTGCCGGAGACGCCCTTCGCGGGGATCGCGGCGCCGTTCACCGTCCCCGCGAGCGGGGACCAACTGGCGCCGCCGTCCGTGGAGGCCTCCACGGTGAGGAAGTCGAAGTCCTTCTCGACGTCGTACCAGACGCGGGCGTCGAGCCTGGCCGTGCCGGCCCCGCCGAGGTCGACGGTGCGGGTGAGGGTGTTGTCCATGAAGTCGCCGGTGCCGCTCCACCACTGGCTCGACCCCTCGTACGGGTCGGTCAGATCGGTCCGGGTGACCGACGGCGGCAGGTGCACCAGCAGGGCCTGCGGATCCTCGGTGTTGTAGCCGGAGACCCCGAGCACCGCCCGCGTCCTGCGGCCCGCGTCGGCCTCGGTGTACTCCAGCCAGCCCAGCTGGAGCTTGCTCCACGGGTCGAGGTCGCCGGGGTGGTCGCCGGTGGTGTTGCGGCCCCGGCCCAGGTACGAGCCGGAGGACATCAGCGACCAGAAGTTGACGCTGTTGTCCCCGTCCGAGCTGTAGAGGTCAGGAAGGCCCAGGTCGTGCCCGAACTCGTGGGCGAACAGGCCGACTCCGCTGTTCTCGCCGCCCGTGAGGTAGTCGCCCGCCCAGATCCCGGACTCGCCGACGGGGGTGCCGCCGGCCTTGTTGCCCTCGGGCCCGGCGCTGCCGGCCTGGTCCCAGTACGCGAACCAGCGGTGCGCCCACACGGCGTCCTTGCCCTGCTCGCCGCCGCCCCAGGTCTGGTCCTTGCCCGCGTGCACGACGACGAGGTGGTCCAGGTAGCCGTCCGGCTCGTCGAAGTTGCCGTCGTGGTCCGCGTCGTAGCGGTCCCACACGTCGAACTCGGCGAGCTGGGCCTTGATCTGCTCGGGGGTGCGGCCCTTGGCGCGCTCGGTGAAGTACCAGGCGTTGGTGGCGTCCTTCACCATGTCCCAGTTGGTGCGGCACTGACCGGACTCGGAGCAGTTGTCGGTGCCGTAGCGGGCCTCGTTCCACGGCAGCCGCACCCAGTCGCTGACCTGGCCGTCCATGTCGTAGCGGCCGGAGGACTGGAGCCGGTAGTAGTTGCGCAGGGTGCTTGCGCCGGGGTCGGTGCCGAAGAACTGCTTCTGGTAGTAGGCCTGGTCGAAGTCCTTGCGCCACACGGTGTGGTTGTCGGTCTGCGGGGGCCGCGGGATGGTGTTGTGGCGGGGGCCGGGGGTGCCGCCGAAGCGCGGCTTGCCCTCGAACTCGGTGGTGTTGTCCACCTGGTCGCCGAACTCGGCGAGGATGACGAAGATCTTGTCCTTGCGCTCCTGGGCGAGTTCGACGTAGCGCTTGCCGACCTTCGCCCGGCGAGGCAGGGTGCCGTCCGGCTCGGCGCGCAGTCCGGCGACACCGCCGGAGCCGCCGGCCGCGACGCCTTCGAGGGCCTGGCGCCGCAGGGCCTGCCGCTGGAGCTCCAGCGGCGCGGGCGGCGGGGCGGCGGCGTGCTGCTCCGCCTGCCCGATCTGCTGCTCGAACGACCGCTGCCCGGGGGTGGGCGGGGCGGCGGCGAGTGCGGGGGTGGCGGCGAGGAGGGCGAGGGATATCGCCGCTCCCGCCGCGACGAGTCTGCGCAACGTAGCTGACCTTTCCGGTAGTCCGGCCGAAGCGCAGGTAATATTTCACATGTGACAGGTGATGGATAGGGGGTGGGTCCCACAGGCGCTCCCCCGGCAGCGGGGAGTAGCGTGAGTAGTGGTGCACCGCCCGACTGTGCGCCGCTGGCTGCCAGTTGCGTCTCATCCTCTGCGCAACGCAGGGAGGGGCATACGCATGTCCAGATCACCGCAACTACCGACGCAGAAGAACAACGTGTTCACCGTCGCGGCTTTCTTGTTCGTCCTGCTCCTCGGACTCACCGGCGCGTTGGGCGGCAGCACCCGCGCGGCCGCCGAGGGCATTCAGGACCTTCGCACGGGGGACTGCTTCAACGCGGAGGACGATCCGAAGGACTACAAGGAGGAGGGCAGCGACATCGTCGGCCTCACGGTGAACATCGTGCCCTGCGACCAGCCTCACGAGGGGGAGGTGTACGCCGTTCTCCCCCTGCCGGACGGGCCGTTCCCGGGCATGAAGAAGGTCATCTCGCTCGCCAACGAGAAGTGCAGCGCCAAGACGACGCTCACCGACTACGTGGGCGCTGCGGAGATCCCGGAGACACTCCAGATCTACTTCTACGCCCCCCAAGCCTCGAGCTGGGACTCGGGCCACCGCGACCTCACCTGTTTCCTGGGCGACGCCAGCGGCTCCAGCACCGGCTCGGTCCGCGCCACCGCTCCCTAGTCTCAGCGGGTGAGGGCCGCCCGTTCCAGCAGGGGTTCCCACCAGGAGCGGTTCTCGCGGTACCACTGGACCGTGTCGGCCAGGCCCTCGGTGAAGGGCACGGTCGGTGTCCAGCCCAGTTCTGTGCGGGCCTTGGCGCTGTTCAGGGCGTAGCGGCGGTCGTGGCCCTTGCGGTCCTCGACGTGGTCCACCATGTCCCAGCCGTGGCCGCAGGCCTCCAGCAGGAGCCCGCACAGCTCCTTGTTCGGGAGCTCCGTGCCGCCGCCCAGGTGGTAGACCTCGCCCGGCCGGCCGCGGTGGAGGGCCAGGTCGATGCCGCGGCAGTGGTCCGCGACGTGCAGCCAGTCGCGGACGTGGCTGCCGTCGCCGTACAGCGGGACCCGGCGGCCGTCGAGGAGCCGGGTCAGGAAGAGCGGTACGAGCTTCTCGGGGAAGTGGTGGGGGCCGTAGTTGTTCGAGCAGCGGGTGACGACCACGTCCAGGCCGTGGGTGCGGTGCTGGGCCAGGGCCAGCAGGTCGGCGCTCGCCTTGCTCGCCGCGTACGGGGAGTTCGGCGCGAGCGGGGCGTCCTCGGTCCAGGCCCCGGTCGGCCCGGCCGACCCGTAGACCTCGTCGGTGGAGACCTGCACGAACCGGCCGACCCCGTGCGTACGGGCCGCGTCCAGCAGGACCTGGGTGCCCAGCACGTTCGTGGTGACGAAGTCGTGCGCCCCGGTCAGCGACCGGTCCACGTGGGACTCCGCGGCGCAGTGGACCACGGCGTCGTGGCCCGGCAGCACCTCGTCCACGAGGCGGACGTCGGTGATGTCGCCGTGTACGAAGGTCAGGCGGGGGTCCCCGGCGACGGCGTCGAGGTTGGCGCGGTTGCCGGCGTACGTGAGCTTGTCCAGGACGGTGACCCGGACGTCGGGCGGCGACAGGAGCCGGCCCGCGAGGGTGTCGCGGACGAACTGCGAGCCGATGAACCCGGCTCCACCGGTGACGAGGATTCTCATGACCGGATCGAGCCTAGCCCACCCCCCGACCCACCCTCGTCCGCGCCCGCGCTGTCTGGGTGCCCTCGCGGGCCTGCGTCCTCAGGCCCGCGCCGCCAGCCAGGCCGCGGCGCGTCCCAGTTCCTCCGGGCCGTCGGGGCCCAGCGCCGCCAGCCGCTCGGGGCGGCGCAGCAGGCGCCGCAGGCCGGGGGAGAGCTCGGCCCCGGCGAGCAGCCAGCCGCTGAGGGCGTGCGGGTCACCGGGGGAGTGGCGCAGGGTTTCGGCGTACAGCTGCCGGGCCGTGCCCGGGTTCCCGGCGGCCAGGTGGGCGTCCGCGCCGGCGGGCGCGGTGGGCGGGGTGCGGTAGAGGCGGGTGCGTGGATCGGTCCACCGGCCGGGCGCGCGGGCGGGGAC